>JACMOI010000021.1 GCA_014378105.1 Pseudopedobacter sp.
ATGTGTAATTTTCTGTACTTAGAAAAATAGTACTATCTAATTTTATTTTTCCAAACTCAGTGGAGCCAGTTGTTCCTGTTTTTTCAACATTGTGACATGATAACAGAATTATACAATAAAGGCTTAGGCAAAAGTATTTCACAAGGTTTAAAGATTAAATGAATCGATTATTGAAAATACTTAATGATCAGCAGTTTTAAAAACAAAAAGCTTTTTTGTTCTGATTATTGATTATACGGTATTGAGAATATATCTCTAGATAGGAAAGATTATAAATAGTATATTTTAGAGAAAATTAGATTTTAGAAAAAGCTCTTTATTTGTTAATCTAATTTTGAGGGATAAAAGAAAAACTGAAAATTATTTATTCCTTAATAAGATAAAGATGGTTTAGTGTATAAAAGAAAATACATTTAGGCATATCGAATAATTTTACAGTAATGGAAAATAGAATATTTTGTATCATTGCCAAGCTTAAAGTTAATACTCAGGCTGTCTTAAAATCAACTCATGGCAAAAATCAATTTGCTCCTTTTTGACAAATTCAGCTACTTTTTGGATAAATTCAAAATTTTCATTTTCTAAAATTGTTTTAAGCAATTCTAGTTTTGTGGTGCGAATATCCATTATTTGAGTCCTTTAAATCAAATTAACAAAAAAATATAATTCAGTCTGATTTTTATTACTCGTTATATTAGTTTGTAAGTGTTTTTTTTGTGAGACGTTTGCCTCTTTGGAACCTCTTTGCAGTCCCACATCAAGGAAAAGACTTTGAACCACATCCCGATTTATTACATCTCAAAAAATCAGATTGGAAAGAAATTACCGAAGAAGTTTTTAAAGATTTATTTAAACACTCAGCAGTGAAAAGAACGAAGTTTGAAGGATTGAAAAGGAATATTGGGTTTTTGATTACTCATTCTTAAACATCGTATAAACGCTATTAAAAAGTTTGGTTAATAAACTTCTTTTTTGAGTGATGATCTCAGCATCTGCTAATAAACCATTTTTCAAATTTAAATTTTTATGATAAGATGTTTTACCACTATCCAAGAATGTTACTCTGGCAATGTAGATAGAATCATTAATGGTCTGATTAGATAAATAACTAATCTTCCCTTTCAACACGCCGTACTCCTGATAAGGAAAAGCACTTAAACGAATGATCACATTTTGTCCTTCTTTTACTTTTCCCAAAGCATATTGACCGATCCGCATTTCTCCCTCAAAAGTCCCTGCATTTTTAGTTTTGATATAGAATAGCGGCTTATTGACTTCCACAAAATCCCCCTGCCTGATAAAACGGTTAAAAACAACTTTACCGCTTGACTTTGCCTCCAAAATATGTTCATGTCTCCAATTATCCAGTTCACTTTTAAATTGGTTCACCTTAGCTAAAAAGTTTTCCTTCTGTATCTTAACCTGGTTGTCCAAATCCTTTAACTCTGCCTGTTTAGCATTTTGTGACATATTATTCTGTAAATAGGAGGACGCCACATTTTCTAAAGGGATTTTTTTATTGATAAAACTACTTTCCGCTTTCTTAAATTCTGAAATAGAAATCACCTTACCATCAAGGAGTTTTTTATTGGCGTCAAAATCCCTTTTGGCAATAGCCAAGTCTTGCTCATATATCCTTTGTTGATTTGATAGTCTGGTCCGCTGTAATTTCAAATCACTGATTTCCTCCTGAATAGAAATCTTCTTTTGTTCATAAAAACCATTGGACAGAAAGGACTTAAACTCATTTAAAGATTGCGAAAAGGTTAAATAGGAAGATTGCAGTTCTCCTAAATGCTCTGGGTTAATTAAATAAACGTGATTAATGCGATCTAACTCATTAGAGACGACCAATTGCTGCAAATGAGAAATAGCTAAACTCATGTCCAGTACCTGCTTTGGGTGGGCATTACTTTCAATATAACCCAAAATTGCTCCGCTATCTACTAAAGTGTTTTCCTTGACAAATAAAGCAGTTAATTTCCCGGAGCTATGCGGAATAATTTCTTCAGGCTGATTGGTACTTTCTATCCTTAATTTACCATTGATCTTATCCGGCATTCTGATGAATGCAGCACAAATGACAATTCCAATTAGCACCCCGAAAAACACAGTTAAACCCCATCTCAATATCCAAGGTGGCGTATCGGTGATAATTTCTTCTACTTCTTCGCTGTGGATTGGATGTTCTTCTATATGTGGCATTTCCTATTATTTTTTAACTTTTAAATCCATCGCCTTAAAACCATTTTCGATAGCTAGATAGGAACGAATAACTAACTAAGCAACTAACTAAACTCCCAACTCCAGCTGATTCTTGACCAGGTCATAATATTTTCCTTTCTTGGCGGTCAACGCCTCATGTGTGCCAAACTCTGCTATTTCGACTTCATGCAAAACCACAATCTGATCAGCGTGGCGTACAGTACTTAACCGATGCGCCACTACTACTGTTTTACCTTTGGTAAAGGCATTCATATTCTCTACAATCTGACTTTCATTATTGGCATCCAAGGCATTGGTCGCTTCATCAAAAAATAAATAGGTGGGGTTTTTATAAATAGCCCTAGCTATCAATAAGCGTTGCTTTTGACCCTGACTGATGCCATTACCCTCTGCTCCTATTTTAGTTTGTAAACCCAAAGGCAAGGCTTGTATAAAGTCTTGAATATTGGCCATTTTAACCGCTTCATTTAACCTGATTGGGTCGGGATAATCATCGCCAACAGCAATATTATTGGCAATGGTATCAGAAAAAATAAAACCGTCCTGCATCACCACCCCACATTGCATACGCCAAAATTTAGGGCGGATGTTTTTCAAATCATTACTACCAATTTTGATGTCTCCTTTTTCAGGTTCATAAAAGCCAAGCAGTAATTTCAGTAAAGTGGTTTTTCCACTGCCACTCATCCCTACAATTGCGGTGGTTTTCCCTTCAGGGAATTGGAGGTTGATACTTTTTAAAACAGGTTCATTTCCTGCGCCTGGATATTTAAAGCTTAAATTTTGGATATAAATGCTCCTATCTTCTGGTAATTCTTGAGCAAATATTTTATCTTTTGGCTCTTCATCCTCCAAATCATGGATTTCATTCAACCGGTCCATACTAATTCGAGCATCCTGATATGATTGAATAAAACCCAATAGCTGCTCTACCGGACTACTCAATTGCCCGATGATATATTGAATGGCGATCATAGCCCCTAAAGTCAATTGCCCATTGATGACTGCTTGCGCTACCAAGAATATGATGATAAAGTTTTTCCCTTCATTGATGAAGGTTGCTCCTGCTTGTTGTGTTTGTCCTAATGCCAAGCTTTTTATACTGTATTTAAACAATTTGGCTTGTATACGCTCCCAGTTCCAGCGCTTTTGTTGCTCACTGCCACTTAGCTTAATTTCCTGCATGCCATTCACCAATTGTATGACTTCACTTTGGTTCTGTGAAGCTATGGCGAAACGTTTATAATCCAATTGCTTCCTTCGATTCAAAAAGGCGATCACCCATAAACCATAGAGCACACTCGCCACCACAAAAACAATAAAGATATTGAGATTATAAAATGCAAGAATAAAGGAGAACATCACTAAATTGAACATAGAGAAAACAATCTGCAGAGATTGCCCCGTTAAAAAGCTCTCTATCCTTTTCTGGTCGCTCATCCGCTGCATGATATCCCCGGTCATTTTGGTATCAAAATAGCTGATGGGCAAACGCATGAGTTTGATCAAAAAATCAGATAATACAGAGATGTTTAAGCGGGTGCTGATGTGCAGCAATATCCAGGAACGAATAAAATCCACACTCATCCGTGATATCAACAATACAAACTGTGCAATCAGGATGATATAGATGAAGCTTAGATCATTAGTACTGATCCCCACATCCACGATGGCTTGGGTCAAAAAAGGAAGGATCAACTGCAACAAACTCCCGATAGCAAAACCAAAGGCCAACTGAACCAATAGTTTTTTATGTCTATATAAGTAGCTATAGAATTCTGCAAATCCTTTGCGCTGTTCGGTATCTCCTTCTTCTTTGTAAAACTCGGTAGTGGGCTCTAGCAATAAAGCAATTCCATAACTGGAACCGTTGTTTTTATAGCTATACCAGGATTCTATAAACTCCTTTTCAGAGTAAATCATCAAACCTTTAGCGGGATCTGCAATGCTATATTTATTCCTTTTAATTTTATACAGTACCACAAAATGGTTTTGTCCCCAATGTAGGATGACTGGTAAAACGGCTTCCTTAAGTTGGTTCAAATTTATCTTTACCCCTGTTGACCTAAAGCCAATCTGTTCTGCCGCTTCTGCAATGCCCAATAAAGAAACCCCTTCTTTGGAAAAGCCAGATAAACTTCTTAGCCTTTGCAAACTGAAGCTACGCACATAGTGTTTAGCCACCATTTGAAGGCAGGTTGGACCACAGTCCATTTGGTTTTTCTGACGGTAGAATTTCACTTTATTAATTTCTCAATCTCTCTTTTCAATGAATCAAGATTGTTTTCAGTATAACCTTCGGCTTTAAAAACGACTTTTCCATCCTTGTTAAACAATATATTAGTTGGGTACAAAGTGATTTCCAAGCTTTTACTAAGTTCTTCATTAGGTAATACTTGAGTGAAAAGAAAGGGGAATTTTTTAATAAAATAGTTGATTTGTTCTTTAGAATTGTCTTTTGAGATAGCAATAAACATTATTCTGTCTTTGTAGGACAAAGCTATTTTATTCAATTCAGGGATTTCTTTCATACATGGGTAACAGCCTATGAACCAAAAGTTAAGCAGTACGATTTTTTCCTCTAAATTAGCTCGTGATAATGTATCATTTTTTGTAGTTATAAGTTTATAGCTATGCAAATTTTGTGCACTTAGTTCCATTGAAGACATTAAGCAACCTATGTACACAATAATTAATATTAGGGCCTTATTCAAATTTACCATACCTTATAAATTGATTATTACCAACAAATACCGCAATGATTCTTCTAATCTCTAAATTTATATCAACATGATTACCTAAATCAAAATGGCTTTTATTAAAACTATAGTGTGTTTCTAATAAATCGGGAATTAAGTTATTTACTTCTTTATTTTTTTTCGAGTAGTATTTCAAATCCAAATAAATCGAATCTTTTTTTATGGACTCTGAAAAAATAAAATCAACAGAATAATCTGTTTTTTTGTTGACCAATTTTTTTGTATTGTTGTAAAACTTTATAAAAAGTTGGTTTCTTTCTTTCTGTTTATTCTTTACTCTTTGATTATTTTTTTCGACATATTTACAAAATGAATTATTAATAATTCGTTTAAAATATAGACGCTGGTCTTTCGTAAATTTTTTGTTAACAAATTTTATGTTATTTACTGAAAATGATATAGAGTTATCTCCATTCATGTTATCCTGATTCATGTTTTGTGGTTTTAGCCAAAACCTCCAAGGGGTAATATTACTAGCTAAATTAGTATTGAAATATCCGTTAAATCCTTTTCGTAATTCAATTTTATGGTTATAAAACGAGTCGATTATTGAGATACTACCTGATGTAACGCCAAATACTACGTATTTTTTTTGATTAAAAATATCTAAATATAAAGGTCTTGCTTCCGCGGTGTAATTAAAATATTTTTTATTTTTTATAGTAGTAGGGGTTAACTGAAATAACAATTTAACATTCAAAAAATCGCTGCTATTTGTCAGTGTATCTAATATAAATGTTTGGTTTAAATCTGATATAGAATCTATACCATTTAATATCCAATTATTATGGGTGACAAAGAAATCTTCGTTTCTTTTTAAAGTTTCATTATAATTAATTTCACTTATTTTAAGTGACTTATATTCAACTAATTTATTTGTTTTACAACTAACTAATAAAAGGTAAAAACAAATTATAATAGAAATAATTTTCATATTGTAGTATTTAAATTAGGGAGGTATAAACCTCCCTAAAATTCATTAATTTATGAACAGCCACCACATTTGGTACCATATAGATCTGAACACTCGATTGCACAGCTAGTTGTGGTACCTGAGCAAGGGTACTGTTCACCGTTATTACTACAAGTATGTTCTGCTGGCACATACCCGCCCACAACCATTTTCATTTCATTCTTACTTAATTTTACAAAATTTTCCATTTTATTAATTTTACATTTGTTTTTAATAAAGTCCTAAGTTCTCAAAAGCATCAGGACTTGTTAATTATTTTGCTACCGAGAGGTTGGTAAAACCAAGGTTGGGTCGCTCCTAGAGTGGCCTTTCCTTATTTATTTAAATACTAGAAGACTGTATGTTTTTTGTTTCATATCTAAATGATTATCTCAATAAATTTCATAATGCTGTTTTTAAATAAGTATTAATTTCAGACGGCAATAGATTAATCGCAACAACTTTTCCATTTTTATCTACCAATATATTACTAGGGAATGCTTTAATCGATAATTTAGCACTTTGCAGTCCTCCTTCATCAATATATTGTGGCCATTGTAAGTTATGGGCCTTTATTGTATTTAACCAGTTGTTCTTGTTTTTTTGATAATCAGTAGATATCCCAATTATTTCAAAGCCCTTTAAATGAAATTGGGTGTAGATCAGATTCATTTCTGCAAATTGGGCAATACATGGACCGCAGTTGCTATACCAAAAATCAAGTAAAGTATATTTATTTGCCCTATAATCTATAGAATCAATTTTATTATTATTTATCCCTACAATCGGAAACTTATGTATTGCTTTACTTAAGGCATACAAATTGGAATTTTTCAGGTATTGCTGTAGAAATTTACCCGAATAACTATTTTTTAATGAATCTGATAATTTAGAATTTATATTATCGAAAATTTTATAATATCCAAATGGGGTTAGATTGATGAACCTCCAAAAAGAATAATAGGAATTAGGATGTTCTGAAACAAAACTCAACAATGTACTATCACTTTCTAAATAACTTTTTTTAAGCCTTAAATCAAGTGTCCTCTGAATATTAGGAGGAATTTGCTTATTGTAAGCTAGTATTAAACTATCCCAATCATTATCGAGCTCTTTTCTTTTATAATTTACATTAGAGAATGCATTGATATATGGAGGATAATCCAGCTTCATTATTGGGTTATTTAAACTGACTTCAAGTTTATTTGACTTCAAGTTTAAAATCATGATTTGCTTCCCTTTATCTAGTACAAATAAATCAGAAATAAATGATCTATTATTTATAGAAATTTGATAAGCTACTGGATTTTGAAGTTCCCCTTTTAAGTTGAATTTACCATCTACTATATTAGCCTCTAAATGTCTCAAATGAGTTGGATAAAAAGAAGAGTCAGCAACTAATTCAAAAATAACTTTTCCAGAATCAACAGAAACTAAACCTTCAAGGCTAAAGTTATTTTTGTTTTTCTGTGCAAAGCAGTTTAAGCTAAATAGTGAAAAGAACAATAAAAATCTAATATTTTTATTTAAAAAAATCATTTAATTTATTTTTAAAGGCTGAAGATAAACTCCAGCCTAAATTGATTTATTAGTTTCTTGATTTACATAAGCCATTGTCACACCAATCTCTACTATCTTTACAAGGACAATCTATATTACATTTATTTACGCATTCGCCAATTATAACTAATTCATCAACCCCTCCTACAACCATTTTCATTTCACTCTTACTTAATTTTACTAAATTTTCCATTGTATTATTTTTAAATTTGTTTTTTAATAAAGTCCTAAGTTCTCAAAAGCATCAGGACTTGTTAATTATTTTGCTACCGAGAGGTTGGTAAAACCAAGGTTGGGCTGCTCCTAGAGTGGCCTTTCCTTATTTAAATAATGAGCTAGAAGACGTTTGATTTAAGGTTCAACATTTGGGTTAATTAACATTTTATAAAAGCTCTCACTACTTTAAACTTTCTACTTTAAACTTTTTAATTATCACTCCAAATTCATCAATACATATTTCAAATCTTTTAATTGATATTGTTTCGGCAATTGATAACCATTAATATAAAAGGTTGGAGTTCCCTTGATTTCATTCAATTTACACCAATTTACCTGTTCCAATAATTCCAGTTTATCTTCCTCTTTAACATTAATAGGATATTTTTCCTTCCAACTATCCAATTTTTGATAATCTTGACTATACCAATTTTTTAGTGCTTTTTCTACAAGATGAATGTCCGTTTGCTGTATGGCTAGTAAATGTTTGAAAAAATGTTGTTGCTTATCATTTTCATCCATTCGAAAGGTATATACAATGTTGAGTTTAAAGTCCATTCCCTTAGTGATCCATTCTTCCAAAAACTGGTGGGCTTTGGCACATGGATTACAAAAGGGATTAGATATCATGGTAATGGCTAAGAGAGAGTCAGGATTTCCTAATACAATTGTTGTTTTAGGTAAGGCACCTACATATTGGTTCTGGCTGTATAACTGATTTTTAAAGACCTCCACATTAAACTTGAACTTATTGAGCTCACTTTGCAGAGGCACTAGTTTTTGAGCATTTTTAAAAAGATCTTTGCTACTCAGCCAAACAACCGAGGGAAATAAAAACACTATAAGTAATAATGGTATTTGATAAAAGTTAAAAACACTGAATAATGCAGGATATTTATAAAGAGTAAAAAAACTAAACAAGGCCTGCAACCAAAATAAACCTTGGATCATTAAGCATAACCTGCACCAAGTTCTAGCAATTTTCCATTGATAATAAACAGACCAGAAGGTAAAAGGCAATGCAAGCACATTTAAAGTGAGGATAGCAACAGCCGCAGTTGAATCATGGCTTAAAAACAAAATCAGTAAGGAACCTGAAAAGTAGAGAAAGCCTAAATCTGAAAGGCTAAACCACGAAGTGAGATGAGCAGCTTGACTGCTTAAAATATGGTTACAATTGTGCTTAGACTCTGAACCACAAAGTTGCTGAATGAAGCTGTTGCTGCGACCCAAACTTTGTATCAACAACATAACACTTATGGATAAGCCAGCTACTAAACAAATAAATTGTCCTGTAAATAGGATTGGGCTGAATAGGGTTATAGTAAGGCTTTTAAAAAATAAAATACCGATCAGAGCAATACTGAATAAAGGCACTAGATAAGGAATCAGCACTTTATAATTCAACTTTTGCTTGAGTTCCTGTTTTTGTACTTCACTTACCAACACCACCCCTGTCCATATCTTTTCAAAATCAGCAAAAGATATTTGTCTTTTTTTTCCTTCCAGTTCATAAAAAATCTTATCAGCTTTTACCTCAGTGATAAGTACGTATTCTCCTCCTTTTGTATTCAAATGAGCCATACAGGGAAGATTCACTTCATGCAATTGGTCACTTTGTATCTTTACAGCAAAATTTTTGATACCTGCCTCATTCTCCAGCACCTCACTAATGCTTAATAGGCTTGGATAATAAGGATGTTGAAGCAGCTTTTCTTGCAATTGCGTTACAGCGTCAAAACCAAAATAATTGGAAAAATTAATAGTAGTAGCCGTAATAGGATCTAGTTTAGTATTGGTCATAAAATGGTAGTATTAGGTAAATACTTGAATTGTAAATTAGTAAAAGCGGTTTTATTAAACTAATAATTTAAAAAAAATTAAAAAAGATACTCTTAAATTAATAATTTATCATATAAAAATACTGAGATGACTATGCTTAATTCATTATTTCAATTTTTAAATCAATATTCCAAGTTATTTTTTGAAGACAAGTCCAGTATGATTAAAAAAATATCATCTGTAGCGCCGTCCATAATTAGGAAGATAAATCATCACCTTTTGAGAAATACCTTTTGCTTTTAAACCTTAAATTCATTAAATTTATTCCCGAATATCATCTTATTCTACCTCTCCCTATTTGCCTTTCCTCATTTAAACCAAAGTTCTCAATACGAAAGATAAAGCTAAGATCAACGTAAGATAAACGTAGGATAAAGCTTCCCTAGGTATAGGATGGTGTTAGGATAAGTATAGTAACGCACTTAAATTTTCGCTTCAAGATTATTTTTAAAAAGCCTGTTAGATTCATACCAAATAATCTTCTATACTTAATTTTTAATCCTAATGCTAAATCTGCATTTTTGCCAAAACAAATTCTCAATGGCAAAAAACGGCAAAGCAGCCTTAGGCTTTATCTTTATCACTTTACTAATTGACGTCACTGGATTAGGAATTATCATTCCAGTTTTACCTACTTTAATTGCCGAATTAATTCATGGAAATTTAAGTCAGGCGGCAAGTTATGGCGGTTGGTTAACTTTTGCTTATGCCATTATGCAATTTGTATTTGCTCCCATTCTAGGAAACCTGAGTGATAGATATGGCCGTCGACCAGTTTTGTTGTTTTCCCTATTCGGATTTGGAATCGATTATCTTTTCTTGGCCTTCGCCCCTACCATTTGGTGGCTATTTGTCGGAAGAATTATTGCAGGTGTTACCGGAGCAAGTTTCACTACGGCTTCTGCTTACATTGCAGATATCAGCACACCTGAGAAAAGAGCGCAAAATTTCGGTTTGATAGGTGCTGCTTTCGGGTTAGGTTTTATTTTAGGTCCTGTCATAGGTGGTTTACTCGGTCAATTTGGTTCTAGAATCCCATTTTTTGCCGCTGCAGGATTAAGTTTGCTGAATACTTTATACGGTTTCTTTGTATTGCCAGAGTCGTTACCCGTCGAAAAAAGAAGACCTTTCGAGCTGAAAAGAGCTAATCCTTTAGGTTCCTTAATGCAATTGAAAAAGTATCCCGCCGTCAGCGGTTTAATCATTACTTTAATTTTGATGTATACTGCTAACAACGGGTTGCAAAGTACTTGGGCTTATTATGGCATGGAAAAATTTAGCTGGGATGAAAAATGGGTGGGCTATTCTTTAGGCTTTATAGGCTTAATGATTGGTTTGGTGCAAGTAGTGATTATTCGTTGGGCCATCCCGAAATTTGGGCAAGAGAAAAGTTTATATATCGGTTTGCTTTTTTATAGCCTTGGATTATTCCTTTTTGCTTTTGCACCCAATGGCTTATTGATGTTCATCTTCATTGTACCTTACTCTTTGGGCGGAATTGCAGGTCCGGCTTTACAAAGCATCATCAGTGGCTTTGCCCCATCTAACGAACAAGGAGAGTTACAAGGTGCATTAACCAGCTTAATGAGTGCGACTACTATTTTTGCTCCTCCATTAATGACCACACTTTTCGCTTATTTTACCGCTAAAAATGCCCCAATCATATTTCCCGGAGCACCTTTCTTATTGAGTTCTATTTTAGTTTTGTTAAGTGTTTATTTGGCACACCGAAGTTTAAATGCGTATGCTATTAAGAATAAGGCAAACCAATAAGTCCAACAATTGTAATATCAACATCAATGGCTGTTCAAAAAGGTTTCTCTTCTGTTTTTAGATCATTAAAATATAGGAATTTTAAACTTTTCTTCGCGGGTCAATCCATTTCCTTAATCGGGACTTGGATGCAGCGAATGGCCGTAAGTTGGTTGGTTTATGATGTGACCCACTCTGCTATTTTATTAGGCTTGGTCATGTTTGCTGGGCAGTTCCCTTCCCTTCTCCTTGGCCCCTACGGAGGAATTATTTCTGATAGATACAGTAGATATAAAATCCTATTATTTACACAAGTCGCTTCTTTAGTTCAGGCTGGGGCATTAACCATCATGATTCTTGGTGGATATTACAGCACCCTTGGCGTGATTTTATTAAGTGCCTTATTGGGCGTAATCAATGCTTTTGACATTCCATCTCGGCAATCATTAATGATTGAACTGATAGAAGATAAGGAAAACCTACCCAATGCCATTGCCCTCAATTCGAGCATGGTGAATTTAGCAAGATTGATAGGGCCAACAGTTGCCGGACTCTTAATTGCATGGGTGGGAGAAGGCATGTGTTTTTTAATCAATACCCTCACCTTTATTCCTGTACTCAGTTCATTGTTATTGATGAAGATTAAACCTAAAACAAGCTTTAAAAGAGATCATAATGTTTGGGAGAGTTTAAAACAAGGATACCAATACCTGCAAACAAAACCTGATATCAGGTTGATGATTATCTTAATGGCTTGTATCAGCTTTTCGGTGATGCCTTTTCTAACCTTGCTTCCAATTTTTGCTAAAGATATATTTCATGGTGACGCCAAAACGTTGAGCTGGCTAGAAGCCGCTACTGGCTTGGGCGCATTAGGTGGTGCAATCTATTTGGCAGGAGCTCAAAAAATTAAAAACCTTTCAAAACTGGTCATCGTTTCCATTTTTATTTTCTCAGGAACGTTGGCTTTATTTTCCTATTCACCTTGGTTGTGGATGTCTATTCTATTCTTAGCAATATCTGGAATTGGACAAATGATCCAAATTTCGGGCTCCAATAGTTATATCCAAACACATGTAGATGACCAAATGAGAGGAAGGGTCATCAGCTTTTATGCAATGGCTTTTCAAGGGATGATGCCAATTGGAAGTTTTGTTGCTGGATTTTCTGCCACCCATATTGGTGCACCATTGACCCTTTTTATCATGAGTTTACTTGGATTAATAACTGCTGTCATTTTTTATTTTCTCCTTAAAAAAGTTAGAATGAGGATTGTAACCAGAGATCGATTAGAGATAAGGGAAACACCAGGATTTAATTTTGATGCTAAGCTGTAAACCTTATATATTTGAGGCACATGTTTAGAAGCCTACACCAAAAAATCCGAACTTTTATCCTCAGCTTGATTGATGTCTTCTATCCCATCTTTAAGAAGTGGATGCCTTTGCAAACTTACAGGTATGCAGCTTGTGGTGGCGGAACCACTTTCCTCAATATTCTCATTTACTTTATCAGCTATAATTTTGTTTTAAAAAAAGAGATTGTTCATTTTTCTTTTATTGCCATTAGCCCGCATATTGCAGCTTTTATCATTGCTTTTTTCTTGACGTTCCCGATAGGTTATTATCTCAATACTTTTGTGGTTTTTCAAGGATCCTATCTTAAAAAAAGGATTCAACTCTTCCGATACTTTTTAGTGGTTTGTATCAACATTTTATTGAATTACCTGTTTATTAAGATTTTTGTAGAGAAATTTGGTTGGTATCCTACGCCATCCGCAATGGCAACCAACGCAATTTTGATCGTCTTTAGCTATTTTTCCCAGAGGAATTTCTCCTTCAGAAAAGAAAAAATCAGCTTTAATAAATAATCAGTACACTGCCACGGTAAAGCGGGCGAATGGGTGAATGGGTATCAATGATATAATAATACATGCCTTGAGGTAAATTATTGTTCTTCAATTTTCCATCCCAAGCTTTAGGATATCCTTTAGCAGCATATACTTTCTGACCGTTTCTGTTAAAAATGGTAATATCAACATCGCTATTCCCTAACAAACCTTGAATTTGCCAAAGATCATTCACACCATCCCCGTTAGGGCTAAAAGTATCAGGTATTTTAATATCTTGATCAACATGAACGGTAACTTCGGCCATTGCCTCGCAACCGCTATTTAGATCTGTAACTGTTAGCGTATAAATAGTAGTTTCGGTGGGTTTTACGATGGGTTGTAAAACATGAGGGTCACTTAAATAGGTTGCAGGTGACCATTCATAAACTAAATTTGGGGGAGCTGTAGCTAATATTTTTGTAGCGGAATTTTCTAACACATAAACATCCTTACCAGCATCAATCACCAAGCTGGGAACAACTTTAACTTCTATTACATTTGAATAAACCCTGCAGCTGCTATTTGCTATATTTTCCTCTTCGGCAGCTGCCATTCTATAAGAATATCCTTTCTTGTCTGCATTGGTGATCAATGCTTGATAAGTGCTCGAGGAACTATTTGGGATATTCACCCAATCATTTCCGTCATGCTTATCCTCCTGCCAAAGAAAAGCTGGTTTCAAATAACCACTAGAGACATCTGCTTTAAAAGTATAAGCTTGAGTAGCACCCTCGCAAAGGGTAAGGCTACTGCTAATAGTCGAATTCTCATTGGCTAAAATAGTTGGCCCACAGGGCCTAAAAGTAATATCGTCTAAGGCTAAATCATTTCCACATCCTCCTCCTAAAGTATTATTAATTAACTTCAAAACTACTTTTGATACGTTTGGGGGACTTTTAAAAAAGAAACCATACTTTTTCCACTCCGGTGTATTGGTTTCATAAATTAACCCTGTATTTGAAGATCCGATAACCTGTCCATTCTCGGTTTCTACAACAAAAGTAATATCTGGATAAGATACTGTAGAATTCCCGCTACATGGCGATGATGCTTTCCTTACATTCATGATATAAGAAGATAGTTCATAAGTGGTGTTGGGACACAAATTATTTACTGAAAAAGTATAAAAAATATCGGGCGTATTTTTAGCATTCACTAGCATCATATAGCCATTGGTATCTCCGGGCGTATGATCTTCGTTTACGGTATGCCAGCTTCCACCAAAGCAGTTACTTGTTTTATTAACAATTACGTAATTACCATCATTTGGACAGTCGCTGCCGCTATAATTTAAACCCGTATTGTCTGCAGTTAAAGAAGGACCTACACCAGTTCCAGTTCCGAAACTTTGGGTAACTGTTGGATCTCCCAAACTTCCGATACAAATTTGAGCTTGTGTTTGAAAGCCTAATAAACCGAACAAGAAAACAAAAATTAAAAGATATTTCATCTTCTTTTTAAAGGTGATAACAAACTTTCCAATCCATTTAACTTAATTTCATAAATAGTCGCCAGCTGCTGCCCCAATCTTCCGGGTGGCCATCCTTTATTGGCAAACCACTCTAAATAAGAAACTGGCAAATCACATAATAAGCGATCTTTATATTTACCAAAAGGCATCCTTTTTTGAACGAGTTCTAACAGAATTTGACTATCCATTAAAAGTAAATCTCTCCTTTTAAATAAACTACGGCTGTTCCACTAATTTTAACTCTGTCGCCAGCATCTTCTACCTTTAAAATCCCTAAACGCTCTGATAGCTGCTGAGCGGATAATACTTTTTTACCCAAAACCTTAGCCCAATAAGGTGTTAAAGTGGTGTGCGCTGATCCCGTTACAGGATCTTCATCCACCCCAGATTGTGGAGCAAAAAACCGGGAAACAAAATCAACACTATTCCCCTTAGCAGTGACAATAATCCCACGGCAATCTATGGCTTTAATGAGGTCAAAATTTGGTTTTATATCGATGACATCTTGTTCTGTATCAAATATCATCATGTAATCAGTCTTTCCTTTATAAATATGCATGGGTTCAATATCAAAACAAGAAAGTAATTCTTCGCTCTTTTCCATCTCTGTAAGATGATCGGCTGGAAAATTTAATGTCAATAACCCCTCATTATTTTTTGATACGCTTAATGTTCCACTCCGCTCAGAGAAAAAAGTAATCTCCTGCTCAACTGCTAAACCATATTGAAAAAGTACATGAGCCGAAGCTAGCGTGGCATGCCCACATAAGTCAACCTCTACCGTTGGCGTAAACCATCTGATATGATACTGATTTGATTCTTTTACCAAAAAAGCGGTTTCCGAAAGGTTATTCTCGGCAGCGATATTTTGCATGATTACACTTGGCAACCAGTTATTTAAAATACAAATGGCAGCAGGATTTCCACCGAAAACGTGATCTGTAAAAGCATCTACCTGATAGATAATTAAAGTATTCATAGCAATTAAATAAAATTCAAGATATAAAGAATATACTGCTTTCTCTATTCTATTAACCATCCTTTTGTTAAACTAATGATCCTATGGAGATTATTTTGAATGCCTTTTAACGATATGGCTGTTAAAATTTGTTAATTAATGAGTGATATTAATTAATTAACATAAATTCGCTATTGTGATATTTATTTAAAATTGACTTGTATTATTTATTAATCTATCTTTGCAGAATGTTTAAAAACAAGAGCTTAGCAATTCTGAGCTTTATTCTATTGATTACCATTGTTTTTACTGGTTGTAAAAGCAAATTCGAGAAGTTACGATTGAGTACTGATGTGACGAAAAAATATCAGGCCGCCATTAAGCTTTACAATAATAAAGACTACTCTAAAGCCTTAATTTTATTTGATGATTTAGCGCAACGCTATAGAGGAAGATCAGAGGCAGAAGATTTAAGTTACTATCATGCTTACACCAATTATAAATTAAAAGATTATTTAACTGCCAGATATTTATTTAAGAGTTTTGCGGACACTTATCCAAGCAGTGCAAAAGCAGAAGAATGTAGATTTTTAGCCTCTTATTGCTTTTATTTAGATTCCCCTATTTTCTCTTTAGATCAGGGAAATACCTATCAAGCAATTGAATCTTTACAGTTGTTTATTAACTTGTATCCAAATAGCGAAAGAATTACCGAGGCAAGTAAGTTGATTCAAGACCTAAGAGATAAATTAGAACATAAATCTTACGCTAACGCAAAACTATTTTTAGACATTGGAGATTATCAGGCCGCAGTAATTGCATTCAGAAATTCTGAAAAAGATTTTCCTGACACTAAATATGCAGAAGAAATGGGATTTCTAGCCATCAAGTCACAATATCTGTATGCTAAAAACAGTTTAGAAATTAAGCAAGAAGACCGTTACAATGAAGCCATTCAAGAATACGAAAGGTTTGTAGAAAAATACCCAAAAAGTCAATATATTGATGAAGCAGAAAAAATCAAACAAGATGCTTTAAGTGGGATTGAAGAAACAAATAAAATACTAGCACAATATTCAGGTATTAAAACCGAGAAAAAAGATGAACAATAATAACAATATTGCAAAACCTACTGTAGCTAACACCACAGTAACCAGAGATTTAAGACAGTTTGACATTGAAACTCAGAATGTTTACGAGTCTTTAGTAGTCATTAGCAAAAGAGCTAACCAAATTGCTGCTAATATGAAAGAAGAATTACACAGCAAATTAGCAGAGTTTGCAAGTTCTAATGACAATCTAGAAGAAATTTTTGAAAACAGAGAGCAAATCGAAATCTCTAAATATTACGAAAGAATGCCAAAGGCTTCTTTAATTGCTATTGACGAATTTATCCATGGTAAAGTTTACCATAGAAATCCGGCTAAAGAACAAAAATAATTTGTTCTATATTTGAGCATGAGTGTTATGCTTAAAGATAAAAATATCCTTTTAGGCGTTTGCGGCAGTATAGCGAGCTATAAATCAGCAGAGTTGATCAGGCTTTTAGTGAAAGCTGGCGCAAACGTAAAAGTGGTCATGACAAAAGACGCTACGTCATTTATTACCCCACTTACACTCGCCACCTTATCCAAGAATCCAGTACTAACAGATTATTATAAAGCCGAAACTGGTGAGTGGAATAATCATGTAGAATTAGGCTTATGGGCCGATTTAATGATTGTTGCTCCTGCAACGGCAAATACCCTGGCTAAATTTGCGCATGGCTTATGTGACAACCTATTATCCGCTACTTATTTATCGGCAAAATGTGTGGTTTACCTTGCTCCTGCAATGGATTTAGACATGTGGAAACATGAAGCTACTCAACAAAATATTTCTAAATTAATAGGTTTTGGAAATCAAATCATCAAACCCCGACACGGTGAATTAGCTAGTGGTTTAGTGGGTGAAGGACGATTAGCCGAGCCTCAAGAAATTGTAGATCATCTAAATGATGATCTTAAAAAAAAACTTCCATTAAAAAATAAAAAAGCCTTAGTTACCGCAGGTCCAACTCATGAAGCAATAGATCCCGTAAGGTTCATTGGCAACCATTCATCTGGAAAGATGGGTTTTGCTATTGCAGATGAATTGGCAAGTTTAGGTGCTGATGTTACTTTAATTAGCGGACCAACAACATTAGCAACCAATAAAAAAAGTATTAAAAGAATAAATATTACTTCTGCAGCCGAAATGTTAGACGCCTGTTTAGCTTCCTTTAATGATGCTGATATTTGCATCATGAGTGCAGCTATTGCTGATTATACTCCGATTGAAGTTGCTACGCAAAAAATCAAGAAAAACACAGATGAATTTAGCCTAGCACTTAGGAAGACTCAAGATGTACTTTTTCAACTCGGTCAACAAAAGAAATCAAATCAAATATTGGTTGGTTTTGCACTAGAGACTAATAACGAAGAAGAATTTGCGAAACAAAAGCTTCAGAAAAAGAATTTAGATTTTATTGTGTTAAATTCGATGAATGATGAAGGTGCAGGTTTTAAAACCAACACCAACAAAATCAGTATTATTGATAAAAGTTTGGTGAAAACCACGTTTGATTTAAAATCTAAAACAGAAGTAGCCAAAGATATCTGCGCTAAAATTATATCCATTTTATGAAAAAACTCTTGTTGATCCTATTTCTTTTAGCTGCTTTTCGTGGATTTGGGCAAGATTTAAATGCAAGAGTTCAAATCTTATCTCCTCAAATCCAAAACACCAATAAGCGTCCTTTAGAAGTATTACAAACTGCAATATCCAATTTTCTCAATAATAAAAAGTGGAGCGATGCTGCGTTTCAAGCTCAGGAAAGAATTGACTGTACTTTTGTAATTACCTTGAAAGAATGGGATGGTTCCAGTAATTTTAAAGGTGAGGCTCAGATTATCAGCACCAGACCCATCTATGGAACAACCTACAATAGTCCTATCTTAAGCATTAATGATAAAAACTTTGATTTTAACTATACAGAGGGGGAACCTTTAGATTTTTCAGATCAAAATTTTACCTCAAACATTAGTTCTTTATTAGCTTTTTATGCTTACGTAATTATAGGAATGGATGCAGACACCTTTGCCAGTCAGGGCGGCACACCCTATTTTACCAAAGCCCAAACTGTTCTTAATAATGCTCAAAATGCTCCTTACATTGGATGGAAAGCCTTTGAAGGATTAAAAAACAGGTATTGGTTGATCGAAAATTTGAATAATAAAAGCTTTGCTCCTTTAAGACAGCTGCTTTATACCTATCATCGTCAAGGTTTGGATATGATGAGTGATGATCCAAAAAAAGGAAAGAAAAATATTGCAGGTGCTTTACCTGCATTACAAGAGTTAGATAAACAGAAACAGGGATCAATGCTCAATCAGGTTTTCTTTTCTGCAAAAGCAGATGAAATCGTAGATATATTTAGTAAATCAGACCCTCTTGAGCGAACTAAAATATTTAATGTGATGGTGGATGTAGATCCGGCCAACACGACTAAATATGAAGAATTAAAATCAGGAAAATAATATTGTATGCTGAGCCGATTGGTGATTAAAAACTATGCTTTAATTGATAACCTAGACATCAGTTTTGATCGAGATTTAAATGTGATTACTGGTGAAACTGGTGCAGGTAAATCTATTGTATTAGGTGCTTTAAGTTTGATACTTGGTCAAAGAGCGGATGGAAAGTATTTTTTTAATCAGCAAAAGAAATGTATCGTCGAAGGTTTTTTTAAAATCAAATCTTATCAAATAAAGAGCTTTTTTGAGGAGTTTGATTTAGATTATGAGGATGAAACCGTATTAAGACGTGAAATTGCCTTAGATGGTAAGTCACGAGCGTTTATCAACGATACGCCGGTAACCCTGCAAATTCTTAAAGCTCTGGGACAGCAATTAATAGATGTCCACTCGCAACATGCTACTTTAGAAATCAACAATTCTGATTTTCAATTATTGGTAGTAGATCTTATGGCGCAACATGATGAGCTTTTACAAGAATATAAATCAGGTTATCAACATCTTAAAAAAAATCAACGTAAGCTCAAGCAATTAAAAGAAGAAAGCGAAAAGGCTAAAGCCGATCAAGATTATTTTCAGTTTTTATTTGACGAGTTAGAAGGCGCTAATGTACAGTCTGAAGAGCAAGAAGAATTAGAAAACGAATTGAATAGCTTAACTCATGCCGAAGAAATCAAAAAGAATTTACAATCTGCTACCTTCTTAATTAGCAACAATGAAAATGCTGCTTATGTACAAATAAAAGAAGCGCTCAGTCAGATCCAAAGTTTAGAAAAATTTCAACCTGCTATCGAAGAATTTGCGACGAGATTAAAAAGTGCTTTGATAGAAATAAAAGATGTTTCTGATGAATTAGAGACCTTAGAACAAAATACTTCCTTCAATGAATTAAGAGCTAATGAAATCAATGACCGACTAAGCTTATTATATGGCTTACAGAAAAAGCATCGCTTAAATAATAATCTTGAATTGATAGCTTTTCAAAACGAGTTGAGCGACAAGCTCCATCAGATTCTTTTTACAGATGAGGACATCATCAGGCTTGAAAATGAAATTGAACTTTTGAGTAAATCGCTTAAAAAGAAAGCACTCATCATCAGCAAGAATAGAAAAGAGATCATTCCATCTATAGAAGAATATATCCTAAAAGTATTGGATCAGGTGGGAATGAATAATGCCCAATTAAAAATTGAGCAAAAAGTGTTGGAGGACGAAAAATTAGATCAAAATGGTATTGATCAAATCCGTTTCCTCTTTAATGCCAATAAAGGACATCAATTAAGCGAGTTGAATAAGGTAGCATCCGGAGGTGAGCTTTCTCGATTGATGTTAACTATCAAGTCTTTAATCGCTAAGAGAACTGCATTACCCACCATCATTTTTGATGAAATTGACACGGGTGTTTCGGGTGAAGTGGCTAACCGTGTAGGAAATATAATGCAAGAACTGGCGAAAGACATGCAGGTCATTACCATCACACATCTTCCGCAAATGGCTAGTAAAGGCAAAGCCCATTATTTTGTATATAAATTAGTGAAAGATGATTTTACCTACACACAAATTAAAAAGTTGAATACCGAAGAACGCGTGGTTGAAATCGCTAAGATGCTGAGCGGAGAAAATCCTAAAGCATCAGCATTGCAAAATGCAAAAGAACTTTTGCAAGATTAGATCATGAATCGATATATTTGTAAAAAGAGAAAACAATGACAACGCTAACCATACAAATACCTGATGCTGAAACAGAATTGGTGAAGAAAGTTTTGGAAAAGTTTAATGTTAAGATTGTTTCAACAGATCAAAAGACACCTAATAAATTGACAGTAAAGACAATTGAAGATGCTAAAAACGGAATTGGAATAGATGAACCTATTAAAAATATCCGTTCGTTTCTAACTTCATTATAATGTTCACTTTAATCCCAACACATCAATTCAAAAAAGATGTTAAAAAGATAATCAAACGCTCTTCAAAAAATATAGACTTAATAACTGACTTTCTTGAAAAACTAGAAATTGATGGTGTTAATGCTATAGATAAAAAATACATTCCTCACAAGTTAAGTGGTATTTATAAAGACAATTGGGAGGCACATATTAAGCCCGATTTATTAATTATTTGGTTTGAAATTAGGAGTGATAAAGAAATTGTACTCGTTAGAATAGGTAGTCATTCTGATTTATTTTAATTTTAAACCAAATCATCTTTCATTAAAATCTAAAATTTTATAACCTTTACAATTATTAAATTGTTCTCGCGAATTAAATTGATCAAAGAAAACGCTTACCATAAAACTAAAAAATAATGGCATACAACTTACTAAAAGGAAAAAGAGGGATCATTACTGGTGCCTTAGACCAAAATTCTATCGCTTGGAAAGTGGCTGAAAAAGCACATGAAGAAGGTGCAACTTTTGTATTGACCAACGCCCCTATCGCGATGCGAATGGGAGAGATAAATAATTTAGCAGAGAAGACAGGATCTCAAATTATTCCTGCTGATGCCACCAATGTAGAAGACTTGACTAATTTATTCACTCAGGCTCAAGAAATTCTGGGTGGTAAAATAGATTTCGTTCTTCACTCTATTGGCATGAGTGTAAACATCAGAAAGAAAATTCCTTATACCGAATCTAATTATGATTACTTCATGAAAGGAATTGATGTTTCTGCGATGTCTTTACACAAAATGTTAGCTGTAGCTAAAAAAATGGATGCCATTAACGAAGGTGGCAGTGTAGTTGCGCTAACTTACATGGCTGCACAACGTACTTATCCTTTCTATACGGATATGGCCGATATCAAAGCGATGTTAGAGTCTATTGCTCGAAGCTTTGGTTACCATTATGGGGTAGATAAAAAAGTACGTATCAATACGGTTTCGCAGTCTCCTACCCGTACAACGGCAGGTTCTGGAATTAAAGGTTTTGACAATTTCTTTGATTATGCAGATAAGATTGCCCCATTAGGCAACGCTGACGCAGCATCTTGTGCTGATTATTGTATCACTTTATTTTCTGATTTAACCCGTATGGTCACCATGCAGAATTTATTCCATGATGGAGGATATTCTTCAACTGGTGTAAGCATGGATGTGATGGATCAGATTGGTGGTGGAGAAGTATAATTAACTAACAACAAATATAATATTTAAAACCTGATGAGATTTTCATCAGGTTTTTTTATTTGATATCAAACTAAAAAATTAGTTAATTGCATTGATGAAAAAATTACTGCTTATTTTTTTTCTTATCGGTATTAGCCGACAAGTATATGCGCAACAAGTTCAATACTTAAGCGGAACGATAAAAGATAATAAAGGAAATGTATTACCAGGAGCTGGAATTTACATTAGTGGTTATAAAATTGCCACAGTAAGTAACAATGAGGGTAATTATCGTTTACCCCTGCCCTCAGGGAATTATGATGTTTTGGTGCAGATGATTGGATTTCTTCCACAAAATCAAAACATAACCATCATAGATCAGGCTATTAAATTAGATATTATTTTAAAAGAGAGTATAATTTCATTGAATGAAGTAGTTGTTAAACCCGATCCAAACAGGGAGTATTATGTTAATTTTTTCAAAACCAATTTCATTGGGATTACACCAAATGCCCAACAATGCAAGCTACTTAATCCTTCTGTTTTGAATATAAATTATGATGAAGAGACAGGTATTCTTTTTATTAATTGCACAGATTTTCTGATCATTGAAAATAAGGCACTAGGATATAAAATTAAGTACTTAATCAACAATTTTCAATATAACTACAAAACTAAAATAGTTTATTTCGAAGGCTTTCCTGTTTATGAAGATTTGGAAGGTAATCGTACAAGAAAAAAAAAGTGGTCTAAAGCTCGTTTAATAGCCTACAATGGTTCTAGTCAGCACTTTTTTAAATCACTATATGACGAGACTTCTGAACAAGAGGGATTTAAGATATTTAAAATCCATGAAGAAGTGAATGTGAATCGCCCCGATGAAGAGTTAATTCGACAAAAAATTAAACAATTTGTCATCTCTAAATCTTCAGCCAGCACTGTAAATAGTGATTCTTTAACCTATTGGATTGGTAAAAAGAATTTACCGAAAACCATCTCTTATTTAGATAAAAAACCTGTGCTAACTGATACGCTAGTTCACCATAAAAGCAATTATATTAAATATATAGATTATACAGACATACTCTATATCATCTACACTAAAGAAAAAGAAGGTTTAGCTTATCAGAATAGCTTCCAAACAAAATCTATAAATACTGCAGATGACTCATCCAATCAATCCTCTATGGTTTATTTATTAATAAGACCTATCTACTTTTATGCATTAGGAAACATATACAATCCCAAATCAATACTTTTTGAAGGTTACTGGGCTTGGGAAAAAATTGCAGATAGCGTTCCTATGGATTATAAGCCAGTAATTAATGCTAATTAAGAAAGCCTTTGATTAACGATTAACCAAAAGCTTTACTATAATTTATTAAAAATTTATTCCTTTGATGGAATCAATACCAATTTTACAGATAGAACTCCTGGATTGCTAATTTTACTATTGAAATCAGAACTTTGAACTTCTATAATCACTTTTTGATTGGTTGCTGAAAAACTGTAAGTTAAACCATTGTAGGTTTGAGGTACCGCAATATAAGTAGTTCCATTATCATAAGAAACATACACCAAAACGCCATCATATTTATTCTTATAAGTATCTCCTTGTAAAAAACTCAAGGAAGCAGCATAAGTATATCCGCCATCTGCAGTTGTCCAACTGCTGTTAGAGACAGAATAGTAAACGGTTTGATTCGGGGTGGTGTAATATTGTTCGGTAACTTTTCTGCAGGCAGATACTCCAAGTATCGAAAGACCTAAAAATAAAAATAGTAGCTTTTTCATAATGATTTGTTTTTAGTGATAGACTGTTGCAACATCAAATAGATTAATTGCGATTAACATATAAACAAAAGACGAGCCATTTCGAATATTGGTTGCATGCTAAATAAAAAAAGCATCCCGATTAATCTAGATGCTTTTAAAAATTTCAAAAATAGGTTTTACTCCCCTTCTTTCTCTTCCTCTTTCTTCTTTTTCTTCTTCGCGGTTTTACCTACTATTTTAATCTCTTCTTTTTCTTTATCAAAACCCACTTCCATGGTATCACCATCAGTCAATTCGCCTTTTAAAATTTCCTCAGCAATTGGATCTTCTAAATATTTTTGAATAGCTCTTTTCAATGGTCTAGCACCAAAATTAGGATCAAAACCTTTCTCGGCAATGTATTCTTTGGCTTCTTCTGTCAATTTAATATCATAACCTAAGGCATGAACTCTACCAAATAATGCTTTCAACTCAATGTCGATAATTCTAAAGATTTCTGCTTTTTCTAGAGAGTTAAAGACAACGACATCATCAACTCTGTTTAAAAACTCTGGAGCAAAAGCTCTTTTTAAAGCACTTTCAATAACCGCTTTACTATGTGAGTCAGCTTGTGACGCTTTCGCAGAAGTAGAGAAACCAACGCCTTGACCAAAATCTTTTAATTGACGGGCGCCAATATTAGATGTCATGATCACAATCGTGTTCCTAAAATCTACTTTTCTACCTAATGAATCTGTCAACTGCCCTTCATCTAACACTTGTAATAAGATGTTAAATACATCAGGATGTGCTTTTTCAATCTCGTCTAATAAGATAACTGCGTAAGGCTTTCTACGAACTTTCTCCGTTAGCTGACCACCTTCTTCGTAACCTACATAGCCCGGAGGCGCTCCTACTAAACGTGAAACCGCAAATTTCTCCATGTATTCACTCATGTCAATCTGAATCAATGCATCATCAGAATCAAACATGAAACGAGCTAATTCTTTTGCTAATTCAGTTTTACCAACTCCCGTTGGTCCTAAAAATATAAATGAACCAATGGGTTTTTTAGGATCTTTCAATCCAGCTCTAGTTCTTTGAATGGCTTTTGTTAATTTCTTAATCGCATCATCCTGACCAATGATTTTCTCATTAATCTTTTCGAACATGTTCAATAACTTCATGCTATCAGCTTGTCCCACACGTTGAACAGGAATACCCGTCATCATGGAAACTACCTCAGCCACATTATCATCAGTAACCGTGTACCTCTTGGTCTTAGTTTCGGCTTCCCATTCGATTTTAGCCTTATCTAATTCCTCTAATAGATTTTTCTCCGTATCTCTTAGTTTGGCGGCCTCTTCATATTTCTGACTCTTTACTACCCTATTCTTCTCTACTTTAATCAATTCAATCTTTTGCTCAATATCAATGATGTTTTGAGGAACATGAATATTGGTGAGGTGAACACGAGAACCAGCCTCGTCCAAAGCATCAATCGCTTTATCGGGTAAGAAACGATCCGTAATATATCTCGTAGTTAAACTTACACAAGCATTTATGGCCTCATCCGTATAAGTCACTCCATGGTGATCTTCGTATTTATCTTTAATTCTATTCAGAATTTCAATGGTTTCGATTGGCGTTGCGGGTTCTATCATCACCTTTTGGAAACGACGATCTAAGGCACCATCCTTTTCAATATATTGACGATATTCGTCTAAAGTAGTTGCTCCAATACATTGAATTTCTCCTCTTGCTAAAGCTGGTTTAAACATATTAGATGCGTCTAAAGAGCCTGAAGCTCCACCAGCACCTACAATAGTATGAATTTCATCGATAAACAAAATTACATCTGGAGATTTCTCCAATTCGTTCATCACCGCTTTCATACGCTCTTCAAACTGACCACGGTATTTTGTACCCGCAACCAAGGAAGCTAAATCAAGTGTAACGACTCTTTTATTGAATAATACCCTGGAAACTTTGCGCTGTACGATTCTTAAAGCTAAACCTTCGGCAATGGCTGATTTACCCACACCTGGCTCACCAATTAAAATTGGATTGTTCTTCTTTCTACGAGATAAGATTTGAGAAACACGTTCAATCTCTTTCTCACGACCAACAATAGGATCTAATTTACCATCCTCTGCCATGCGTGTTAAATCTCTTCCGAAATTATCTAAAACCGGAGTCTTGGATTTAATGTCTGAAACTTTTTTAGGTGCTGTAAATGCATCATCGTCTCTAAATTCTTCATCTCCTCCTGTTGCAGCATTGGTTGGATCATCTCGTAATCCGTCTTTATTACTTTCAACTTCAGCTTTAAATAGCTCATAATTCAAATTGAATTGTGCTAATATTTGTGAAGCGATGTTATCCTCTTCTCTTAAAATTGATAATAATAAATGCTCTGTCCCTATCACGTCACTTTTAAAAATTTTAGCTTCCAAATAAGTGATTTTTAATACTTTCTCTGCCTGCTTGGTTAATGGGATATTTCCCAAATTAACGGTTGTCCCAGCATTTCCTCTTACGGCATCCTCAATTGCCCTACGCAATTTCGCAGTATCAATACCCAAAGATTTTAAAATCTTTATCGCCATACCGTCTCCTTCCCTTATTAAGCCTAATAACAAGTGTTCTGTACCGATATAATCGTGACCTAGTCTTAACGCCTCTTCTCGACTATAAGAAATCACATCTTTTACTCTCGGTGAAAATTTAGCTTCCATATATAAAACCTTTCTCTGTAAGTGATGAACGTCCCAATGTATTAAATAGTTTTCTAAAATGATCAGGAACTTTTAATGGTATTTATCAACAATACGACCAAATCAGTGGAAAACGCTACTTATACCGTTATCTTCAGAATATTTACCAATTTCTGACCAAAAAGGCGATATTTGCACCTCAAATAAAGGAAAAAATGGCAGACGAAAAAATTATCTTTTCAATGGCTGGCGTAAATAAAGTTTACCCACCACAGAAACAGGTTCTAAAAAATATTTACCTCTCTTTTTTTTATGGAGCAAAAATAGGAGTCATCGGTTTAAATGGCTCAGGAAAATCATCAGTTTTAAAAATCATTGCTGGCTTAGATAAAGCCTATCAAGGCGAGGTGGTTTTTGCACCCGGTTATACCGTTGGCTACTTAGCACAAGAGCCCGAGTTAGACTCCTCCAAAACTGTTAAAGAGATTGTTGAAGAGGGTGCCAAGGCAGTTACCGACATTTTGAAAGAGTACGAAGAAATCAATGAGAAATTTGGTTTACCCGAGGTGTACGAAGATGCTGATGCGATGGAGAAACTAATGAATCGCCAAGGTGAATTACAAGATAAAATTGATGCTGTAGATGGTTGGGCATTGGATGCTAAACTAGAAAGAGCTATGGATGCTTTGCGTTGTCCAGACCCTGATACTTCTATTGCCACTTTGTCAGGAGGGGAAAGAAGACGTGTGGCTTTATGCCGATTATTGATTCAAGAACCTGATGTTTTATTACTGGATGAGCCTACCAACCACTTAGATGCAGAATCTATCGATTGGTTAGAGCAACATTTACAACAATATGCTGGAACGGTCATAGCCGTAACTCACGATAGGTATTTCTTAGATAACGTAGCGGGTTGGATTTTGGAATTAGACCGTGGTGAAGGTTTGCCATGGAAAGGCAATTATTCATCCTGGCTTGACCAAAAAGCAAAACGCTTAGCTCAGGAAGAAAAAACGGAAAGTAAACGTCAAAAATCTTTAGAACGTGAACTGGAATGGAGCAAAATGGCGCCCAAAGCTCGCCATGCAAAATCAAAGGCTCGTTTATCTAATTATGAAAAATTAGCTTCAGAAGAAACCAAAGAAAGAGAAGAAAGATTAGAACTTTTCATCCCACCTGGACCAAGATTAGGAAATATAGTGATTGAAGCGACCAATGTGACCAAAGCATTTGGGGACAAAGTATTGTTTGATAACTTAAACTTCTCTCTCCCTCCTGCTGGTATTGTAGGTATCATCGGACCGAATGGTGCTGGTAAAACGACTTTATTTCGTTTAATTACTGGGCAAGACCAACCCGATAATGGAACTTTTAAAGTTGGAGAAACTGTGAAGTTGGGTTATGTTGACCAAAGTCATGATGATTTAGACCCTAATAAATCCGTTTGGGAAAACGTAACGGGTGGTTTAGAAAACATTCCGTTAGGAAACAGAGTCATCAATTCCAGAGCTTACGTCTCTAGATTTAATTTTAACGGTGCCGATCAACAAAAGAAAGTGGGTGTTTTATCTGGTGGAGAAAGAAACCGAGTGCATTTGGCGATTACCTTAAAAGAAGGTAGCAATGTTTTGTTACTGGATGAACCTACCAACGATATCGATGTAAATACTTTAAGAGCTTTGGAAGAAGCCTTAGATGATTTCGGCGGTTGTGCAGTAGTCATCTCACACGATAGATGGTTCTTAGACCGTATTTGCACTCATATCTTAGCATTCGAAGGCGATTCTCAAGTGTATTTCTTCGAAGGGAACTATAGCGATTACGAAGAAAATCGTAAGAAGCGCTTGGGTGATGTTGCACCTAAGCGAATTAAATATAGGAAGTTGGTGTAGTTAAATAAGTTTGAACAGTCATTGAGCGTAATAGCAGGAAAATCTAAGTATTATTGTAAAGCTATTTCAGGTTAAGACAGTAAAGGACAGACTAAAATCGCTTCGAGACTGGTTATGGTCTGCTTCGGGTTTCCTTCGGCTATCCTTCGTTTTGGAACGAAGGATGGTCGAACCAGGTAAGAAAGAAGGCCCTAACCAAGGTTTTTTTCATATATTCTACGATAAGGGCATGGCATAAACTACCTTTAATTACTGTTAAACGGCGATTAGCTTGTTATTTATCATGTGGATGATTCAACACGCCTTTGGCATAAGCTATAGATTCGCCTTAAAACCTAAATTTAAAGCAACAAGGAAAACTGTACAATTAAAGTTATAGCTTCTTGCGCACAAACTTGAAAAGAAGCGCATTTGCATTATAAAAAACATAAATAAATGCGGTAATTTAGGAGGAAATAACACTTACAATTTAAACATCAATATAAATATTAATAAATGTTATCTGAATATAATATACAAAAAGCTGGTACGATAGATCAAATTGTATTTGACTATTTCAAGCTTCATCCTAAAGTAAAAGAGATACAAGCGAAAGATTTAATGGAAGATTTTATTAAAGGCGGCGTCTTTAGTAAAGACTACAAAGATGGGTTACCCCTTAGGGACTTTTTAAAAAAATTAGAAGACAATGATGGCCTCGACCTTTTTAAACAAACAAAATTGATTAGAAAAGTGGAAAATAAGTACTGGTTTTTTGTGAAAAAAACCAAGAAATAAAATTTAAAGACAATATCTAATCATCTGTGTAAAAACAAATTTAGCACCGGCGCAGGATTTCTTTTCAAGAGACCCTGCGAAGACTAAATTTAAAATCTATTTTCTTGAATTCTTTATCAATCGACTTACTCTACAGTCTAAAAGCATCAACATTCTTCCTCTATTCTTTACTAATCTCGAAATCGTTTTACTCATTTTATTCATGGGTTTGAATAAAGAATGATTGATTTGTTGTGGGATTTCTTGGAATTCTTCCATCCAAGCGCTGTATTTTTGTGGTAAACTACTTTGCTGGCTTAACAAAAGTTCATTATTCAATTCCTGACTCATATCATTAAATTTTAATTGGTTTTGTAGGGTTATAAAAATAGATACGCAAGTGATGTTCGAAACGTTTCAATTAAATGTACAATTTTTTTTGAATTTGTTAATAATTTATGAGATGTTAACAATTAAATAATGAATTTTTCATAAAAGTATGACTTACAATCACTTAATTTTATAGACCTATAAAATATAGGTCATTTAAAAAGTAAAGATATGACCTGGAAAAAATTTAGCGGCGAAAATCTTAATTCGTCTATCCTTGAAGAAGTAGAGCAAACCATTGAAAGAGAGTACAATTTAGGTAACAAATTAAAAGTTTGTATTGGTACTGATTCTCAGGTAAAAGGTGCTGTAACGGATTTTGCAACTGTAATTGTTTTTTTACGAGAAAAGAAAGGTGGTTTTATGTTCATCCATCAGGAACGTACTTCACAGAAAATGAGTATCAAAGAAAGAATGCTTTCAGAAGTTCAAAAATCAATTGAATGCGCCTATTCTTTATGTGACCTATTGGATTTATACGAAGTAGATTTAGAAGTCCATGCAGACATTAATACCAATCCAAACTTTAAATCTAACGCTGCATTACACGAAGCCATGGGCTATATTTTAAGTATGGGCTTTGTTTTTAAAGCTAAGCCAGAGGCATTTGCGAGTAGTTATTGCGCCAATAAGATGGTACAATAAAAAAGCTTTATTTATGAGATTTGAAACTTTTATCTCATCTATTGGTTTCGATGATGTATGAAAACCTACACTTTAAATTTTAGTCAGAAAATGCCCATAAGTTTAGAGAAGGCATGGGACTTTTTTTCTTCTCCGCTTAACCTTTCGAAGATTACCCCAAAAAGCATGAGTTTCGTCATCACTTCGGATTATGATCTAAACACTAAAATGTACGAGGGGATGTTAATTTCTTATAAAGTATCTCCGCTATTAGGTATTAAAATGGATTGGATGACAGAAATTACCCATGTAAAAGCTGGCGATTATTTTATCGATGAGCAACGTTTTGGACCTTTTGCACTATGGCATCACGAGCATCATTTTAAAGCAATTGAAGGCGGTGTTGTAATGACGGATAAATTGACTTATGGTGTTCCGTTTGGATTTTTAGGTAGAATCGCCAACAGCATCATGGTGGCCAAGCAAACGCAAGAAATATTTGATTACCGAGTAAAAGCGGTAGATGATTTGTTTGGAAAATATATTTAGTTGGTTAGTTTTTGGATGGTTAGTTTGTTAGGACGAACAAACTATAAACCAACAAACTGACTGCCCTGCACCACGCCTTTTCTTTCTATTTCATTATCGATAAAAGTTTGTATCTCTGATTTTCTTAAACCCCATTTAGGTGCAATCAACATCTCTAAATCGGAGATACCAAACAAGCGTTGAATAATCACATCAGGACGAACCAAAGGCAACAACTCGCAAAGAAAATCAGCATATTCTTGTAGAGAAAATAATTTAAAAGGTTCCTTTTTATATTTTGCACCCATTATGGATCCTTCTACAATATGCAGATGATGAAATTTCACAAAGTTGATTTTTTTGAAACGATTGATTTCATCGGCGTAAGCCAACATCATCTCTTTAGTTTCACCAGGCAAACCAAAAATGGTATGTACACAAACATCCAATTTAGCGTTCTCCAACAAACTCATGGCATGGATAAACTCATCATGAGAGCAACCTCGATTAATTTGAGCCAAAGTACTGTTATAAATAGACTCCATTCCCATTTCTAAATCCACATCTACCCTATCGGTATAACTTTCTAGCAAAGCAATTTTCTCGGCATCAATACAATCAGGTCTTGTGCCTACAGAAAGTCCAACTACGTTAGTCATATCTACACTTAAAGCCTCATCGTACATCAATTTTAGATAATGCGCTGGCGCATAGGTATTGGTATTAGGCTGAAAATAAATGATAAACTTTTCTGCTTTATAATGCTTCCATGCCCGCTCCATGCCAAACTCAATCTGCTCTTTCATGGATGACATTGTACGGCTTGTGGGCGTAAAAGAATCTACGTTACAATAGGTACAACCGCCATAACCTTTAGAGCCATCCCGATTAGGGCAGGTAAAACCTCCATCCACAATCACTTTGTACACTCGCTTCACCTTATATTTATTTTTTAGGTGTGCGCTGTAGTAGTTATAATTCTTTTCCCCGAAGGCTAATCCTTTTTCCAATGTTAAAATGATATTTTTGCAAAGATACGAATTGAAAATCAATAGAAATTGATTCATTATGCTGAGAATTTATTACAAGAAAAATACCCGTTTAGCCAAAGAATCTGATTTGGAGCTATTGAGAGAAATCCCAATGGAAAGCATGGTTTGGGTAGATTTGCAAAATCCAACGACGGAGGAAAAAGTAACTATCGAGACCTATTTCGATATCAAATATTCTTCAGAAGAAGAGTCTCAGGAAATTGAAAGCTCATCCCGATTTAGCGAAATGGATAACGAAATCATCATCAATTCAAACTTTTTATCCGTCAGACAGAATAGCTTTGAGTACAATCCAGTATCTATTATTTTAGAGAAAGGAATACTATTTACCTATCGGGATGATGATATCCGGACGTTTAGCGAGTCGGTAAAGAAAATTAAGGCCAACCCTACACTTTATATCAATGGCTATCAGGTTTTATCAACCATTATGGAGACTTGTATAGATCAAGATGCGGATTTGATCGAAAATATAGCCAAAGAAATCGCAGAGCTAAATAAAAGCTTAAAGGCAACCAATGAAAGAGTAGATGAGGATGATTTATTGAAAATATCGTCTCTCCAAAATGACAATATGCTATTACGTGAAAACATCATTGATAAGCAAAGATTACTCTCGTCTCTAATTAAATCATCTACTTTTCCTCAGGAATTTATGGGTGTTTTAAGAATCATGATCAAAGATATCAGCTCACTTTTAGAACACAACAAATTTGCTTTTGAGCGATTAGAATATCTTCAGAATACTTTTATGGGCTTGATCAATATCGAACAAAATAGAATCATCAAAATATTTACGGTTGCTACCGTTGCTTTTATGCCGCCTACTTTAATTGCCAGTATTTACGGGATGAATTTTAGAAGCATGCCTGAATTGGATTGGGAATTAGGTTATGGTGCGGCTGTACTGTTGATGGTTTTATCCTCTTTTGGAACCCTTATTTATTTTAAGAAGAAACGTTGGCTGTAAGTAGGTGATAGTGATTTGGTGCTTAGAAATTAGATGGTTAGTAACTAGATGGTTAGGTTGTTAGGATTTAGTTGGTTAGAACATAATAAAGTAGTAATTCCTAACTAACTAACTAACTAACTAACTAACTAACTAACTAACTAACTAACTAACTAACTAACTAACTAACTAACTAACTAAAAACTAATTCCTATCCAGCACACGTCTAACCAAACCCATAAACCAAGCATCTGGTAGTATCCTTTTTAAAAACAAAATAAATGGCGCTCCACTTCCTACGGCATAACGTAATTTAAAATTCTTACTATTTGCCGCTTTCCAAATAGTTTTAGCAACTATAATCGGACCGGGGGCAGATGCAGCAGCTTTTAGATAATTTGCAGCTGTTTTATCCACATAAGTATCGTAAGCTTTCAGTTTTTCCTTCTTTAAAATATCAGGTGAACGGTCATAAAAATCGGTTTTAATAGCTCCTGGCTCAATAATTTTCACTTTGATATTGAAAGGTTTCAGCTCGAAACTCAACGATTCTGAGAAACCCTCTACCGCCCATTTTGTTCCGTGATACAAACTATAAAGCGGAAAAGTAATCCTTCCGCCAACGGAAGCTACATTGATGATGGTTCCTAATTTCCTTTTCCTAAAATAAGGAATAAAAGCATGGCAAACACTCATCAAACCAATCACGTTGGTATCAAACTGTTTTTCAATCTGTGATTTGTCGGCTGCCTCAAAAGGACCTAAAGCAGCATACCCTGCATTATTTAACAAAACGTCGATTTGTCCAAAATCTCTAATAGCAGCATCAAATGCCGTTTCAATAGTTTTATCTTCTAAAACATCTAACGTATAACATTTAATGGTTTTATATTTAATGAGTTCCTTTTCGTTTTTAGGATGACGCATGGTGGCAGCGACATTCCATCCCCTTTCAGCAAAATAAATTGCGGTGGTTTTTCCAATTCCAGAAGATGCTCCTGTAATGAAGATGGTTTTTGACACGATTAATAATTTTACAGGACTAAACAAATATTAGTCCACAACTATAAATCTAAGCTTTTATACCCAATCTAATTTTAGTCTTGTAAAATTGCCTATACATCGCTCTTAATTTTATGGCAATTTGGGTACAAAAACGTAAATTTGAAGGTCATTTCAAATGATTTCAATTGTAACCATGCAAGATACCACCGTATATAAACCAAAAAATAAAATCAGATTTGTAACTGCCGCTTCTCTTTTCGACGGTCACGATGCCACCATCAACATCATGAGGAGGATCTTACAGTCCTCTGGAGCTGAAGTGATTCATTTGGGACATAACCGTTCCGTGGATGAGGTGGTAAACTGCGCTATACAGGAAGATGTACAAGGTATCGCCATGACTTCTTATCAGGGCGGGCATACCGAGTATTTCAAATACATGTATGATTTATTACAGGAGAAAGGTGCCGGACATATCAAAATATTTGCCGGAGGTGGGGGCGTAATTCAGCCGGATGAAATTAAAGAATTGGAGGCTTATGGCATCAATAAAATCTATTCTCCTGATGATGGCCGTAGCATGGGTTTACAAGGAATGATCAACGATATGTTGCAAAAAACAGATTACCCAACTATTCAAAAATTAAATGGAGAAATCAAGACATTACCTAATAGAAATGTAAAATCCATAGCCTCTGCGATTTCAGTAGCAGAGAATTTTCCGGCAGAAGCAGTTGACTTTTTAAAAGAAGTACAAAAGCTCATCGGCAATAAAACCATTCCTGTTTTGGGCATCACCGGAACAGGAGGTGCAGGAAAATCTTCTTTGGTGGATGAATTGGTGCGTCGTTTTTTAGTGGAGACCGACAAAACCATGGCCATCATATCTGTCGATCCTTCTAAAAGAAAAACAGGTGGCGCTTTATTGGGTGACCGCATCCGCATGAATGCAATTAACAATTCCCGTATTTATATGCGCTCTCTGGCAACGCGTCAGGCGAATTTAGCTTTATCCAAATATGTGCAGGAATCCATCAACATTTGTAAAGCCGCAGGTTTTGATTTGGTGATTGTGGAGACTTCTGGAATTGGTCAGTCTGATACAGAAATTACCGAACATTGCGACGTTTCTTTATATGTGATGACGCCTGAATTTGGTGCCGCAACGCAGTTGGAGAAAATTGACATGTTGGACTTTGCGGATATGGTGGCTATCAATAAATTTGATAAACGTGGTGCTCAGGATGCTTTACGCGATGTGAAGAAACAATATAAGCGTAACCACCTAATATTTGATGCCAAAGACGAGGATTTACCTGTTTATGGCACCATGGCTTCTCAGTTTAACGACCCAGGGACCAATAATCTCTTCTCCGCTTTGATGAAGAAAATCACTGAAAAAACTGGGATAGACTTTAAAGCCAAAATGGCTTTCACCAAAGAGGAATCAGAGAAAGTTTATATCATTCCACCAGATAGAACCCGTTATTTAGCAGAGATTGCAGAAGCCAATCAGGCTTATGGCGAATGGGTTAACACACAATCCAAACTCGCTCAGCAATTATTTCAATTACATGGCACCATTGAATTGTTAGAAAAGCATCAAGCGAAGGCCGAAGAAATTGAATCTTTGAAAAAGCTGTATAGTGATATTGAAGAGCAATTAGATGGCGAATGCAGAAGATTATTGAGACAATGGCCAGATACATTAAAACAATACAAATCAGATTATTTTATCTATAAAGTGCGTGATAAGGAAATTAAGCAGTCTTTATTTACCGAGTCTTTATCTAAACTTAAAATTCCAAAGATTTCTTTACCTAGATATGAAGCTTGGGGAGATATTTTAAGATGGTTACTCACCGAAAACTTACCGGGAGAATTCCCTTATGCAGCTGGAGTTTTTCCTTTAAAACGTGAAGGCGAAGACCCAACACGTATGTTTGCCGGTGAAGGCGGACCAGAAAGGACCAATAAACGTTTCCATTATGTAAGTTTAGGTCAGCCAGCGAAACGGTTATCTACTGCTTTTGATTCGGTGACCTTATATGGAGAAGATCCACATGTTCGTCCAGATATTTATGGTAAAATTGGTAATTCTGGAGTGAGCATTGCTACTTTGGATGATGCGAAAAAACTCTATTCTGGTTTCGATTTATGCGCTCCAGCAACTTCGGTTTCTATGACTATCAATGGGCCTGCTCCAATGCTTTTAGGCTTCTTCATGAATGCTGCCATTGATCAACAATGCGAGCAATACATCAAAGAAAATAGTTTAGAAAAAGAAGTAGGGGATAAAATTGAGAAAATTTATAAGGCCAAAGGAACTAAAAGACCACATTACGAAGGCAAACTGCCTAACGGAAATGATGGTTTAGGTTTAATGCTTTTAGGCGTTACCGGCGACCAGGTTTTACCTGCTGATGTGTACGCAACAATCAAAGCGAAAGCCATTGCTACGGTTCGTGGTACGGTGCAGGCAGATATTTTAAAAGAAGATCAGGCACAAAATACCTGTATCTTCTCTACCGAGTTCGCTTTGCGAATGATGGGAGATATCCAACAATATTTCATCAATGAAAAAGTAAGAAACTTTTATTCTGTTTCTATTTCTGGTTATCACATTGCTGAGGCAGGTGCAAATCCAATTTCTCAATTAGCTTTCACGCTTTCTAATGGTTTCACTTTCGTGGAGTATTATTTGAGCAGAGGAATGAACATTGATGACTTCGCTCCTAACCTTTCCTTCTTCTTCTCTAACGGTATTGATCCGGAATATGCGGTGATCGGTAGAGTGGCTAGAAGAATATGGGCTAAAGCCATCAAACAGAAATACAAAGGAAACGACCGCTCGCAGAAACTGAAATACCATATTCAAACTTCAGGAAGATCATTACATGCTCAGGAGATTGATTTCAATGATATCCGTACTACGCTTCAAGCTTTGTACGCTATTTACGATAACTGCAATTCCTTACATACCAATGCTTATGATGAGGCAATTACTACTCCTACCGAGGCATCTGTTCGTCGAGCCATGGCGATACAACTTATCATTAACAGAGAATTAGGTCTGGCTAAAAATGAAAATCCTTTACAAGGTGCTTTCATTATTGAAGAACTCACTGATTTAGTAGAAGAAGCGGTATTGACCGAATTCAAACGTATCAACGACCGGGGCGGTGTTTTAGGCGCTATGGAAACCATGTATCAACGCGGTAAAATACAGGAGGAATCGCTTTATTACGAAACCTTGAAGCATACTGGTGAATATCCAATTATTGGGGTGAATACTTTCCTGAATAAGGAAGGTTCTCCAACAGTAAGTCCAGGAGAAATTATTAGAGCAACCGAAGAAGAAAAGCAATTACAAATTGGAAATTTAAAAGCTTTTCAAGATAGAAACAGCGATTTAACTGAAGATTTATTGAAAGATTTACAGCTCAAAGCGATACATGGAGAAAATATTTTTGAAGGATTAATGGAAGCGACCAAGGTTTGTTCTTTGGGGCAAATCTCAAATGCGCTTTATGAGGTTGGGGGACAGTACAGGAGGAATATGTAGGCTGTGGATTTAGTTCTTATTAGTTTTAATTAATAATATATTTAATTTATGAAATTTATTTTCTATGTTCTTTTTTTTCAGACATTAATCCAGTTTTCTTACGGACAAAACTCGGTGAATTCTCAAAATAAGGAAGTAGTAATGGGTCTGGAAAAACAATTTTTCTCTGGAACTAAACTGGATAAGGATTTTAAATTTAATTTTCCGGGAGATTTCGAAGAACTTAATATCAAAACAGAAGATGGTTTTCATTTAAATGGAATACTATTCAAAGCAAAAGAGGTCTCTAAAGGAGTGATATTCTATTTACATGGTACTAATAATTCCCTAAATATTTGGGGGAAAATTGCACCAATTTACACTAATTTGAATTACGATATTTTAATACTTGACTATCGCGGTTATGGAAAAAGTGGAAGTGAAGTTAATAGTGAAAATCAATTAAATTCTGATTTACAAAAAGTTTACAATCAATTAAAACTGTTATATAAGGAGTCTAATATTATTATCATAGGTCAGTCTATTGGAACTGGTCCAGCAGCAAAACTGGCATCAATAAACAACCCAAAAGAGCTTATTTTACAGGCACCATATTATAGCTTATCTGACTGGATATTTAACCTCGCTCCTGAGGTAGACACCAAAGAAATGAAATTTCAATATAAGACCTATGAATTATTCCATCGTATAAAAGCTCCTGTTATAATATTTCATGGAGATGCTGATGAAGGTATTTATACCGGTTCTTCTCAAAAACTTAATGCCCTTTTTAAAAAAGGTGACAGATTATTCATTTTACATGGCGAAGGTCATAATGACTTCACTCATAATGATGAATATTTGAAAGAACTGCGGACTCTTCTAAAATAGTCTAGAGAAAATTAAATCTCACTGATAACCTGTCCTTAGTATTAAAGGCTACGCTAGATATTGTCGGTCATCAATACTAATTTTTAATACCGACTTCTCGGTCTACACACCCCCTCGTTTAAGTGTTCCGATAGGATCACTTAAATGCTGTTGAGAAACTGAGGACTGTATCTGAAAATTATATTACCACATTCTTTCCATTGGCAGTAAACCTTCTTTATCTTCAAAATAAATCGAAGTACTACTGTATTTATAATCTTGTGGTTCATATACAATTCTAGCTCTTAACGGGTTTTTACAAATATAATCCATCTTTTGTTGTATAATTTATGCTATTAGACATGTTAGCGCAGCGCATGTCGAACTTAAAAATAATTTGGATTTGTAATCCATCTGTTAAAATTTTCAATTCAATCTATGTTTATTCCAAAAAAACAATTATAATTGTATCCAAGTAGATACAAAAATTATGTACTTTATTGAGAAAACTACCGAATTTGATAAATGGATAAGAAAGCTTAATGATTTAAAAGCCAAATCAAAAATCCTTTTTAGAATTCAGAAGATTGAAAACGATGGCCATTTTGGAGATTTCAGTATTGTAGGTGATGGTATTAAGGAATTAAGAATACACTTTGCAAAAGGGTATAGAGTTTATTTTAAAGAAGTAGATGGTAAAATCATTATTCTACTCATTGTTGGAGATAAATTCACTCAGCAAGATGACATAGATAAAGCAAAATAAATCTGGAAAAAATTGAAGCAATAAAAAAATGGAAACTTCAAAATTTGACATCGCCGATTATTTGGATAGTAAAGAAATGATTGCAGAATACCTTAACACTGTTTTAGAAGATGGAGATAATAATGATGTGATTAATGCGATTGGCCATATTGCTAAAGCAATTGGGATGACAAAAATAGCGGAAGAAACAGGCTTAAGCAGACCCAGTCTATACAAAGCGTTATCAGAAGGAGCCAAGCCTCAATTTGCTACAATAATGAAAGTTTTAAAAGCGATTGGAGGTCAAATTCAGGTAAATCCTGTTTCTGTTTAAAGGATGTTGCTTTAAACCTTTTTTAAGGCTTATAGGGTTGAAATTTTAAATTATATCGCAGTTTCTAAATGTTAGCAAAGCGAATGTCGAACTCTCAAATAATTGTATTTCTAATCTACAATTAAACAGCTAGGAATATTTAAAGAAATTTGAAACATCTACTAAGCGATAAAAACTTATCTCAATCCCTTCATCTCCTGTTTCCGCATAGGCATTTGATCAATCAGTCCATATAATTTGTTGGAACTTATAATGGTGTTTGAACTAAATTTCTGTCCTCCATCTTTGCCAACTAGCACTAGCGTAAATAAATTAGGATTGATCTTTAAGAAACTATATTTTTCAAAATCTTTGGTGTTGGTTACTACACATGTTATTTTAATTTGTCGTTCTGATAAACCCACCAAATCTTTAGAGAGAATTTTGACTTGTTTGGATACGGTATCTATTTTGTTTTTTGGATAAAATAAGATCACCTTTCTATAAACATTAGATTGACTGTAGCTTGAAAGATTTATTGAAAAATAGATGACGAGCATGGAAAATAATTTCATGACAGCTAGATTTGATTAACAAAAATTTTTAATTTTATAACATTGTTTAAAAAGATTGGTTTTGCTAACCGATTCGCATCGTTTAATAAAGTGTTTGAGCAGTTTAATCAAGACATTAGTCTCTTCAAAAACTCATTGATGATTATCTTTTCCGATATTCCTCCTCTAACTCAAATTTAATTAAGAATTGAAAGCATAACACAAGAATATAAATCCTATTAAAACAAATAAAAATGAAAGATTTTGGTAGAAAGCATGCCGTTCAAATACTTGCCCTTATTTCTTTAGGATTTATCATACTCACCATCCTTATTATAGTTTTCCCAAACTCGTGGCTAGATTCTGAATTCTCAGAAGAGGTTCAGGAACACCACAATTCGGCCATAGATTTTTTAATGGAAGGCATCAGTTGGTTTGGTCATTTTTGGATTTCCACTAGTATGGTTTTAGCAAGTGCCACACTTCTATTTATCTTTAAAAAGAAACGCGAAGCCATTTATTGTGCAGCTACCCTATTAATAGGTTTAATTACTTATTTAATAAAGAACCTGATTAATCGACCAAGACCTAACAGTGATTTGGTAAGAGTTATTGTGGATACACAACATCAGAGCTTCCCGAGTGGTCATGTGTCGTTTTATATCGTATTTTTTGGTTTTATCGCATTCATTTTTCATCATCGGAAATGGCTTTCTAAATTACCGAGGCGTGTGATTATATTTTTCTGCCTTTTCCTTATTTTAACCGTTCCAATTTCCAGGATTTACTTAGGTGCGCATTGGTTTACCGATGTTTTAGGTGGATTTTTGCTGGGCAGTATTTTTTTGGGATTTCTTCTCTTTTTATATTTGAAAAAAGAGCATCATCAAACTTCATAATTTCCTTTAAATAGGATTTTATACTTCCCAATTTTTATACGCCTCATTTTTTTGCTGTTTTGTAACAAATAGATAACTAAACTGAATTCCCTCAGAATTGATGTTTAGCTATGCGAAATAATTTCCATCGCATTCTATGAAATACATTTTACTACTATCCGCTTTATTATTTAGCCTTTCCTTAAAAGCTCAAAAATCAGGACAATTGACCGGACTTGTTGTTGACTCTGTTACTCATCAACCTATAGACTATGCCTCCATTGGACTTTATAAAAGTGGCACTGAAAAACCAATTGATGGTGTGGTTACCGCTGTGGATGGTAAATTTAGCTTAGATAATCTAAAAGACGGTGAATATAAAATTACCATAGATTTTATTGGATACAAACGTAAAACGATTGATCATCTCCAAATTAATGAAAACAATAAATTGATTGATTTGGGAAGTATCAACCTATTTTCTAGTAGTAAATTACTTAAGGGGGTAACTGTAACAGCAAATGCACCCATCATTCAAAACAAGATTGATAAAATAGTTTATAATGCCGAGAATGACCTGACCTCGCAAAGTGGAGTGGCTACGGATGTATTAAAGAAAATTCCACAGGTAACCGTTGATATTGACGGAAATGTTCAACTTTTAGGGAGTTCTGGTGTTCGATTTTTAATTAACGGAAAGCCATCTACCATTTTTGGAAGTAGCGTGGCAGATGCTTTACAATCCATCCCGGCTAATCAAATTAAAAGTATAGAAGTGATCAGCAGTCCAGGTACGAAATATGATGCTGCCGGAACTGCGGGTATCATCAATATCATCTTAAAAAAGAATAATATCTATGGGTTAAACGGTAGTGTAAACCTATCAGGAGGTACCCGAAGAAATAATGGTTCTATAAACTTGAGTGCCAAAAAAGGTAATTTTGGCATCAGTACTTTTTTTAATGGAAACACTCAACTGAATACAAAAAGTTTAAACGGCAGCAATCGAGCTTCTTTTTTTGGAGATACGACGAATAATTTGATTCAAAATGGATATAACCAAATCAAAAGAAATGGAATTCGGACAGGATTAAGTATAGATTGGGATATCAATAAAAAAAATAATGTGAGTACTTCTGCAGGGTATGATGCTTTTAATAACAACAATGGGAATTCTACCAATCAGCAAATTGAAACTTATAAAGCTGCTAACCAACTCAATAACCAATCCTCTTTGCTTAGTGGCAATAACTATTTCAATGAACATTCGGTTGATTTAACTTTCGCTTATAAAAAGACTTTTGAGAAACAAGATGAGGAATTGAATATTGAGGCAAATGCTGGTTTAGGAAGAAGTAATACGTCTTTCAATCAGCAAGAGTCCATTTCAAATTTCAGCAATCCTTTTTCTGGTTTGAAGAGCAATAACCATGGTGTAGATAATGAATTAGAGGTCAAGATAGATTATACTTATCCCGTAAACGATAATTTTATTATTGAAACAGGTGCAAAGACCATTTTTAACAAAATAACAGGAAGCTCTTTGGTAAATACGCTGAATAGCCGTAATCAGGAGTTTATACCCAATCCATCACAATCCAATAGCTTAGACTATAATAGAAATATTTTCGCAGCTTACTTTTCTGGCACTTACAAACTTTTTGATTATTTAGATGTAAAATCAGGTTTACGATATGAAAGGACTATTTCTGATGCCAAATACTCGCAGGTTGGCAATATTACGATTGATCCTTACAATACATTTGCACCTTCTGTGGTGATTGCTCATAATTTCAAGAATAAAAATAGCTTAAAGCTGAGTTACAGTTATCGGATAGAAAGACCAGATTATGAAGATCTAAATCCATTTCTTGACCTTTCGGATCCTAGAAACGCAAGTACTGGAAATCCAAATCTAAAGCCTGAGATTGGTAATAACTTTGAATTCGGATTCAACAAAAATTATACAAAAGGTGGTAATTTAAATTTGGCGATATTTTATCGACATAATGGGCAGGATATCAAATCCTTTGCTACTTTTTACCCAAGTTATGTTGTTGGAGATTCGACTTATAAAAACCTCACCTTGAATACCCGTTTAAATATTGGGGAAGAAATACGTGAAGGAATCAGTATCTCTGGTTCTATTCCTTTTGGCAGTAAGTTAACTTTTCGTCCAAATATGTTCATCGCTTACCAAACCATCGTGAATAAATATACTGGTGGACCAAATGTAAATGGCTTAAGAGCTCGGATAAATTTAAATGCGAGCTACGAGTTTAATTCAGACTTTAGTGCCGAATTGTTTGGCAACTATAACTCACTAGAAAATAATGTACAAGGAAAACGTCCAGCCTTTTTCTTCTACAATCTTGCTCTAAGAAAAAATCTGTTCAATAAAAAGGGAAGTATCGGTTTTACGGCAACCAACCCTTTTAGTAAATATGTAAAACAAGAAAGCACTACTTATGCTGTAAATTCAACTGGGACGTCTTATAGACAGATTCCATTCCGCTCTTTTGGACTGACATTTGCGTACCGATTTGGTAAGTTAGATTTTAAGAAGGATGAAGGAAACGATTTGCCAACATTATAGTTGATTGATGGATAAATAGTTGACTAAATAAACTTGTTAATATTGTATTAATCAAGAACAATTTGATGATGAATAAGAGCGAGATAAAACCATCCTTTATAAAAAGAATGAAGGATAAAGTGAAGCAAATGAAGCAAGATACACTTGCACTTTATTATGCTTATCAGCATCCCGACACTCCTTTTACCGCAAAATTACTTATTGGCATTACTATAGGATATTTGCTAAGCCCAATTGATCTTATCCCTGATTTTATTCCGGTTTTGGGCCTCCTGGATGATCTGCTGATTGTACCTTTTTTAATTGTATTATCCATTAGGTTGATTCCAGCTATAGTTTGGAAGGCTAGTCTAGAAAGAGCGATAGCAGAACCTCTTATACTAAAAAAAGCAAAATGGTTTGTAGTGATTGTTATATTAATTTGGCTATTAATTATTGCTGGTTTATTTTTCTACCTGAAAAATAAACCAGCTAAAAATGTTTAAATTTATCCAGTATGTTTATTAGAAAAGTTGGATATATCTTTATAACTGTTTACTTTCTTTGTGGTCAGCTGATTTTTCCCTTGGGCGATTTTTCTTTGATGCGAGATTTAAGTAGCATGTATCAAAAATATCAACTGGTAGAAAATACAAAAGAGGCAAGTCCCTCGGATTTTGTGTTTGATTATCTCCTTCATGGTGAAACCCTATTTGGACATAATTTGAATGAAGCTGCTCCAAAAGATTATGGCTCAGTACAATTTATCCATCATCCAAGTCCTAATAATTATATCCTCATTTCTTTTACTATTCCTCCATTTCAACATTTAGCTGATTTCGGATCCTATCATTTACCTGATGAGCAACAATATACTAAAGTATACACCCATTCATTGTTCAGGCCCCCTCATGTTTAGCTTTTTCGGCTAGTTTTTAAAAACATTCATTATCAATTTATTAACATGAGAAAATTCTTATGGCTTTTGCTGTTGGTATCCCCAGTGGCAATGGCTCAAAATCAGCTACATGCACTTGTAAAAGATGCAAAAACACATGACCCATTAGCTGGAGTTTCGGTTTTCATCAAAGATTCCCAGAAAAAGGGCACTACAGATGAGAATGGAGCTGTTACGCTGTCAAATATACTTTTAAAGAAGTTCAAGATTACTTTTACCGACCTCAATTTCATTGCACAAACCATCGATTTTGACTCCAGTCAGTTTCCAGAAAAGGATACTTTAAAGGTCTTTTTAATTCCTAAAGACAATGAGATGCAAGAGGTGATTGTAACCTCTACCCGTACCAATTCTAGAATTGAAGATAATCCAATTAGGGTAGAGGTAATTGGGCAGGAAGAGGTTTCAGAAGAAGGGTCTATTAAACCAATGGGCATTGCCAAACTTTTGACAGAATCAGGAAGTGTACTTCCGCAACAAACTTCCTCTATCAGCGGAAATGTGAGTATTCGACTCCAAGGTTTAGATGGTAAATATACGCAAGTATTAAAAGACGGTTTTCCCTTGTATAGCGGCTTTTCGCAAGGATTAAGTATTGTCCAAATTCCTCCTTTGGATTTAAAACAGATAGAACTGATCAAAGGCTCCTCCTCTTCCCTTTATGGAGGTGATGCCATTGCTGGAATTATTAATTTAATTAGTAAGCAGCCACAACCACAACATGAGCTTACATTTTTATTAAATGGCACCTCTTTAGGTGGTCACGATGCTAATTTGTATTATTCTAAAAGATGGAAGAAATTAGGGTTCAGTTTTTTAACAGCCAATAGTTGGCAAAAACCAAAAGACATTAATCAAGATGGTTTTACTGAATTGCCAAAAACCCAAACATTTAATGTTTCGCCTACCCTTTATTTTTATCCAAACTCCAATACTTCTATTCGCCTTGGCTTGAACGGAACATTTGACAAGAGAATTGGTGGGGATATCTTGGCACTGAATCGTCAGTCTAATAACCAGCATTCCTACTTCGAGCAGAATATCACCCATCGATTATCCTCACAATTAATGGTTAATCATCATTTCAACACAAACACACAATTAACCCTGAAAAATAGTGAAAGCTATTTTAAAAGATCTATTCATCAAGCTACCACTGCCTTTGCCGGTGATCAATGGAATAGCTACAGTGAGATCAGTTTATTTCATAAAACTCGTCAACATACTTTAGTTGCAGGAATAAATTTAAATACCGAGAATTTTAAGGAAGACACCAGTTTAAGTCATTTAAGCCGAAATCTTCGATATGTTACTTTAGGTGTCTTTTTACAGGATGATTGGAAATTGACTAAAAATTTGATTGCAGAAATTGGTTTAAGAAACGATTTCCAAAATCAGTTTGGGCTATTTTTCCTGCCTCGTTTATCTTTACGTTACCAGGTTGATACAGATTTTTATATCCGAGCTGGAAGTGGTCTAGGTTATAAACTGCCTACTATTTTTTCAACTTCGGCCGAAGAGCTGGGCATCAATTTAGTCCAGCCACTTCCCCAAAATATCAAAGCCGAACAATCCATTAGTGCCAATATCGATTTTAACTATAAAGTTGATTTGGATGATGAAGCTAGTCTAACTTTTAATCAGTCTTTATTCACCACCAAAATTCACCAACCGTTGGTTTTGCAACAAGACACCTATTTAAACGAATCGTTGCCAATTATTACTTCGGGTTTTGAAAGCGATATTAAATTCAGGGAAGATGAATTTCAAATTATTGCGGCTTATACTTTCATCAATGCAAAAAGAACCTATGATCATAGTCAGGCATTTATCCCACTTACGCCAAAACACAAAGCCAATTTGGACGTAATTTATGAAATCGAAGGAAAATATTCGTTTACGGCAGAAGGATTTTATTTGTCTTCCATGTATCGGGATCAGGATGTTAAAACACCCTCTTTTTTCACTTTAGGTTTAAGCTTGCAAAAGTATTTCAAGCATTTTAGTCTGATTGGTAATTTAGAGAATGTATTGGATGTAAGACAAAGTAGGCAGGAAACTTTAGTGATCCCTCCTTTCAATGATCCTTATTTTCGTCAGATTTATGCGCCACTAGAAGGAAGGATATTTAATTTGGCAGTAAAAGTGAATTTGTAACTTGAATCAAAACAGGAGAAGTAATCTACTCATTAAGGTATTCTCGATGCTGCTTTCTTGCAAAAAGTAACCTTTGAGCTTGAAATGTGATATATGAAGACGCTATTCCTATGACGGCTCCCCCAATGACGTCACTTGGGTAATGAACGCCTAAATATAACCTAGAATAGGCAACAGTGCCGGCATATACAAATGAGGGAACGATGACGTACCATTTAGGGAAAGCAAGACTTAAAGAGGTAGCAGTTGCAAAAGAAAAAGAAGCATGACCAGAAGGAAAGGAGTAATCAGTCTCGACAACCTTTGGGATAATTATTCCTGGATAAGTGGTAGCAGGTCTATCTCGTTGAACTATTTTTTTTAGAATGAATGCAGCTCCTCCAGCTCCAATTAGAGCAACACCTGTATCGAAAGCTTTTACTTTTAAGGATTGATCATGTTTAATAAGCCCAACCGTAAATAAACTCAAAGGAACCGCTACATCTATTTTGTAGGATTGATCAGAAACGGAGTTCCAAAATCGGTCTGGACCGGGATTAACAGAACCATTAATATGCTCCAAAATCTTTAAATCAAGACTTTGGGCATTAAGCTGATGAAAGCTGAAGATAATAAAGATTAGGGTAAAGAGCTTATTTTTCATACTACTATTTATTGATAGCATTTAATTGAACAATTATAAATTAAAAAACATGAAAGCAGCACATTTATGCTTCTTCTTCGGAGATTTTTGAACTTTATTTAATAGAAAGATAAACCACCAGTTTCACAATAACAATTAAAAAGATAGTATTAATTATTTCTGATGATATTCCCAGTCCGCCATCTTTTGGATCTTATGTAAATAGATCGATCACCAATGGAGATACCTAATTAAAGCGTGAGTATATGAGCCATCCAAAAAGCAATCACCTCATTTAAATTTAAAACTTATAAGTAAAAATTTGAGAGCAAGACACTTGCAAATAATAAGGTCGAAAGTGGTTATTCAAATCCAAAATATTCACCTTTACTTTCTAAACAAGGTTAGACAAATTTTTAAGGTTTACTTTTTAGTTTCAAATCAGCAATTAATTTTCTTACTTCAATTAGAAAGTGTGTTCCTGGATCTTCTTTGTGAATAAAATATTTAGAATTAGTTTCTTTCCATAAGGGCGTGTATCTAAAGTTTACATACTCTGAATGACCTATTAAATATTCTATTCTATATTTTGAGCATAATTTTCTAACAAGTTTAGCATTAGATTGAATCTGTTGATTTGTTAAGGGTTCTTTATTGCTTCCTATGTTTTCAATACCTATTGCGCAATAATTTAATCCTATAGTGTGTCTTGCAAATACAGTATCAGGAACTAAATGGTAAATTTTACCATCTCTATCAATTAAATAGTGTGCTGAAACATTCAACTTACTTTGATTTTTACCTATTTTTCTTTCATTTTCTATTTTTACATGATTGAAATAATTAAAATTGCTTAAAATGTTACCCCCTTCAGTATAATGCAAAACAATTATTTTAGGATTTATTGTTGGTTTGTCTTGAATAATTCCATACCTAATTTTTAAATATTCGATGCTTAGTTTTGCTCGTTCTTCGTTGTAAAAAATTGGTTTTTCAATTATTTTTAATTCATTTTTATTTTGTCCAATAGCGTTTAAACAAAAAAAGCTAATAATTAAATTCGTGAAAAAAATTTTCATTCGTATCTTTTTATAGATCTAAATTTCGTTTATCGATTTTAGATAATAATTTATTAAATCTTCAAATCCTTGATTGTACAATGTTTGTTCAAACGGATTATTTATCATAACCCTCATTTTGAAAATTCAAAAAGTATTTTTACGAAAGTTTAATTCTGTATTATTTTTTAGCTTCTACTTTAATTCATTTGATATAAAATACGAAATAATCGAGTTTAACTTTCAGTATAAAATCCTCGAACAAGTTCTTTAGCAACCTTATTAATTTATCTGTCATTTTCACTCCTTACTCTGACAAACAATAGTTCCATCTTCTTTAAAAATCACTTCCTTTGTTGCAGTACCTTTAGAAATGTCTAAAAGATATTGTATTGTTTTATCTGCTAATGTCAGTCGTTCAATTTGATTGGCTGGCTTATAATTTGCAAATTTTTCTGATACAGTTTTTAATACATTTGCTGGCGCTTTATCCAGATTTACATCTTCTTCTTGTTGTATGAAAGTTCCGTCTGGTAGGAATATTAATGAATAATTCGGCATTCCTTTTTTGTTTATTGTAACATCTATTGCATCCCCTCCACCGCATAATGGGTCATATACCGAACCTGAGATGGTGAAGCCACTATAATTTTGGGAAATGTAGCCCTTTGCTTTAGCAGAGAGATTCTCCAGAGGGACTTTACCGCTTAATGGCTTCTTTATTTGCATCGTATCGGTTGGCACAATAGCATTTGCTAAAGTATCTGTTTTACTTTGTTTACTGTTGTTATTGCAGGCTATCATACCCATAACAATTACCATAATTAAACTTTTTAAATTTTTCATTTTATTTTATTTTTAGTTTGTTTACTGTTGTTATTGCAGGCTACCCATACCCGTAACAATTACCATAATAATGAAAAAAAACATTACTGAAAATATTTTTTTTCTAATGTGATTTGGTTAAAAGTCGTTTGCATAAAAGCAACATGTCAATTTGTTTTTCTTTGTGTCCTATTTGAGCTTCTACATTAATATACAGTACTTTATGAGTCTGGCAATAAATTGATAGGGAACCATCATCTTCTGCGGATTTACTTTGTAAAACTACATTTTGCTTTTGTGCTTTAAAAAAAGTGAAGTCTGATTCTTTAGTAACTAGGAAAAAGTCGTCAGGGTCTTGTGACTTATTCATATAAATCATTGATGCGTTTGAAGTGTTTTCATAAGAATTTACGGAAAAGTGGCCGTCTGTATTATTGTGTATAGCTATAATATATTTAGAGGAACTTTTAATCGCTACAATTTTTAGAACCGCGTCCGCAAAAGATTTTATTTTCGTTATAAGTTTTGAAGGGTATGATTTATTATATTTTTTTAATGTTTTGATTATCCCTTTTTTGGAGAAAATCCTGTTCGGATCAAAATAATAGTTTTTGTTATTGTAAATATATTTTAAAAGTCTGTTGCCATTTTGCATGAGTTCATATAATGCAAAAGATGATGATGAATGAGGCAGTGCTAAAGATGCTGCAATACAAGTATTTTCATTGCCATGTAAAGCTATTAATTTTGCAATCGCATATTTATTTTGATAAATCCGGAATGAGCACTTTGCACTTCCTAATTGCAAAATTCTATTCTCTTTTGGTGGATTGGCAGTGAGTATAAACTCAAAGAATGGAAAACAACATAGTAATGTAAGACTAGTTATTAGAAGACCGATTATTTCAATTTTACCAGTTTGTAATTTCATCGTTGAATCATCTTTTAGGATTGCAAATAAAATATTTTTAGCTTATTATCTGGCGTCATTAACAGTACTTTCCGCTTACAAAAAAATAGGAACTATAGCCCATGTAACTTAGAGGCGAATCCAGATAGCAAAAACACGCAATGAGTTTCCATTTTGTTTTCTAAAAAAACAATGGATTTTCAATTCATCGCATTCCTTTTAATAATTAGGAAAATTCAAAAATCCCGAATCTACTATTTCAGAATTTCCATTTCTCAAATGTTGTTTATTGATTATAAATTAAAATGTAGGATGGATAAATATTAAGCTTTAACTGATTTTTATTAAACTTCAATTGATTTTGAGCTATCGTTTTTGTTAGCTAAATACCCTACGGAAGCTATTATCACAATAAAAAATAAAATATTTACAATAGTAATAGAAACGCCCATTCCTCCATCTTTTGGTTCTTGTATCAATAAATCACCTAAAGAAGCTCCAATTGGTCTGGTAACAATAAACGCTATCCAAAAGGCCAAAACTCCATTTATTATTTTAAAATAGTTTAAAGCACCAGCTAAAATAAAAATTGAACCAAAAAGAATTAAGGAATTTAAATAACCAAAATTAAGGTATTCTGATACTGTGTCTCCAACTCCAGTACCTAGAGCAAATGTTGTCAAAACAATTACCCAGTAAAAAATTTCTCTGCTATCATTATTTATGGAGTGAATGGATAGGGAATGTTCTTTTTTATACCAAAAATAGAATACTAGCCCCATTGCTATTGCGAAAATAACATCTAAAATAAGGAGAGACACATTTAATTGCTCAACTAAAAAATCCGTGATTAGTGTCCCTTCAATGCTCATCATTACAATTAATAGCCAATAGGAAGGAGGAAAATATTTCTTTTGATTAAAATTCCAAAAAAAGACTCCTATGGTGATCACGCCCATTAAAATGGTAGTAAATACTAAGCCTAAGTTTAAATTTACCGAAACATAATCAGCTGCTGTTTCGCCAACCGTTGTAGAAAATATTTTTATCATCCAAAATAATAAACCTAAGCTTGCAACTCTATTGATGAATTCTTTTTTCATGATGGTATAGCTTTAGTTTTTTATGTTATTAATTAAATTCAAAATAATGATCAATTCTGTATTAATTTTGAGTTTTAAATGATTTTATAATTTATAACTTGATACTTTATCAAGATCATCGGAAAAAATTTGCATCATCCGTTTTTCATTTCTCATTTGTTTTAATGATCATAAAATCTAATACTATAGACCTAATAATCAAGCCAAAAAAAAGGATTCCGAGACGGAATCCTTTTTTTTACTAAAATCTAAAAAGGACTAATCCTTTTCTTCTTCTTTAGCAGCCTTCACTAATTTACCATCGGAAGTAAACATTACATCTTTACCATTTACTACAGCTTCGTATTGCAATTCACCATTAGATTTTGTGATTTTTGCTGCTCCTTTGATTTTTGCACCTTTCATGTGTTGTGAAACATAATCACTAATACTCTTCGGTAATTCACTTACCGCCATTTCCATCTCTTTCTCGGTAGCAACACCAGTTGGCGTGTAAATCACACTCATTTCATGGCCTTTTTGTTCAAAGCCTGCTTCATAATTTCCACCTTCTTTTTCCCATTTCACTTTTGTTCCTGGATATTCTTTCTGAAAAGCATTCTTTACTGCAACAGGAATTTTCACTTGTGCACATGCGCTAACAGTCATTCCTAATGAAACTGCAGCAATCATCATTAAATTTTTCATAATTATTTTTTTGTTTAGTAACAATTTAGTACCTCAATCTGAGTATATGTTGAAGAGTAATATTTGAATGCCGTTTTAAATTTATGACCGTATTAGGCTTGGCTCAATTTATTCAGTAAAATAAACCAGTAAAGCATTTCAAAAATCAAGTAAAAGTTCAAAGTAAAAATTAAATTTCAGTGGAAATAATTCAGATTGACTTTAACAAGTAAAGCAAAAATTCAAACAAATAATTGCAAATAGTGTTCAAACATTATTCTTAAATAAAATATTAAACATGAAATTTCTTTCCTATTCCCCTTTTTTATTGATAATCCTTTTGCTTGGCAGCAACAGTCAAAAAAGTTTTGCAGCTACAAAAGTTAATGCCATTGATAGCGCTAAAAAATCAAATGATTTTAAATTAAAACCTATCGAACATGCAACCGCATCATTTTCATGGGCTGGCACTCAGTTTTATATTGATCCAGTTGGTGGCGAAGCAAAATTCGCTGGTGAGGCAAAACCAGATATTATTTTAGTGACTGATATTCATGGAGATCATATGGATGCTGCTACACTTTCTAAAGTGATGGTGAAAGGAACGAAAATAATTGTTCCACAGGCAGTTGCAGATCAATTACCTGCTGATTTAAAATCTAGATTAACCATTTTAGCTAATGACCAGACTATTGTAGTCGATGGTTTTAAAATTACTGGTGTTCCCATGTATAATTTAAGAGAAGAAGCTAAAAATTTTCATACCAAAGGTAGAGGGAATGGTTATGTGATTGAAAAGAAAGGAATGAGGGTTTACTTTTCTGGAGATACTGAAGATATTCCTGAAATGCGTCAGCTGAAAAACATTGACAAAGCTTTCGTTTGTATGAATCTACCCTATACCATGACGGTAGAAAGTGCTGCCGCTGGAGTTCTAGCTTTTAAGCCAAAGCAAGTTTACCCATACCATTACCGTGGTGGAGATGGCTTGAGCGACGTTGCTAAATTTAAAGCATTGGTAAACAAAGGTAACTCGGCTATTGAAGTTGTTCAGTTGAACTGGTATCCAACTATGAAGTAATAGTAAGTAATTATTAACAAAAATGGCACTGAAAACAGCGCCATTTTTGTTTCATAGGTAACTAAGAAGTTTTTATTCTTTTCAAACCAATAAGGTTTAGCTATTTTAATTGTTTTCTTAAAGATTATTCCGAAGCAGCTTCTGCATTCACAAATGATTCTGCAAGTTTTGTTAAGGCCACATCTGTTGCTTTTTCGTTTTCCAACGTTTTACTCAATAAATCATAAATTTCTGTATGACCCATTTGTTGAGCGAAAATTCTTAATGTGCCATAAGTTGCAATTTCATAATGCTCTACTTTTTGAGCAGCCAAAATTAGGGCTGCATCACGCGTCATGGAATCTCTCTCCGTATCTTCTAAAATGCTATCGCCTTCTTTAAGAATCCCAGCCATCGCTTCGCATTTCTTAGCTGTTGCTTTTTCCTCAAGCATATCGAAAACCTGCTCTAATGTTTTTACATGAGTCTTGGTTTCTTCCAAATGCTTTTCAAAAGCTTTAGTTAATTCTGAACTGGTAGCCGCTTTGGCCATCTTTGGTAACGACTTTATCAAATGGTTTTCTGCCCAGTAAATATCTTGTAATTCTTCGATGAAAAATTTGTGAAAGTCAGAATCTTTCATCTCTTGTGATAAATTGCTTTTAGTCTTCATAATGTATTTTAGTTTGATAATTAAACAATAAGTTTCTCATTGGTACATGTAACAGATTTACAAGCTGCATGCCAATAATTTATAGTTATCAAAACCCTTATTAATTTACCATATTTGATAATTTTTAAATTTATGAAACTAAAAATTTAACTTTCTAGGTGTAAATATTCCTCTCAATTAATTTTCTGAGCATACAAATTGGTAATAAAGTCTAAAAAAAATAGTCAGTTCGATATTTTAAGCTATGGTTATAGTAAAATAAAACCTAGTGAAACAAAGGTCTAGACTTAGTAATTTGTAGCGAATGTGTCCCTTCATTTAGAAACGAGGCTATTGGAAGTTTAATGTACTTCAATGATTTTTATAAATAAAAAAGGAGTCCATTGCTGAACTCCTTTAGAAATATTAGCTTCTGAAGAATTTATGGCCAAATACCCATATTCATATAAGAAATTGCGATTTTATCTACTGCCCCTACAAAAGCTGCAGTTCTTAGGCTATCGATTCCTTTAGTCATTTTGATTTCTCTAATCTCGTGATAAGAACGTATCATCGTATCCTCTAAACCAGAATTTACCAACTCTAATTCAGTAGCTCCTTTTGCAACTAATAACCTTTGTTCTGGAGATAAGGTTGTTCCTGTTGTACTTTCGATTAAATTCATGATGTTGATATTTGAATTTTCATCATAACGACGACCCATTCTACCAAATGCAACGTGGGAAAGATTTTTCAACCACTCAAAATAAGATACTGTTACACCACCAGCATTGGCATACATATCAGGAATAATAATTCCACCCTGCTTAATAAATTCTGCTGCTGCTGCTGGGGTTGTTGGACCATTTGCACCTTCGGCAATTATTTTAGCTTTAATATTTGCAATATTAGCTTCTGTAATTTGGTTTTCTAAGGCCGCTGGAACCAAAACATCACAATGTTGCTCAAGCCCTTCAGAAGAATTTTTAAATTCTTTCTTAGCTTTTGCAAAGCCCAAAATTGAACCCGTTGATTTACGATGATTAAATACTTCATCTAAATCTAAACCATCAGGATTATAAATTGCACCTTCATACTCGCAGAAACCTACAATGATAGCACCAAACTCAATTAAGAATTTTGCGGTGTGGTAACCTACATTACCTAAACCTTGAACAATTACTTTTTTGCCGGCTAATCCGGGTGTTAAACCCAATGCTTTCATATCTTCAGCAACAGAAACACATTCTCTTACCGCATAAGCTACTCCACGTCCTGTTGCTTCTCTTCTACCTGCAATTCCATGTAATGCAATAGGTTTTCCTGTTACACAACCTAGCGCATCTAATTGACCAGGATTCATCGTTAAATAAGTATCGGCAATCCAAGACATTTCACGTTCACCTGATCCATAATCAGGGGCAGGAACATCAATTCCGGGGCCGATAAAATTTTTTTTGATGAGTTCTACAGTATAACGACGAGTAATATTCTCTAACTCGGCAACTGTATAATCTTTTGGATTAATTTTGATACCCCCTTTTGCTCCCCCAAAAGGTACGTTCACAATCGCACACTTGTAAGTCATCAGCGCTGCTAATGCCATTACTTCATCTTCATTTACCATTTCGCTGTAGCGGATACCTCCTTTTGTTGGCGACATGTGATGTGAGTGTTCTACTCTCCAAGCATGAATAATTTCGAAACTGTTTCCTCTGCGAATAGGGAATTGAAAACGATAAACACTATTACATGCTTTAATTTGATTTAATAAACCTTTATCATGGTTAGTGTATTGTGCTGCTTGATCTACAAAAGAACATACATCATCGTAAAAATGTGGTTCTTGTGTTAATAAAATATCATTTGCATGAGCCATATAAATATGATTTTAAATTATAATTGGTATTGAATTTTGGTGCAAAGTTGACATAAAAAAAATCAATTTTGCAAACAAAAAAAGTTAGTGTTTTAACTACACCTGCTTTTTTTGGTTTGAAATCAAGGTTTAAATAATTTAAACCTATTATTTGAACTATTTTCCTTTTTCGAATTTTTTTAATCTTTTATCTATAGTAAAAAGATAAACGATAAATGCAAAGAAAAGAACCAGCATAACTGCTACAACGACGTAAATTTTACCAGAGTTTCTTAACTCGTCAGCCATTTCAACATTGCCTTGCGCAAACACTGAAATGGATAAAATCAAAAGGCTAAATAATGAAACTACTTTCTTCATTTTAAGATTATTTGTTTGCAATAATACCAGTAAACCGAATATGATAGAATACTATCTAAACGTTAAAAATATTATTAAATAATTTGATTTTGTTTGTTTTCTATTAATCTAATTCGGTATCTAATGGTCATGATCCAAACAGAAATCAATATCCATCCGATTACAGCTGGGTAAAATACCAGCCTCATATTACTATCTAAGTCATACGATCCAAAACCTGGGTTTCCTCCGTTACCTGGATGCAACGAATCCGTCAGTCGTGGTAAAACAAAAATTAAAACTACCATTACTGGATAAGCAAAAATGTTATATATCGCAGAAATTTTAGCTCTTTTTTGTTCTTCATCAATTGATCCACGCAGAACGATATAAGCTAAATACATTAATGTTGCGATAGCTGCGCTGTTTAGTTTCGGATCATTAGGCCAAAAATCTCCCCAAGTAAAATTAGCCCAAATCATTCCGGTTGCTAGTCCAACAAATGAGCATACAATTCCTGTATTTACGCATTCTACAGCTATTAAATCGTGATTTTCATTATTTGAGTTAAGGTATTTAATACTGTAAATAACTGAAACAGTATAAATAACAATCATAGAGAACCACATAGGTACATGAAAGTATAAATTTCTAATACTCTCATGTAAAATAGGAAGCTTAGGGACTGGTATCAGCAAGCCGCCAATTACAGTATACAAAATCAATATGCTTCCTAAAATTTTCCACCAATTTTTATGCATCATTTTTGATCTTTTTAATCTCGCCAAAGGTAAGGAAATAGTAATAAAGATGTGGCTACAACAATTAAATTTATAGCTCCTAATACCCCAATTTCATTCCATGAAACCGACCTATCTAAGCCGTCCATGGCATTTTTAGAAAGTTTGATCAGGAGCATTAATAATGGGATAATCACAGGGAAACTTAAAATAGCCATTAAGGTGCCATTGTTACCAGCTTTCGATGCAATGGCAGAGATCATGGTGAAGACAGTGGAAAAGCTAATTGCACCAATAATTATGGACAGAAAATAAAGTCCCTCATCACCAACTTCATTTTTAAAGACAATGCTATAAAAAACAAGCGCAATAACTGCCATCAAAATCATTAATAAAATATTATAGATAATTTTAGCTAGAATAATGGCTTGCGGACTTGCTATTTGATAATAATAAAGTAACCTTCCCCTACTCTCTTGCATAAAACTTTTTGCTATCGCATTGATTGCTGCAAAAAGCATAATGATCCAAAATAAAGCATTCCAAACTAAAGGTGGGGTGGTTCTAAAAGATAAGTAACAAACAAAAACGGTTGAAATAACATAAAGAAGAATCCCATTTAAAGCATATTTTGAACGCCATTCTAATAGAATTTCCTTTTTTAATAAGTATTTAACTTGTGAAGCCAGATTCATTCAGGACAAAATTAACAAACCATTAGAAATACACTATAAAACTTATCAGAAATTCAAAATTAGACGGCTAATACTTTGCTAATAATCCTATGCAAATCATCAGGAATAAAAGGTTTGGTTAACACATCGTCCATTCCAGCATCAATGGCCTCTTTTTTATCTTCCTCCAATACTGCAGCAGATAAGGAGATGATTTTCACCTCTTTTTTCTTGCCTTTAAATTCGGTTCTGATTTTCATTGTCGTTTCAAAACCTCCCATATCCGGCATGTGCGTATCCATCAATATCACGTCAAAGTCTCTTTGGTTTAACCTTTCCAATACTTTTAACCCTGTATCTACCGTTTCGGTATCAATTTCCCAGCTTTTTAAAATTTTATTTAGCATAAACTGACTCACCAAATTGTCTTCAGCTACTAATACACTAATTCCTTTTAAAGAAGATAGTTTGGTATTGAAATTAATAACCAAGTTTGATAAAGAATCTTCTATTTTAAATTTATTGGTAAAAGTAAATGTGCTGCCTTTGCCTAAATCACTTGTTACTTTTATGTTTCCTCCTTTTAGTTCGGCTAATTTTTTAACAATCGTTAAACCAAGACCAGTTCCTCCATATTTACTAGTGGTATCATCCTCAGCTTGTTCGTAGGATTCGAAAATACGCTCCATTCCTTTTGCTGAGATTCCAATACCAGTATCTATAACAGAAAAACTAATATCAACAGCGTCTGATTGCTGATTTTTAGCAATGACCTTTAAAGTAACCTGACCTTTTTCGGTGAACTTAATGGCATTCCCTAAGAGATTCATCAAAATTTGATTTAACCTTAATCCATCTGCTTCTATATAATTTGGAACATTATTATCGATGTCTAAAACTAGTTTTATTAGCTTTTCATCCGCTTTGAAGCGTAAAATATCGGTAACTGATTTTAATAACTCTTTAATATTGATTTCTTTTCGAACAATTGAAAATTTCCCTGATTCTATTTTGGATATATCTAGAATATCATTAACAACACCTAATAAAGATTGAGACGAGGTTTCTAATAACCTGATCATCTCTTTTTGTTGTGGCTCTAAAGGCGTACTACCCAGTAAATTTGAAATACCAATAATTCCATTAATTGGGGTTCTTAACTCGTGACTCATATTTGCTAAAAAGACTTCTTTTACTTTTTTAGCATTGATGGCTTCGTTTTTTGCTTTGATTAATTCAGACTCGTATTCTTTTTGTTTACTGATGTTGCTAATATTAAAAAAATAAGTTCCTGCTTTAGATGCAACACGACATTTTACCCAAACATCTTCATTGTGGAAGTCTTTGATTCTGGCTTCTAAAGTTCCAGATGCTTGATCATTTTTAAAAATTAATATCAAGTCAGAAAGAAATTGAGCTCTATCTTCCTTAATCACAAAATCACTGATTTTTTTCTCTAAAAACTCAGAGGGCTTGTATCCCAAAATATCTTCAACAGAGGGACTCACCATTAAAACTCGGTAAGATTTTGAATCTACAGAACAAATAATATCGGCTGAATTGTTTACTACTACAGCAAAATTCGCTAATTCTTCATTCTTTTGTTTGACTTCTGCTTGTGCTTTTGCCAATTGTACAAAAGCATCTACCTTTGCCGCGGTGACATAAGGATCTAAAGGTTTATAGAGGTAATCAACAGCTCCAGAAGTTAAACCTTTAACTGCATACTTAGTTTCTTTAGAGATTGCAGTAACAAAAATTACCAATATATCCTTAGTTCTTGGATTTAATTTTAACATCTCTACCAATTCAAAACCATCAATTTCGGGCATTTGAACATCAATTAAGGCAATTGATATATTATTTTCCCACGCTAATTTTAAAGCATCATTTGGTGATGTGGTGGAGAGGATATTTACATCATTTCTTTGAATAAGTGCTTGAAGAGCGATGATATTTTCTTCCCGATCATCAACTATTAGTATGTTTATTTTTTGCATTTACTTTATGGAAATATTAATCAACAGAGATTCAATCTCTTTATTGTGCATTTTTTTTATTCCAGCATTTTTTTGCAACGCTGCTAGTGGCATTGTATCAACTTCCGCATCCTTAGGATCTTGAACGAAAATTTGACCTCCTCGGTTCTTTATTACTTCCATTCCTGCGGCTCCATCGCTATTAGCTCCAGAGAACAATACAGCCAATAATTTGCTTCCATATACTTCAGCAGCACTTTGCATACTTACGTCTATTGATGGTCGGCTAAATAAAATAGGCTCAGAATTATCTAAAGAAAATATTTTTTCGGGCTCAATTAAAACATGATAATCAGCTGGAGCCAAGTAAACTATTCCATTAATGATATTCTCTTTGTCTTTTACTTCCTGAACTTTAACGCTGCTTTGGTGAGCTATTACTTCTTCAATATGCGTGTTTTTATCTTTCCCCCTGTGTATGACTACCAAAATAGGAATATTAAAATTAGCCGGTAATTTTTTTATGATCTCGAAAATCACTTGAAATGAACCAGCTGAGCCTCCTAAAATAATAAATTCTGACTTGTTCATTTAATGCGTTGATAAATATTTTGCCTTGAGTCTATTAATTTTAATCTGGTTAAGATTTTTTTTGATCTTATAACTTCTTTAGAGCCTAAACATAAAAAACCAAAAATACATAAACTATTGACTAATAACTCTATCACCTTTGTTTGCAATTCCTGATCGAAATAAATCAAAACATTTCTACAGCTCACCAACTGAAATTCATTGAAAACACCATCAGAAACGAGATTATGAACCGAAAAAAGACAATTTTTACGCAATTCACTATTAATAATACCATTATTATAGTCTACCGCGAAATAATCTGAAAATGGTTTCACAAATCCTAATTGATTATAATTTTCTGTAAAAACTTTTAATTTCTTAATGCTATAAATTCCTTCTTTAGCCTCCTTTAGCACCTCTGAGTTGATATCGGTTCCATAAAAAAATGACTTATTATAAATTCCACTTTCTTTAAAGAGGATACTGAAAGAATACAACTCCTCACCTGTTGAAACTCCTGCATTCCAAATCTTAACTCTTTGATAAGAATCTAAGTATGGGATGATGTTTTTTTTGACACTTCTAAAAAATTCAGGATCACGAAACATCTCTGTCACGTTCACAGTGATTTCTTTAATTAAAAAGTCAAGAAGATTAGGTTCATTGGTTAGTTTGGTCTTAAAATCTATCAAGTCCCAATTGTGAGCTCCTAATAATCTCTCGAAACGTCTTTTTAAAGATGCTTTGCTGTATTGAGAAAAATCAAACTCATAAATTTTATATACAAATTGTATGATGGTTTCTAACTCTTCAAAACTTAAATCTTTGCTATTATCCCCAAGTCTCATCTTATTTTATGTAATCCAAATTTTCACTAATGCCAATAGCTTATCAACATCAACTGGTTTGGTGATATAATCATTTGCACCTGCAGCAATACAATGGTCTCTATCCTCTTTCATCGCTTTTGCTGTTAATGCAATGATGGGTAATTTTTGCCATTGTGGTTTTTTTCTAATCGCTTTCATCGCCTCATATCCATCCATTTTTGGCATCATAATATCCATTAAAACTAAATTAATGGCTTGATTGTCATTTAGCTTTTCTATAGCCTCTAACCCGTCATTTGCCATCTCGACACTAAATCCAAAATCGTCTAAAATTGCAGTTATAGCGAAGATATTTCGCATATCATCATCAACAACTAAGATAGTTTTGCCCTTCAACTGAGATTCATTTACATTCATCCCTTTTGGAGATTTAGCTAAATCATCATTTTTAATTTTATACAGAAATAAATTCACTTCATCTATCAATCGATCACTAGATTTCTCAGATTTCATAATTGTTGCATTGGAGTATCTGAGTAATTTATTTAACATTTCCTCATCCAGCTCCATTGCTGTATTAATGACTACGGGCAAATCTTTATACTTTTCATTTGATTTAATTTTCTCTAACAGGTCTACTCCTGAAATATCGGGTAAATTAATATCCAAAATGATACAATCATATTCATTATCGGCTAAATAATTTAGGGTTTCTTCACCCGTAAAAGCTTGCTGAACTTTAATATTCTTGCTTCTAAATAATCCGGCTAAAGCATCACTCTGAATATGATGATCTTCTACCAATAAAATATTCTTATAATCTAAATTATTTGGTTCAATAATAGACTTAAAAACATGATCTAACTGATCTTTGTCAATTGGCTTTTTAATAAATGATAAGGCGCCGGATTGCAAAGCTTTTTTCTCTCTCTGATCTCCAGCAGACATCATATGAACTGGAATAAATTTAGTGTTTTCTTCGGATTTTAATCGTTTTAAAACTTTCCAACCATCAATTCCTGGCAACATAATGTCTAATAAAATGGCATTAGGTTGTTGGTTAATTGCCTCGTTTATTGCATTTTCTCCATCAAAAACTTGTATCACTTCAAAACCCTTATTGAGTCCATAATCTTTCAAAAAATCATTAAAAACTACGTCGTCTTCTACAACAAGTAATAAAGGTTTTTCTCGCTTCAAATCTGGCTTCATACTTTGTTGCATTTTAAGAGTGCGTAATTGATTTTTTGACTCAATCAACATTCTGTCTACCAACTCCTCTGCGACTCCATTCTCTAATGATACTTTGCTTTGAATGGGTATTGTTAATGAAAAAATACTTCCTTCTCCCGACACACTTTTTACTGTTATTTCTCCATCCATTCTATGGGCCAATTCTCTACAAATGGATAAGCCCAAACCTGTTCCTCCATATTCGCGGCTAGTAGATCCATCCGCTTGTTGAAAGGCTTCAAAAACAAGTGATTGCTTTTCCTCTGGTATGCCTATTCCTGTATCGATAACATCAATTTTTATTTGCTGATCGGCATTTAAATAATTAAAATCTACTGTTACTTTTCCATTTTTAGGTGTAAATTTAAATGCGTTTGAAAGTAGGTTTTTTAGAATTTGTTCTACTCTGATTTTATCTGTAATTATTTTTTTTGGTAATGTGTTTTCTACATTAATAGTGTATTCAATATCTTTATTTTTAGCAACTTCACTAAAAAGCTGATTCAAATCATCACTTATTTCGTCCACTTCTACTTCCTCAAAATTAAGCTCAACTTTGCCCGATTCGATCTTTGCTAAATCTAATATATCATTGATTAGATTCAGCAAATCATTACCTGCTTTAAAAATTACATTTGCATATTTGGCTTCTTCATCAGAAAGATGATTGTTTTTATTGTCCTTTAAGATTCTAGCTAAAATTAAAATACTGTTTAATGGCGTTCTTAATTCGTGACTCATATTTGCCAGAAACTCTGATTTATATTTTCCACTTTGCTCCAGCAGCTGCATTTTCAGAACAATAGCCTCTCTTGCATCCTCAATTAATTGGTTCTTTTCTTCTAATAACCTGGCTTTTTCTTCCAATTCAAAATTAATTTCCCTCAATTCTTCTCGCTGAACTCTCAATTCTTCTTCAGACGATTGCAACATATGAGTTTTGTTCATAAGCTCATCATTTGTCACACGTAATTCTTCTTGTTGAACCTCTAATTCTTCGGACTGTAATTGCGTTTCCTCGAATAAAGATTGTAGTAATTCTCTTGACTGAGCGGTATTAATGGCAACACCAATAACTTCGGAAGCGATGCTGACAAAGTCTTTTTGCTTACCGCTGATGACTTCTTTAAACCCTAATTCTAAAAGACCTTTAATTTTATTATTGAAATAGAATGGTACAATCAGACTTTCTAAAGGTTGGGTGCTGATTAAGCCTGATGTGATATCTAAATTTTGAATCAACTCTCCTCTGATAATCACAGGTTTTTTACCTATCGCAACTTGACCCACCCAAGTTTCTGAGATGTTGAAAATCTTTTTGGTTGCTGAGGTAATGTTTAAAGCATAACCTGCCTTTAAAACAAATTTTTCTTCATTATCTTCTGCAAGATAAATAGCTGCAACTTGGGACTTTGCGTATTCGGCAACATTGCAGATGATATTTTTCGCCATATCATCTACAGAAAGTTCACCCTGTATTTTCTCTCTCAAATCACTTGTACCACTTAAAATCCAAGTTTTTTCTTCATTATTCTTAAATAATATTTCTAATTCAATATTGGTTGTATTCAGTTCCTCCTGAGACTTAATTTGCTTTGCAAAGGAGCTTCTGATAAATTTAAAAAGTATCAGAATAATGATAAATATTAAGGCCGTCCCTCCAAAAATGATCAGAATAGCTTTACGAATTGATTTTTCGGAAGAATCTGTTCTTTTGATCAGCAAGATATCTTCAATATCAGTCATTTTTTTGACTTGATAACGGATTGCATCCATTTGCTTTTTACCCAAACTCAATTTTTTAATTAACTCCGAATTGGATATATCTTTATCTTTCTTTGTTTCGATTATCTCAGCTATTAACTTTAGCCTATTTTGGATAAAAATTCTTAATTTATGTGAATTTTCTACTTGGACAGGATTATCAATAATCAATTGGTCTAAATCATTTAAATTTTGATCTACCTGATTGATAGCATTATCATACGGTTCTAAAAATTCCTCCTTTTTGGTTAATAAAAAGCCTCTTTGCCCAGTTTCAGCATCAATTACAATTTTGATGATATCATCAAATTTATTGATGACTTTTTCTGTATGATTTACCCAAACTTGATCCTCATTAACATTTTGCAAACTTTTATAAGAGCTGTAGCCAACTACAAAAACTAAGGTCAGCGAAACGCTGATACCCAATAAAATCCAGTTCTTAAAAGTTATTTTTTTCATTTAATTAAATAATTTACAGTCAAAAGGTATGAATATTTTCTACGCTTTTAATCTCAAAAAGATTTTAATAAATAATTAATTCAAAAAAAAACCTGAAATATATATTTCAGGTTTTTAATTCGATAGCGCTTAATGACTCTACTTTTCTATAATTTCCATTTTTTCCGCAAAATGCGCACAATAATCTCTTAAATCTTCCACAATGTTTGTTTCGCCAGTTGCTCTTAAAAAACTATCTGCCATGGTTTGAAGCGTTTCGTAAAAGAAACGTTTCATCTCATCAACAGGCATATCTTTTGTCCAAAGATCTATCCTTAAACTGTTTTTAAAATTATGATCCCATAAAGCCAACATCATAGATTTTACAGCTAAAGCCTCTTTATTTTCACTATCTGTAGATTCCCATGTAATGTTTTGGGGTACGTTATTATCGTCTAATTCAATCGTTAATTTAATTTCTGCTTTTTTCATTTATTTAATATATTTTTAATTGTCATGAAGCCCTTCTTGCCGCAGGCAGGAATCATGATTTATTAGTCATTACTTTACGTGGTTTTGGCAAATATTTATGGTTTCATATTTTTTGAAAAATAATCATCATAATTGCTATTAATAAAACAAATGAGCCTTCAATCAACCAAAGCCATTTGATGTTTTGTATAAATCTTCTAAATAAAATATCAGTCAAAAAAAGAATCAATGTAAGCGCCAAAGTGTATAAAACTTTTGAGCTTGTGCTTATTCCTGCATTGCTTTTATCCAAACCCAGCAAACAATAAATAGCATACGTAAAACTCAACGCTACTATAATGTTTAAAGGTGTCAATTTAATTTTATGCATTTACTTGTACTTCTTCTTTTTGGCAGCACTCATTTTTACTCCGCCAGCTTTAGCCCTTGCTGCCTTAAACTTATTTTTCTGTGTTATCGTTTTCTTTTCGTGGAAGGCTCCTTTAAATTCCGGATCTTCTTTACGCTTTTGATCATCAATTTGTTTGGCTATCGCCTGACGTTCCTCATAAGGGGTTTCCTCAATAAATACCTTTTCGGGGATAGCTAAAACTGGAATTTCTTGCCTAATCAGCTTCTCAATTTTGTTGATGTAATGTTGTTCAGCTTCATTACAAAAAGTGATGGCATTTCCTAAATTATAAGCCCTACCTGTTCTTCCAATTCGGTGAACGTAATCTTCATAAATAACAGGAACATCAAAATTGATGACGTGAGTAACATCAGAAACATCAATTCCTCTAGCGGCAACATCGGTGGCAACCAAAATTCTTACTTCATCGTTTTTAAATGCATTAATGGAGTTGATCCTTGTATTTTGACCTTTATTGGCATGTAAAACTTTCACATGGCTATCATTAAAACGACGCAATAAGAACTTGTAAACATTCTCTGCATTCGCCCTACTTCTACAAAAAATAATCAGCTTTTTAACTTCCGGGTCATCCTCTACAAAAAGCTTTAACAGATTAATTTTGGTTTTAAAATTAGGAACATGATATAAAACCTGAGTCACCGTGGTTGCTGTAGTAGCTTGCGGAGTAACCTCAATTTTAGTTGGCCATAACAAAAAGTTTTCCGCCAGCTTCTCAATCCGCTCATTCATGGTAGCCGAAAAAAGCATGTTTTGACGTTTACGCGGAACCACTTCCAAAATTTTATTGATTTGAGGCATGAAGCCCATATCCATCATTTTATCAGCTTCGTCTAAAACTAAAATTTCTAGCTTTTTAGTGCTGATATGTCCTTCGAGATATAAATCCATAAACCTACCCGGAGTAGTAATTAAAATATCTAACCCTTTTTTTAAAGTTTCGATTTGCGTTTTAGGGCCCAAACCACCGTAAATAACGAAAGAACGGAGGTCGGTATACTTAGCGTAGATTTTTACATTTTCTTCGATTTGCATCGCCAGCTCGCGAGTTGGCGCAACAATTAAACCTCTGATGTCATTTCCCTGAGCATATTTCAGTTTCATGATCATCGGTAAAACAAAAGCCGCTGTTTTCCCTGTTCCAGTTTGTGCAATGCCTAAAACATCTTGTCCATTTAAAATTGGCGGGATTCCTTTTTCCTGAATGGGAGTTGGATTTTCATAACCTGCATCGGCAATGGCGTTTAAAACCTGTTTATTAAAACCGAAATCCTCAAAACTTTTAGACATTCGGCAAAGATACGATTTGATTTAGGATGTACGATTTTAGATTGTTGATTTTGATTTTGATTTTGATTTTGATTTTGATTTTTAACATTTTAAATCTATTTTAGTGATACATTAAAACATTACATCATGAAAAAACTTTTTACCCCCCCCCCTCAATTATTTTAACTTATTGATTATTCTATTTTTTTTAACAACCAATTCTTGTAGAAAAGATCAATCTACTACAATAGCCCCTCAGGAAACCTCTCAGGATTTTCTGCAGGAAGCTAAATCATATTTCGAAGAAAACTATCCCGAACATTCCCCTAAAAAAGATTTAGGTTTTAATAATCAGGCTAATCTGTTTAAAAAATTAGGAAAGAAAGTGTTATGGAAATATGCGGAGAATACTAAAATTTCTTTAGGTGAAGCAATTAGAGTCCCTGTTTATTACAATATTCAAACCATAACCAGAAAAGGCAAAAAGCAAAAAGCTATTGATCTTTATAACATCAGCTATCTGATGATGTATAAAGACAAAAAAAATAAAATGCATACAGAATGGGTTATCACAATTCCCGACAACGATACTGCCGATGAAAAACCTTTATCAAATAAAAAATTCTCTGGTTTAATTTATGTATTAGATTGGCAAGGTGATTTATTAAAAGCTTATAAAGTTAAACCTGATGGCAGTAAATATATCAGTTACAATATTTCTTTTACAAAAGGAGAAAACCAAATTGCTGATTACAGCACTCAGAAACCTGATTATGTTGAACAAGAATGCACATCCACAGCATTTGCTCAAGCATGTTCTGATGGATGTACTGGTGGATATGAGATGGTTTATGTAGAAAGCTGTTATTGGATAACTTATGGTGATGGCGGAGGCGCTAGTGATGGTGGCGGAATAACACCAAGCGACCCAACAACTGGAGGTGGTGGCTCAACCACACCTGGCGACTATGATCCACAAAAACCTACATGCCCCGATTCGCCAGTTGGATATAGCACAAGTGGTTTAAAAGTGGATATGGTAAATCCAGATAACGATCCATGTAGTAATCGTGACATAATTAACAATATTAAAGATCCTTGCTTAAAAAAAATGGTGCAATATTCAATTGATAATGACATCAAATTAAATATCAATGAATCTATAAATTCGATTTTTAACACTAACACAGATGTTAATTTATATTATGAGGAAACTAGTTCACTTCCTAATTCCACTGATGGAACTACCACTTTAGTCAATGATAATAGATTTCCAGGAGGTAATTATTTATTGACAATTGATATAAAGTTAAATGTTAACACATTACCAAACGCCTCAAAAGAATATATATCAGCTACAATACTTCATGAAGCATTACATGCTTATTTTAGATATAATGGTTCACTTTCTTCATTAGATCATGAAGCTATGGCTAATCTATATTTAAGTTGGTTTGTTAACTCCTTAACTAATTTGTATCCGAATTTATCTTATTCAGATGCCAAAATGTTAGGCTGGGGAGGTCTTGGCGAAACACAAGCATATAATCTATTTACTACTCAAAATGAAAAATTTATCATTCAAAATATAAATAAAGATTATAAAACAAGTTTAAAAGGAACCTCATGTATTTAAAAATATTTATTTTAATCATATTCAATTCGTTTTGCATAAATTTTTGTTTTGCACAACAATCAAAAACTAAGTCAGATTTTAATGATTTAATTAAATTTATTGAGAAGAACTATAGATCAAATGATGATGTTTGGAATATTTGCGATAAAAATTTTACTATTGTTTATTTTGATATTGATAAAAATAATGATGTTAAAAAAATATATTCTGAGGATGATTTGGGAAATTTGATAGCTAAAAAATTGCAATTTACTTTAGATTATCACTTAAAAGATTTAAAAACAGAAAATCAAACCTTTGGTGTATTTTTTATATTAAAGAATATAAGTTCAAATTGTGTTGATATAAAAAATGGTTATAATTCAGCATCTTTAGTAGTAGAAGAGTTACTCAAAAAAATATCATTAAAATCAAAGACGGTTTTATTTTCATGGAGCCCAATTATTTTACAAACGCCTAATCCAATCAAATAAAAATATTTTAGCTAGTTTTTATATTACTTTCCGAAATTAGCCCGCATGAATTCGTATCTGATTAAAAATGCCACTATAGTTAACGAAGGCAAACAAATTGTTGCCGATATTTATATCAAAAATCCAAAAAGGTAGTATTGCAGGATGTTAAAAATAATTACATGAAATCTATTTTATCTATCCTAATGTTGATTATTTCACTTCAATGTACTTTAGGGCAAAACAAAATTGAAGGAAAATATACTTGGACTGACCCTGCTGGTCTTAATAGCCAACAGTTAGAATTTAATCAATCAAAAGCTATTTATACATCTTCTCCAGACTTTGGAAATGCGGTGAGCTTAACTGGAGTTTTTGAACAGAAAGGTAATATCATTAAATTGTTTTTTGATGAATTTGAGCTATCCTCACATTTTGAAATTACAAAAAATGAGGTCTTAAAAAACAATAAATCAAAATTTATAAAAATAAAAATATTGGATGGAGAACAATCTCTTCAACCTTTTTTTGGAGCAATGGCATTCTTAAATATCTGCAAAAATTCAGGTATTCAGCTTTTAAGTGATAAAAATGGAATGATTGATTTTCAAACATCTGGAGAAAAGCAATTAGACTCCTTAGTTATTAATTTTATTGGTTACGAAAGTTTAGTTGTTCCCTTGAAAGATACTTTCAATGACCTAGAAATTTCCTGTGTTTTATATCTCTCTAAAAACAATGGATTAGCAAATGTGCCTAATGAAATTCAAATTACAGACGACCGAAAAGCTGTTATAGATATTAAAAGAAACCTCATTTATAAAAGAGTTAGTAAGTAGTATAAAATCTACCTAGATTGTGATTTATGTGATTTGAAAATATCAATCGAATCCCAGTTCCTCATAATATTTTCTAAAATAAATTCCGAAATTAGCACACATGAATGCTTACCTCATTAAAAATGCAACTGTTGTAAACGAAGGCAAACAAATTGTTGCCGATGTTTATATAAAAAATCAAAGAATAGAAAAAATTGGCCAATCACTTACGGTAGTTGGTGCTCAAGAAATCAATGCGGAGGGTAAATACCTTTTCCCTGGCTTTATAGATGATCAGGTGCATTTTCGTGAGCCAGGTTTAACTCATAAAGCAGAGATTTATACCGAGGCCAAAGCAGCTGTTGCTGGAGGAATCACTTCCTTTATGGAAATGCCCAATACTGTTCCCAATACATTAACTCAAGAATTATTAGCTGATAAATATGTTATTGGAGCTAAAAAATCATTAGCGAATTACTCATTTTTTATGGGCGCTTCTAATGACAATTTAGAAGAGGTTTTAAAAACTGATATTCAGAACGTTTGTGGGATCAAGGTTTTCATGGGATCTTCTACTGGAAACATGTTGGTAGATAACGAAAAAACTTTGGAAGGAATTTTTAAAAATGCACCCACTTTAGTAGCCACCCATTGCGAAGATGAAGCAACAGTCAGAAAAAATCTGCAAATTTTTAAAGATAAATACGGTGAAAATTTAACCATAGAAATGCATCCACTCATTAGAAACGAAGAAGCTTGTTATCTTTCTTCTTCTTTTGCAGTTGATTTAGCAAAAAAACATGGAACACGTTTACATATTCTCCATATCTCAACAGGAAAAGAAACTTTTCTTTTTCAAAATGACATCCCATTAAAGGATAAAAAAATCACCGCAGAAGCTTGCATTCATCACCTATGGTTTTCTGATGAAGATTATCCTGCTAAAGGAAACTTCATTAAATGGAATCCGGCTATTAAAACTGTTGCAGATAGAGATCAAATTTTAAAAGCAGTTTTGGACAACCATATTGATGTAATCGCGACAGACCATGCGCCACATACCATAGAAGAAAAATCTCAACCCTATTCAAAAGCACCTGCGGGCGGCCCTTTGGTTCAACATGCATTTAATGCCTTGTTCGAAATGTATCATCAAGGAAAAATCAGTTTAGAAAAAATTGCTGAAAAAACAGCACATAGTTTAGCTATTTGCTTTCAAATCAAAGATAGAGGCTTTATCCGTGAAGGTTATTTTGCCGATTTGACTTTGGTAGATTTGAACTCGTCTTATACCGTCCAAAAATCAAATATTTTAGCAAAGTGTGGATGGTCTCCTTTTGAAGGCCAAAAATTCAATTCTAAAATCACCCATACTTTTGTAAGCGGTCATTTAGCTTACGACGATGGGAAATTTGATGAAAGTACGTTGGGTGAAAGATTGAGATTTGATAGATAAACACAATGACATTTTAATAACACAGCATCTATTAAAACATCTTACCTTTGCTACGGTTAAAAAATTATGGCAAAAGTTTCAATCAACATAGCTACAGGCTCAATACAGAAAGAAGATATTATTGTAGGGATAGATTTAGGTACTACCAACTCTTTGGTGGCTTTTATTAATCCAGATGGAGATGCAAAAGTTATTAATGATGCAGGCAAAGGAGTATTGGTTCCATCTATTGTTCATTTCGATAAAAATGGAGATGTATTAGTAGGAAATGAAGCAAAAGAATTTTTAATCTCAGATCCTCAAAACACCATATTTTCAGTAAAGCGATTGTTAGGTCGCTCCTATCAGGATGTTCAAAAACATCAAGATTATTTCTCTTACAAAATTATTGACGATACCAACGACGAAAGTTTGGTAAAAATAAAAGTTGGGGACACTTTTTATACACCGATTGATTTATCAGCATTAATTTTAAAAGAATTAAAAGCCAGAGCAGAGCATGCTTTAAAAACCAACGTTTCAAAAGCAGTCATCACTGTTCCAGCTTATTTTAACGATTCTCAACGCCAAGCAACTCGTGATGCTGGCAAGCTAGCTGGTTTAGATGTTTTACGTATTGTAAACGAACCAACAGCCGCTTCTTTAGCTTATGGCATTGGGTTAAACCCTGATGAAGAAAAAACCATTGCTGTTTATGATTTGGGCGGCGGAACTTTTGATGTTTCTATCCTGAAAATCCAAAATGGAATTTTTGAGGTTTTATCAACCAACGGCAATACTTTTTTAGGTGGTGATGATTTTGACCGAGCTATCGTAGATTATTGGATTGAGAAAAATAAACTATCTGGAGAAATACCTTTTCAAGAATTACGCTTAATGGCCGAAAAAGC
>JACMOI010000128.1 GCA_014378105.1 Pseudopedobacter sp.
CTGGTTCTACAATGGGCACCAGTCCTGCTTCCTGACATAAAGCAGCATAACGGGCCAAGGCATGTGCATTGGCTTCGATAGCTCCAACACTTGGAATGCCATCACCCATATTGATCACTGCCCGCCACTTGGCGAAACGAGCGCCCATTTCACGGTACTCCACCAGTCGGCTACCTAAACCGTCTAGTCCTTCAGTTAACTTTTCGCCGGGAAAGCCGGTCATTGGTTGAGCCCCAAGATCTACTTTAATGCCAGGAATGATGCCTGCATCCATCAATATTTTGATGAATGGGGTGCCATCTGTCTTTTGTTGTCTGATGGTCTCATCAAAAAGAATCGCTCCGCTGATTCCTTCATGAAGTCCAGGAGTGGTCACCAGCATTTCCCGATACCTTCGTCGCATTTCTGCCGTTTGCGGAATGCCCAATGCTGCAAAACGCTTGTTGCAGGTGCCAGTACTTTCGTCCATCGCCAGCAAACCTTTATGGTCTGCAAATAACCTATTTACAGTAGCTATTAAAATTTGCTTGTCCATCTGTTTCTATTTATGAATAAAACCGAATGCCTATTTAGTTTTTTGAAAAATAATCTCTTACAAATGCCTGCTCTTGGTTTCCAGTCATCTTATCAGCCGACAATGTTTCAATTTTAATGTGATTGAAATGCATGTCCGCTTTTAAGATATTTAGCAGCTCAATTTTGGCATTGGTAGGGCCGAAGAGCAACACCTCTTCATAAGTTTTTACTGCTTCCCCAATTGTTTTATAATATTCCCCTTGCTGTTGTTGCTCTTTATTTTGCATCATGCTTTCTCCTTTTTGCAGAGTTTTTTCCTTATCGGCATGGGTTGCATCTGAATACAAGATCGTATTAGTTTTTATGTCATTATTGTATTCCATTAAATGTGCACTTGCATGATCCATCCAAATTCCTAATTTTTTAGTTGTCATTGTCTTTTTGTTTAATGCTTCGTGTTTAATTATTAATCTTTGAAAGTCATCTCTACTGTTCTTTAACCTTCCATTTCCAGTTCAAAATTTCAGGCAAATCTTTGCCGTGTTTGTGTACATAATGTTTATGTTCAATCAGTTTATCATTTAGTTGTTGTTTCAGGTAATCCCCTTTGCTGCCTAAATGTGGCAAGCGGTCAATCACATCAATCACCAAATGAAAACGGTCAATATCATTTTGCACCCTTAAATCAAAAGGTGTGGTAATGGTGCCTTCTTCTTTGTAACCCCTTACATGCAGGTTACGATTGGCTCTTCGATAGGTCAAACGGTGAACCAGCCACGGATACCCATGAAAGTTGAAGATGATGTGTTTGTCTTTGGTAAAGAGAGAATCGTAATCTCGCTCACTTAATCCATGCGGATGTTCAGACGCTGATTGCAGCTTCATCAAATCGACTACATTTACCACCCTGATTTTTATTTCTGGGAGATGTTCTCTTAAAATGGAAACAGCGGCAAGCAATTCTAAGGTTGTGGTATCGCCACAACAGGCCATCACCACATCAGGTTCTGAGTCTTGGTCATTACTTGCCCATTGCCATATACCAATGCCTTCGGTGCAATGTACCACCGCTTCATCCATATTAAGCCACTGCGGCAGCGCATGTTTACCCGCAACCACCACATTTACATAATTCCGGCTGCGCAAACAATGATCAAAAACCGATAACAAACAATTGGCATCAGGCGGTAAATACACCCTTACGATATCCGCTTTTTTATTGATCACGTGATCCAGAAAGCCGGGATCCTGGTGGGTAAAACCATTGTGATCCTGTTGCCATACATGTGAAGCCAAAAGATAATTTAAAGAGGCGATAGGGCGTCGCCAAGGCAATTCTTTCGTTACTTTAAGCCATTTAGCATGCTGACTAAACATAGAATCAACGATGCGGATAAAAGCTTCGTAACTGTTAAAAAGTCCATGTCTTCCGGTTAAAAGATAGCCCTCGAGGAATCCTTCGCATTGGTGCTCACTCAGTATGGAATCGACCACTTGACCGGTAGGAGCTAAAAATTCATCATACTGTTCCGTTGCATCGTCCCATTGGCGATTGGTGGCTTCAAAAATGGCGCCCAGCATATTGGACAATGTTTCATCCGGCCCGAATACACGAAAATTATGTTCCTCATTATTCAGCTTTGCTACATCTCTTAAAAACTTTCCGAGAACTGTGGTATCTTTTCCGTTCACTGCCCCTGGAGTAGGAACATGAACAGCATGGTCGTGAAAATCAGGCATCCTTAAGTCTTTTAAAAGAATGCCCCCATTGGCATGAAGATTAGCCCCCATTCGGCTATTGCCTTTTGGTGCCAGTTCAGCTAACTCGGGTATTAGGGTTCCATGCTCATCAAACAACTCTTCTGCCTTATAACTTTTCATCCAGCTTTCCAACAGCGCAACATTATTTGGATGTTCATCATCCACTAATATGGGAACCTGGTGCGAACGGAAAGTGCCCTCAATCTGTAGGCCATCCACTACCTGTGGGCCTGTCCACCCTTTGGGTGATTTTAAAACGATCATAGGCCAGCGTGGACGTGTATTGTCATTGTTGCTCCTTGCATTGCTTTGTATTTCATGAATGTGAGCAATTACTTTTTCAAGTGTACTGGCCATCAGTTGGTGCATGGTCTCGGGGTCATCACCTTCTACAAAATAAGGTGTCCAGCCGCAGCCCTTAAAAAATTGCTCCAGCTCATCACCTTCAATTCTTGCCAAAATAGTAGGGTTACTGATTTTCCAACCGTTGAGGTGAAGGATGGGCAAAACCGCTCCATCTGTCATTGGATTCAGCAATTTATTCGAATGCCAGGCTGTTGCCAGCGGACCAGTTTCGGCCTCGCCATCACCCACAACACAGGCCACAATTAAGTCGGGGTTATCGAATGCAGCGCCAAAAGCATGGCTCAATGAATACCCCAATTCACCGCCTTCATGAATAGAGCCTGGCGTGGTTGGTGCAACGTGACTTGAAATCCCTCCTGGAAATGAGAATTGAGTGAACAACTTTTTTAATCCGGCTTCATCCTGCGTTACATTGGGATAAACATCAGTCCAGGTGCCTTCCAGATAAACATTCCCTACGATTGCTGGGCCACCATGACCAGGGCCAGCGATATAGAACATATCCAGATCATACTTTTTAATCACACGGTTCAAATGGACGTAGATAAAATTCTGTCCGGGCGTAGTTCCCCAATGACCTACGACCAAAGGTTTTACATGCTCCAGTTTAAGCGGCTCTTTTAAAAGCGGGTTGTCATAGAGATAAATCTGCCCGACAGAAAGATAATTTGCCGCCCGCCAATAGGCATTTGTCTTCTTTAATAAATCTGCTGATAAGGTTTCAACTTCTGTATTTACAACTTCTGTTTCCATGGTGTCTTTTTATAATAATTTTTGAAATGATTTATTCATCAAATCTGTCTTGTAAGTAATTTTTAATATTTCTGATGATTTGTAGAAGTTGATATTATTCATCTTCTTTTTTTAGAGAAAATAATCCCTACTACAATCACGATTAAAAAGACAAGTAGAAAAATCCACCAGCCCATGTGCATTCCCCAGTAAAAATAAGTTCCGTTATTGTGCATCATTTTTTTAAGAAGTTAAATTTTAAAAAATACAGGTTGAATCATGGTAATTAATGATTCATCCCTCCCATGTTTCTTATACCATTCATATTGCTATTGTTACCCCGGCTTTGCATCATTTGCATCATTTGTGGGTTTTGCATCATCGTATTAATCATTCCAGACATTCTGCTGGTATCACCTTTTGCCGTTTCCATCATGGCCAACATCATACTTTGCATCATGGAGGGATTATTTTTCAGTATTTCCATCATCGAACCTTGATTCTGCATCGTTCTCATTTGCTGATTGTGCATCATCATTGTTCCGTTTTTATTGTTCATCATGGTTTCTATCATTTCACGAGACATGGTACTATCCTTGGCAATGGTGCTCATGATTTCTTTTCTTGTTTCCTGGTCTGAAAGAACCCGTGTTTGACTTGGGGAGGACTGACAAGATGCAAATAGGCTTACTAAAGCTATAGCAAATAGTAGTGTTTTTAGTGTTTTCATTGTTGTTTTGTTTAATTATGAGATGATTTTATCGATATGAAAAAGGTACTTTCTTTATGATGATATACTTTGTATAATTAGGTCTATTAGTTACATGATTCACACGTTTTATTTTAAATTTCAAGATATATTTAAGCCTTTCTAATTGGGATATTCAATACATCACAAACTAGTTTAGCTATCATTAATTCCTCATTAGTTTTTATTACCCTTACAGTTGCTTTGCTAATAGCTGTCGAAATGATGGCTTCGTTTTTAAGATTTTTTAGTGTACATATTTCTATACCTAAAAATTTGATTCCTTTTATAATTTTATCACGTATTTCAGGGGAGTGTTCACCAATGCCACCAGAAAATATTAGGGTATCCAAGCCACCTAAAACAGCAGCAAATGCGCCGATCCATTTGATGCATTGATAACAAAAAAAATCAATAGCCTCCGCAGCTCGTTTATCTTTATGTTGTATTTCTAGCAGCTTTTTCATATCGCCAGAAGTTTCTGATATGGCCAAAAGTCCAGATTCATGATTCACCATTTGGTTAAATTCTGTAGGTGTCAACTTTTCAAATTTTTGTAGATGCCAAGCCACACCTGGATCAATATCTCCGGTACGGGTGCTCATGGTTAAACCAGATGAAGGTGTAAAACCCATAGTGGTATCTTTACTTTTGCCATTTTTAATCGCCACAAGGCTTGCCCCACTACCCAAATGCGCAATGATAATTTTTTCTTTTGCTTTTTCGGCTCCTTCCATCCTTTCAAACTCTTCTAGGATGTATGCATAAGAGAGTCCGTGAAAACCATAGCGTTTGATGCCTTTATCTCTATATTTTTGAGGAATAGGTACCAGTTTGGCCACATTGGGCATAGTAGTATGAAAAGAAGTATCGAAACAAGCCGCCTGCGCTACAGCAGGATAATGTTTTCTAAATACTTCAATTAATTTGATTTCGGCTGGCAGATGTTCCGGATCATAAGCGCTGATGGCTTTTAATTCCTTTAACAATTCATCGGTGATTTTTTCAGGCGACGTGTGCTCCATTCCCTGAACGATTCGATGACCAATAGCTTTTATATTGATAAACTCAGTTTCCTTTTCTAACCAAGTGACCAACCACTCTGCAGCTTCGGTGTGATTTGAAACGGGAATATTGAAATGGTTTTTTTGCTCGCCTTTGGAGTGTATAAAATGGAGTTTAGCCTTACCATTTCCAATGTCTTCTATCTCGCCAGAAAGCAATTGATTCAAAGGATCTTTAATTTCATAAAGCGCATATTTTATGCTTGATGAACCGCCGTTTATGGTGAGCAAACAGTTTCTTGGTAGGCTATCCATGAACAGATGGCATTATGGTTAAGTTTAAAGCTTGTAATTTCGCAACTGTTGAATTGTAATCGGTGTGGCTGATTCCTTTCATACCAATGCCTTCGCTAATCTTCACAAACAGGGGCTGGTTAGCTATATAAATGATTTCTTTTGGCTTTGCCTGAGCAAAATCCCAGTAAAAACTAAAAATATCGGTATCCGGTTTCCTCAAATTCACAAAGGATGAAGAAATAAAAAAGTCGATAAAATCAGTAAGTTTAAATTTCTTGATCCAAAGCTTAGTCAGAAACAAGGTTGTTATCAAGTGTTTTTTGTTCATATTTTTTGTTTAAATCCTATTCGTAGCCGCTTTTAATGATGGTTTGGATCAGTTTAAATCGACCGTTAGGATTGATAAAACTCGATAGATGTGCAGGAATGATGATTCCTTGTCCAGCATTCAAAAGATTGAAAGTCCCATCAATCACAAGTTCTGCATCACCTTCAATGATTTGTACAAAAATGTCAAATGGAGATATTTTCTCGGCCAAGCCTTCGCCGCTATCAAAAGACATCACACTAACATTGCCTGTGGATTTTTTGATGATGGTTTTGATCACCACCGAATTGGGCACATATTCTATGATCTCCACAATAATGTAAGATTTAGCTTTTTCAATTTCTGAAGTATCACATTTGTAATTGTTACGTTTTCTTTCCATTAGGATATTTATTTTATATGATATTTAAAATCTCCATAGAATTTAATATTTGGAATCTGTACTTACTTACATAAATAACTTTAGTAAAGCAGTTCAGCCATCCTCATCTGTAGGATCAATACCGTTCATTCTGGAACCTTTAATAATCCAAAAAATTTTATAATTAGTCCATTCTCAGACAACTGAATTAACCAGAGTTTTAGTTCAACGTTTTTATCATTTCATCTGTAATGCTTTCACTGGAAATTCCATACCCATTTAATAGCATTCCTTTCAAATTATGTTTAGAAGATGAAATTGCAAATACAATCGCTGCATCACTAGGGTCCGAAGGACCTTCAAACCGATAATGTTTATCTACTACAAACTCACCTGCAAAAATTTTTAAACAATTGCCCTCGCATTCAAGACAGTTATTTTTTAGATTAAAATTCGTCGTGTATCCTCTTTCTTTGAGTAAATCTGTAACCTGTGAAAGAGTTGTCATGGTACCCATTGTCATGTTGAATGTTTTAGTGTCCATTGATTCTATTTAGTGTAGTAAAGGTGAGCTTCTATTTTTTGTAAGATTTACATAAATCGCTGAATATGTTACATTATTCACACGTTTTTGAAGATGTATTGAGCGTTTCATAACCCATACAACTTTCGATTTTTTTGATGGTACACTAATAATTGTTCTAGATTTAGCTGTATTATTTGCACTGACTGGCATTAAAGTCACCTCTTTATTAAAACTTGTGTATATAAATACTTTCAGAAAGAAATAAGATCTAGCTGAAAACATGGTCGCATTTTTGAGGTACACATAAGGGCGGCCTACGATAGTTTTAATTACAGATATCAATTATCAATCTGCCTTGGTTTAATAGCTTTAAATGTGAAGTCGTAGTTTATTTAGAGACTTTATATTTTCTTAAGTCACTACAAATGATTCCTCACTTTACAAAAACACAAAAAGCGATCTACTATCCAGACGATAGAAGAGCATATTTAGGTATTAAACCTTATATGCTGGTTATCTTATTGTTGCTTTTGCTAAGCTCAGTGGGAGCAGTTTTTGGGTCATGGAGCACCGTTGAGGTTACGAGTCGAGAATCAATTGGGCTATAAAATGGTGAAATGGATAGACCGAATGGAGTTTATAAAATCGGCTAAAGATGTAGGTAAAGGCTTTGGTGGTAAAAATGAAGACGACGAATATTTCGGCTTGTTAGCAGATACTTAAAAATCACTTAAATAACATCTCTATGGAAATTGAAAAAAATAATAATATGGAAACTAAAAAATTGATTCAACAAAGCATTGATACCGTAAGAGTTTTAGCAGCAGATGCCGTTCAAAAAGCAAATTCTGGTCATCCAGGTACACCCATGGGGTTGGCGACAATAGGCCATTTATTATGGGCTGAGGTGATGAACTATAATCCAAAAAATCCGCAATGGACAAATAGGGATAGGTTCATTCTTTCTTGTGGACATGCTTGCATGTTGCAATACAGTTTCTTGTACCTCACGGGATACAAGGTTACAATGGATGATCTTAAACATTTCAGACAGTTACACAGCATCACGGCTGGGCATCCAGAATACGGTTTGATGCCTGGTATTGAGGTAACTACAGGTCCTTTGGGTCAGGGTTTTGCCAACGGCGTAGGTTTCGCCATAGCTCAAAAATACATGGCTAAGCGTTACAATCAGCCCGACTTTGATATTTTTGATTATAAAATTTATGCCATCTGCAGCGACGGCGATTTGATGGAGGGCGTAACCGCAGAAGCCGCATCTCTTGCTGGGCATCTTGGATTGGGAAACATAATTTATCTGTATGATGATAACCATATCACTATTGAAGGCGATACCGATTTGACTTTTAATGAAGATGTAGCTAAACGCTTTGAGGCTTATGGCTGGCATGTTCAAAGTGTTTCTGATGGGAACGATTTAGAAGCAATTTCTGCTGCCATCAAAAACGCAAAAGAAGAAACGCAACGTCCTTCGTTAATTAAAGTGCGCACACATATTGGTTATGGCAGTCCAAATAAGCAAGATACTGCTGCGGCACATGGTTCTCCCTTGGGCGAGGATGAAGTAAAACTCGTAAAGGAAAACTTTGGTTTTGATCCAGATAAGAGTTTTGTGGTGCCAGATGAAGTATTGGATCTATACCATAATGCCGGTAAAAAAGGAGCTCAAAAAGAAGCCGATTGGAACGACCTTTACAAAAACTATAAGCAAAGACATCCAGAGCTTGCTAAAGAATGTGAAAGAATAAGTGCGGGTAAACTTCCAGAAGGTTGGGAGAAGAAACTACCCGTTTTTAAACCGGGCGAAAAAATTGCGACCCGAAAAGCTTCGGGTAAAACCTTAAATGCTATCGCCGAATATCTTCCTCAATTGCTTGGCGGTTCAGCAGATTTATCCCCTTCCACGGATACTGTTTTGGATGATTTTCTATCATTTTCAGCAAAGCATCCCAACGGACGAAACTTCCATTTCGGAATAAGAGAACACGCGATGGGAGCGGTGCTTAACGGGATGGCGCTCAGTAAATTTCTAATTCCTTATGGAGCTACTTTTCTGATATTCTCCGATTATATGCGTCCACCGCTTCGCTTGGCGGCTATGATGAAAATACGCTCCATCATGGTTTTTACTCACGATAGTATTGGACTAGGCGAAGATGGAACTACGCACCAACCAGTAGAACAATTGATTGGGTTGCGGTCCGTTCCAAATATGATGGTGATACGCCCAGCAGATGCCAATGAAACTTCACAGGCTTGGCGTGTTGCTATTGAACATAAGGAAGGACCGGTAGCCATTGTGTTAACGCGACAAGGAATTCCTGTTATCGATCAAGAAAAATATACCAAAGCAAAAGAACTGGAAAAAGGTGCTTATATCCTTTCCGATTCAGAAATGAATCCTGACATTATCTTAATCGCTACCGGATCAGAAGTTCAGTTGACTTTGGCTGCTCAAGAAAAATTAAAGGAAAAGAATATTCATGCCAGAGTGGTGAGCATGCCTTGCTGGAGTTTATTTGAACAACAAAGTAATGCCTATAAAGAAAAGGTATTTCCTAAAGCAATAAGAAAACGACTATCAGTAGAAGCTGGTTCATCAATCGGCTGGTTGAAATACGTAACAGATGACGGCGATAGTATTGGCATCGATAAGTTTGGAGAATCAGCACCGGGAGATGAAGTGATGGCTGAATATGGCTTTACTGTAGAAAATGTGGTAAAAAGAGCCTTGGCTTTGGTTGCTAAAAAGGATCTTTAAAACGAACGGTTTTTCTCTCCTCCACGTCATTTCGAGGTACGAGAAATCTCACAAGCCAGGTCTGTATTAGCTCCAAAGGAGTCAATTTTGACATGGAAAACCTATTTTTGGGATGTTTTATCCGCCAGCTGGCCGAGAAAACATGACGACTTATATTAACTTAAGAACAATAGTTATCGGCTTTAAAATTATTCGGTAAATTTTGAAAATAAACACTAAAAATAAAAAACATGAATCCATTAAATAAAATAAGAGAACATGGTCAAAGTATTTGGTTGGATCTGCTCGATCGCGAAATTATGAATTCGGGCAAATTGCAAAGCCTTATTGATGATGACGATTTACGAGGATTGACCTCAAATCCATCAATTTTTGAAAAAGCCATTAGTGGTAGTTCTGATTATAACGACGATATCGATAAGCTCTCCAAAAAAGAGACTGATAACGGCGTCATCTTTTTTGACATGGCGATTGATGATATACAAAGAGCTGCGGATATCTTTAAGCCCGTTTACGATAAAACCAACGGAAAAGATGGTTTTGTAAGTTTGGAAGTATCTCCGCTCTTAGCCCAGGATACTGAGGGAACCATTGCCCAAGTACGTGATCTTTGGAAAAGAGTAAACCGCCAAAATGTAATGATTAAAATCCCCGGTACAAAAGAAGGTTTGCCCGCAATACGCCAATGCCTTAGCGAGGGGATCAATGTAAATGTTACCCTGCTTTTCGGGCTTCCCCGTTATCGAGAAATAACGGAAGCATTTATGGGCGGACTTGAGGACAGGCTTAAGGCCAATCAGTCGATAAAAAATGTATCGTCTGTGGCGAGTTTTTTTCTAAGCCGTATTGATGTAATGGTTGATCCGATGATTGACCAAAAAGGATTAAAAACCTTACGTGGAGAAATCGCGGTAGCTTCTGCAAAAGGCGCCTATCAAATTTATTTAGATATGGTTTCCAGCGACCGTTTTAAAAAGCTGGAAGTAGAAGGTGCGCAACCCCAAAGGGTGCTTTTGGCCAGTACAAGCACTAAAGATGATTCATTTAGTGATGTTAAGTATGTTGAGGATTTGATTGGAAAAGATACCATAAATACTTTACCTATAGAAACCATCGACGCGTTTCGTGACCATGGAAAAGTGTCGGATTCTATTACAAAAGATGCAAAACATGCGCATTATATTTTAGAAGAATTAAAGAAAAACGGAATCGATATAGACGAGATTACTCAAAAGCTAGAAGAAGAAGGAATAGACAAATTCAAAACCGCATACGACAGTTTATTGAAGAGTATTGAGGATCAAAAACATAATGAAAACTAAGCAGATGGATAACTTAAAGCTTTCTGAAATCAAAGTCGTTTTTATGGACATTGGTGGGGTATTACTCAGCAATGGTTGGGGACATGAATCGCGTCAAAAAGCAGCTGAAGTTTTCGGGTTCGATTATGAAGAAATGAACGTTCTGCACAATTTCATTTATAATGTTTTCGAGATTGGAGGCGTGTCGCTTGATGATTACTTAGATACAGTGGTGTTTCACGTTCCTCGTGATTTTACCCGAGCAGATTTCAAATCATTTATGTACGCTCAATCTGTAGAATTACCAGATATGTTGTCATGGGCTAAAAGCTGGAAAAAAAACACAGCGTTGCCCGTGTTTGCCATTAGTAATGAAAGCAAGGAAATCAATGCATACCGAATTGCTACTTTTAGACTTTACGATTTGTTCGATGGATTCTTTTCTTCCTGTTATTTAGGGCTCCGAAAGCCCAATCCGAAGATTTTTCAAACGGCAATGGAAATTGTACAGGCAAAACCGCAAGAGTGTATTTACTTTGATGATCGATTAATGCTGGTAAACGCAGCCAAAAAATTAGGTATAAACGGGATACATCATCAAAGCTTCGAAGCCACAAAAAAGATTATTGAAAATATAACACAGAAAAAATGAGATGATGGAAATAGGAAGCATAAGCGTTATATAAATAGCTAAATAAATTTAACATTCACATTTAACAAATGGCTCCCTAGTGGAACAGGATAGATAAGATTTTAATTTTTGAAATTGTGACCTTAGTCACTATTTCGCCCTTTGGCTGTGTTATTGGTATTTCTAGTATTAAAAACCATTCTTCTCATAAATTTTTTAACTCATTTAATAATCAATACGCCATTATGAAGCTCTACATCAGAAATATGGTATGTATTCGTTGCAAAATGATTGTTAGGCAAGAGTTGAAAAAGCTTGCCTTGCATTGTGTGATTGTAGAGTTAGGCGAAATAGAAATATTGGAAAATATTTCTCCAGTTCAATTGGAAAAACTTAACATCGCTCTTCTAAAATATGGGTTAGAGCTAATGGATAGCAGAAAAAGTATCCTGATAGAAAAAATCAAAAAAGTAATCGTGGAGCTTGTCCATTATTCAGAGGAGCCAGAAAAAATTAATTTCTCCAACTACTTAAGCGAAAAATTAAACCATAACTATACCTATTTAGCCAATTTATTTTCAGAAACGGTAGGCATCAATATAGAGCATTATATCATCACCCATAAAATTGAGCGGGTAAAAGAACTGTTGGTTTATGATGAGCTTTCTCTGACTGAAATCTCTTATAAATTACATTACAGTAGCGTGGCACATTTATCTAATCAATTTAAAAAAATAACAGGCTTAACGCCGTCTCATTTTAAGAGACTAAAAGTAGATCGATGTAAGGGTATTGTGAATCCTGGATCATATTAATTTGTTCTTAACGTCTAAAACTTAAATCAACCCTAACCACAATTTAATAATTGGTAATTTTGACGATGTCTTTATTCCATTTTAAAGAGTTTGTAATCGATCAGGAAAACTGCCCCATGAAAATAAATACAGATGCAGTTTTATTGGGCGCTCTTGCGGATGTTGAAGAAGTCAAAACCATCATAGATATTGGAACAGGGACAGGAGTCATTGCTTTGATGCTTGCTCAGCGAAACCATCAAGCAATTATTGATGGAATCGATATAGATTTAACCGCATTTGAAAAAGCGAGTCTAAATTTTAATAATTCACTATTTCATGAGCGATTAAAATCCCATCATTTTGGCTTTGTAGAATTTTTTGAACATCATCCTCAAAATAAATATGATCTGATGGTATCAAATCCACCCTATTTTTTAAATGCTTTAAAATCTCCAAAGGACAATAAAAATATTTCTAAACATACCAACGAGCAATTTTTCTTTGACTTATTAAGAGTTGCAAATCATTACCTAAACGACAAAGGAAGTTTGCAAATTATCGTACCAGTTGAAATATCGCTGATGTTGCAAGAATTAGCTCCCGACTTTTCCTTATATCCTAATGAATGTTATAAAATTCGTTCTTTTGCTGATAAGGCAACTATTAGACACATCATTAGCTTTAGTAAAAACAAAAATGCTGATTTGGTTTTTAATGATTTTTGTATCTATGCCAAACAAGGAATTCATTCACCAGAATATATTAGTGCTTTAAAGAATTTCTTCACTATATTTTAATGATAAAGATTGGTTTAATTTCAGACACACACAGTTATTTGGATGATGCCGTATTCAAGTATTTTGATGATCGGGATGAGATTTGGCATGCCGGCGATTTTGGTAATTTGGGATTGATCGATGAATTAGCTGCCTTCAAACCTTTGAGAGGTGTTTACGGTAATATTGACGGAAAAGAAATTAGAGAAGTTTTTCCTGAACATTTAAAATTTAAGTGTGAAGATGTCCATGTTTGGATGACTCATATTGGTGGTTACCCAGATAGGTATTCCCCAAAAGTAAAATCAGAAATTTACACTAAGTCTCCTGACTTATTTATTAGTGGACATTCTCATATTTTGAAAGTTATTTTCGATAAAAAAATAAATTGTTTGCATATAAACCCAGGTGCAGCAGGAAAACAGGGCTGGCACAAAAAAAGAACTTTGGTTAGGTTTTGCATTTCTGAAAATAAAATTCATACATTAGACGTCGTAGAATTGAGTGACAGATAACGTAAAAAGTACACTAAGTAAAATATGACGGTCGTGAAAACCTTGGGACAATTTATAATTGAAAAGCAAACAGACTTCCCTTACGCAAAAGGAGAGTTGTCTCGTTTATTAAGGGACATTGGTATTGCTTCCAAAATCGTAAATCGTGAAATTAATAAAGCTGGCTTAGTTGATATACTAGGTGAAGCCGGAAACATTAATGTTCAAGGTGAATCACAAAAGAAATTAGACGTTTATGCAAATGAGCAATTTATTTCGGCCTTAAGTGTGGGCGGCGAATGTGCATTAGTGGCTTCAGAAGAAAATGAAGAAGTAGTTTTATTGAACAAAGACGTTTCAAAAAATGCCAAGTATGTAATCGCTATTGATCCCTTAGATGGTTCTTCTAATATTGACGTCAACGTTGCTGTTGGTACAACTTTCTCCATTTATCGTAGAAAATCAAAAGAGGGTCCAGCCACTGTGGAAGATATTTTGCAAAAAGGAACCGAGCAAGTAGCGGCTGGATATATCGTTTATGGTTCATCTACCATGTTGGTTTATACCACAGGAAAAGGCGTAAACGGCTTTACTTTAGATCCATCCATTGGCGAATTTTGTTTGTCTCATCCAAATATTACGATTCCTGAAACTGGTCATATTTATAGCATCAACGAGGGTAATTATGTGCATTTTCCGGATGGTGTTAAGAGATACATTAAATATTGCCAAGTAGAAGATGAGTCTACCTCACGTCCATACACTTCAAGATATATTGGCTCTATGGTTGCGGATTTACATAGGAACTTAATCAAAGGCGGTATTTATATTTATCCAACTACTGCAAGCGCACCAAAAGGTAAGCTTAGATTGGTTTACGAATGTAATCCTTTAGCATTTATTATAGAACAGGCTGGGGGAAGAGCAACCAATGGCTACGAACGAATTTTAGATATTGAAGTAACCGAAATCCACCAAAGAGAATCTATTTTTATTGGTTCTACCAAAATGGTTTTATTGGCCGAGGATTTTATGGCGCAATATTCTCCAAAAGAAATTTTAAAAGTGGTTTAATTTCATGGCGTAACCCCCATTTATCCCGATAGCTATCGGGAGGGGGTCAGGCTTTTTACTACAATCTTTTTTGTCAGCCTGAGCGGAGTCGAAGGCACACAAAAAAGGATGTTGCTCCAATCCCTTACGCAGTAAAGCTATAACAAACCGTCCACTTTTTTATTTTCGATTTCAAAAATGCTGTCAATCTTTAGCTCTTTACTTTTACCTGCCAACACTGCCAGTTCATCGCATCGTTCATTTTCGGGATGACCTGCATGCCCCTTCACCCAAACGAATTTCACCTGATGCAATTTATAGCTCTGTAAAAAACGTAGCCATAAATCTTTATTCTTCTTACCGGCAAAACCTTTCTTTACCCAACCGAATACCCATTTTTTCTCTACCGAATCAATGACATATTTTGAGTCAGAGAAAACAGTAACGGCTTGATTCAATTTCTTGATACTTTCTAATCCCACACACACCGCCATCAACTCCATTCTATTATTTGTCGTTAGCCTAAATCCCGCACTAATTTCTTTATAATGAGCGCCTGAGCGTAAAATCGTACCATAGCCACCTGGACCCGGATTGCCACTAGAGGAGCCGTCAGTAAAAATTTGGATCATTTACGAAGATATAAATTTAGCTTTCTATTGCCCGAGATTAATTTTATTTAACAAACAGTCAGGCGACTAAAGAAATTAGCCGATTAATTTTTTAAAAAATTTGATAAATAAGCTAATTAGATTAATTTTGCACTCCACAATAACAAATGGCGGTCGTAGCTCAGCTGGTTAGAGCACTGGTTTGTGGTGCCGGGGGTCGTGGGTTCGAGCCCCATCGTCCGCCCTTTAAAACAAGAAGTTCGTTGATAGCTCAACGGACTTTTTTGTTTTTATACCTTTTTCGCATGAACAACTATTGGATTGTTTTTGGAGTTGGTAGTAAAGAATAAGAAATCCTCTCCACCATCTTTAATCTTAAACTGCTTTTTGATTTCCTCTGGTTTTAAGTTGAAGTTACGCGTAACCACATTGGCTTTCGCCAAAGCTTTTGATTTAGTAAATTGATTAAAATCTACAGCATCCATTACTTTGAAAATCTTACCAGGAAAATCAGCTTTTAATTCGGTAGAAGTGTATAAATGACTATGCTGATGGATTTTATCTACACCAAATTTTGGGCAGAGTGATTTAAAAAAACCAGCTTTTAAAATGGCAGCGTCTGGTTCGTAAAGATAATTTTGTAATTTTTGAGGCTGAATCTCCAGTTCTTTTTCTTGCTTTTCATCAAATTCGTAAACTTTTGTTTCTTCACCTTTCAATAAAGTGCAACGGTATTTTATGGAGTTTGCAGGATTTTTTTTAAGGATAAACAGTAATTCTTTACATTCATTATTTACACTGATCACATGCACTTCCCGAACATTTTTAAGTGATTTTACCGCAGCAGAAATATCCAGCATGGGTGCAGCTTTGATGATGACGGTTTCTGCTTTTTGGAGGTATAAATCCTGATGTTTTAAAACTTCAGGTTCACAATCTTCCAATAAAAAAACTCTGCCATTATTTGCCCTTCTGGATGGATCAACGTAAATGGTAGCCACTTTTTGAGTTTTTGCCAAGAATTTCTGACTATCACCAATGATGAATTCTATGTTTCCTTTTTTCAGAACCTTTGCATTGTTTGCGACAATGGCTGATAATGATTCGTTGATTTCGCAATGAAATACTTTTTCAGCTCTATCTGCGAAAGCAAAACCATCAATACCAAAACCCCCTGTTAAATCTATTAATTGACCTTTATTGATTAATGAGGCTTTGTATTTAGCAGTAAGCTCTGAACTGGCTTGTTCTATATTTAATTTGGGAGGAAACAAAATTCCTTTGCTTTTGAACCAAGTGGGTAATTTCTTTTCACTTTTATTTTTGCCCTCAATTTGTATGGCCAATTCCTGAATTGTAATCGTTGGAAAGGGGGAGCCTTTTAGAATGAGTTTTTGTAAATCAGTTTTTAAATGCTCCTGAATGAAATCCTGAACTTCCGGTTTTAATAACTCAGGATTGATGGAATCATTCATCTCTTAAAACAAATTGAGCGGTATTACGGCTGCGTTGCTCTAAATAAACCTCGGTTTTGATGTATTTATTGATGCTATCCTCATTAAAATGACGGATGGTAATCAGCTTTAATTCGTTGTTAAAACGCATTTCAAAATCAACTTTCATGGCATTTAAGAAAGTTTCAAACTTGTCTTTTCTAAAATCAAAACTAGCAGAAAAACTCAATGCCGAAATTTGCATGGTATTTACCTTGATGTTGGCATCGGCGAAAGCCTTAAAAATATCTCTTAAATGATTTTCGGTAATGAAAGAAAGATCTCGAGTTTTTAAAGTCACCAAAACCTGGTTTTTCTTTACGATAACTATCGGCGTTTTAATTTCTATTTGCGCTTCTTTGATGATGGTTCCGTTTTCTTTTGGAGTTAAAAAGGGCTTTACATAAAGCGGAATGAGCTTATTTTGAAGCGGTTTAATGGTTTTTGGATGGATCACTGTTGCGCCATAATAAGTCATCTCAATGGCTTCTGCATAAGAAAGCTCATCAAATTTGATGCAATCATCAAATAGCTTCGGGTCTGCATTTAAAATTCCGGGTACATCTTTCCAAACGGTTACGGCTTTTGCATTTAGACAAGAAGCGAAAATAGCTGCAGTAAAATCAGAACCCTCGCGACCCAGAGTCGTAGTGAAATTTTCAGAAGTATTACCAATAAAACCTTGGGTAATGCAAATCTGCTTTTCTAAATGTTTAGCTAAATCTTTCTGGATTAAATGCGCTGTTTTGGTCCAATCAATTTTAGCTTCGCGATAAGTATTGTTGGTTTGAATATAGGATCGAGCATCTATCCATTGATTGTTAATGCCAATAAAATTTAAATAATGACTTACAATACGAGTTGAAACAATTTCGCCCATAGAAACAATTTGATCGTAAATAAAATCAAAAGGATCAACCGGTACATCTTCAATAATCCAATCAATTTCTACAAAAGTATTGCTGATTTCATCAAAAACTGGATGTTGAGCATCGGAGAAAAGTTGATGTAATATTTGAAAATGATAAGCTTTAACTTCTTCAAAAGCTTCAAGAATATCATCTTTTTGATAGAAATAACTATCTGTCAGTTTTTCTAATGCATTGGTGGTTTTACCCATAGCTGATATCACAATCAACAAGGATTCACTTAAATTAAGTTTAACAATCTCTGCTAAATTTTTAATCCCCTCGGCATCTTTTACGGATGCACCACCAAATTTGAATACCTGCATAAATTAAAACTGAGCGATTTGATCTTTAGAAAGCGAAGCATTTAACCAACCACTTTCAACATAAGATTGATATTTGTTGTAGAAATTAAGAGCAGGCTCATTCCAATCTAGCACTTGCCAAACCATACCTGCATAATTATTTTCTTTGGCTTCTTGTATGGTTCTTTCGAAAAGTAATCTACCAATTCCTTGTCCACGCAATTTTTCGGTAACAATAAAATCTTCTAAGTATAAACGGCAACCTTTCCAAGTAGAATAACGGATATAAAAAAGTGAAAAACCTTCTATCTTACCATCAACTTCTGATACGAAAGCTTTCCAAACAGGTTTATTACCAAAACCAGCATCCATAAAATGAGCTAATGTAACGGTGACTTCTTCTGGTGCTTTTTCGTAAACTGCTAGTTCATTAATCAATTCTAGCATTCTTTCGCAATCTGCATCTACAGCATATCTAATATTCACACTCATGTTATTCTCTTTCAGTATTTTTAAAATGTTTAATCACCCTTTGCCCAAAAATATCGCTACCAATTCTTACCAAGGTGCTGCCTTGCTCCAAGGCTATTTTATAATCCGAAGACATCCCCATAGAAACCTCTTTAAAAGATTCTTCATTTTTAAAGAAGCTTAATTTCACCCCCTCAAATAAGGTCTTCAATTCATAAAACTCTTCTTTAATTTGCTTAGGATTTTCGGTATTGGTGGCAATTCCCATCAAACCAACAACCCTAATATTTTTCAATTCTTGAAATTCCTGCGATTCCAAAAGCTCAATGACTTCATCGTAACCCAACCCATATTTGGTTTCCTCATCAGCAATATAAACTTGTAATAAGCAGTCAATCATTCGATCACTTTTAGCTGCTTGCTTATTAATTTCTGTCAAAAGTTTTAAGCTGTCAACAGAATGTATCAATGAAATAAACGGAGCAATGTATTTAACCTTATTAGTCTGTAAATGACCTACTAAATGCCATTCTATGTCTTTTGGCAAGCTTTCATGTTTATCAACGAGTTCCTGAACTTGATTTTCGCCAAAAATTCTATGACCTAATTGGTAGGCTTCTAAAATATCTTCATTAGGTTTTGTTTTAGAAACCGCTACTAATCTTACGTTTACGCTCTCTATCTCTTCTTTTAGTGCTTTTAAATTATCAGTAATGCTCATTTATGCGTAATTTTATTGGATTATCCGTCAAAAATACAAATCATTTGCAAGCAGACGAAAACTTGTCAAATTAACCTTAAATATGGTGCAGAAAGTATCTTGTTTTATCAGTATGATTAAAGAAAAGATTTTTATCCTTTTTTGTTTGAGTTTGTTTCTGTTTTCTTGTCAGCAAGATCAAACACCAAAAGGAATTATTGAGAAAGAGAAAATGATTAACGTCATGGTCGATTTTCAGATTACAGATTCTTATCTGAATCAAATCCCAAATCAGGATACGATGAAAATGCAAGCTCATACCCGTTATAATTACATTTTTAAAAAATATAATATCGATTCGGCCACATTTAGTAATAGTTTAAGATACTATAGCCGCAAAACCGAAGAGTTCAACAAAATGTTTGATGGTGTGTTAGATAGTTTGAACAAGATGGAATCTACAGTGAGAAGAAAGGACAGTTTAATCAATATAAAGAGATTCAAGGCTGATAGTATTGATAAGGCTAAAGTTAAAATAAATGATAGTTTGATTAATGTTACAAGAATCAAGGCCAATAGTGGAGAAAGAGTTAGAATAAAAAATAATGCTATACCCAAACAATAGTTACCAGAAATTAGGTTTTGACGATATTAAAGACTTAATCAAAAGTTTTTGTATCAGTGAGATGGGGCAGGGCATGGTGGACAAAATTCAGTTCATGAGCAGCTATGATCAAATCAACAAATTCTTACGTCAGACTTCAGAATTCAAGAATATTTTAGAAAATGACCAGCCTTTACCTATCCAAAGTTTCTTTGATATTAAACGATTAGCAGAAAAGGCCAGAATTGAGGGAACTTTTTTAAGTGAAGATGAAGTTTTTCAGATTTATAGCTCACTTCAAACGGTTTTTGCTGTCATTCGATATTTCGAAGATAGGAGCGGGTTATATCCAAATTTAGAAGCGCTATTTGAACATCTTCCTATCGAAAAGAATATCCTAAAGCACATAGAAACAGTTTTAGACGTAAAGGGAAAGATCAAACCTAATGCTTCAAGATTATTAGCGGATATTACATCGGCAATAGCCAAAGCTGAACAAGAAGCCAGAAAAAAGATAGATCAGATTTTCAAAAATGCACAACAAAACAACTGGGTGGCTGATGGTAGCTTAACCGTTAGAGAAGGAAGAATCTGTATCCCAATTTTAGCGGAAAATAAGCGAAAGCTGAAAGGTTTTGTTCACGACGAGTCAGCATCAGGTCAAACGGTTTTCATCGAACCAGAGGAAGTTTTTAGCCTCAACAATAAAATCAGGGATTTAGAATTTGAAAAGCGAAGAGAAATTATCAGAATTTTAACGGAGCTGACTAATCAATTAAGACCTTACGTTCCAATTCTGTTATCTTATCATGGTTTTTTAACCAAACTCGATTTTGTAAGAGCAAAAGCATTATTTGCACAAAAGATAGCTGCAGAAATGCCGGTACTTTTAAAAGAAGCTAGTTTAAAACTCATTAATGCTAAACATCCATTATTACTTTTAAATCATCAAGAAAGCGGGAAGGAAGTAGTGCCATTAAATGTTCATTTGGATGATCAAGTGCGAATTTTATTGGTGTCTGGGCCAAATGCTGGAGGTAAATCTGTTGCCATGAAAACGGTGGGTTTATTGCAGATTATGGTTCAGGCTGGTTTATTAATTCCTGCTGCGGCAGAATCAGAAGTTGGAATTTTTAAGCAACTTTTCGCTGATATTGGCGACGATCAATCTATAGAAAGTGATTTAAGTACGTACAGTGCGCACCTTTCTAAAATGAGATACTTCACCGAACACACCAATGGTAAAACTTTGGTTTTGATTGATGAGTTTGGAACTGGAACAGATCCGCTTTTTGGTGGGCCAATTGCAGAAGCAGTATTGGAAGAACTTAACCGTAAAAAGTCGTTTGGTGTAATTACAACCCATTATTCTAATTTAAAATTATTTGCCAACGATACCGCCGGCTTAGAGAATGGCTCCATGATTTTTGATAACGAGCATTTGCAACCCCTATATCGTTTAGAGATGGGTAAACCCGGAAGTTCTTATGCATTCGAGATTGCCCAAAAAATAGGTTTATCAAAGCATTTGATTGATTTGGCTAAGAGTAAAATTAGTGTACAACAAAGAAAAGTAGATACGCTTTTAGTGGATTTAGAGCGGGAGAAAAAGGAAGTTTACGAAAGTAAAGTGGAGTTTGAGAAGCAAAAACGGAAGTATCAGTCGCTCTTAGCAGAGAATGAGCAGCAAAAAACATATTATGATGAGAATAAGCGAAACCTGATTAGAGAAGCGAAACAAGAAGCACAACAAATTATAAAAAGCGCTAATAAATTGGTAGAAAATACCATTGCCGAAATCAAAGAATCAAAAGCAGATAAGGTAAAGACACAAGATTTAAGGGCAAATCTTCAAATAGAGTTAAAGAAGAATGAAGTTAAACCTTTAATTGCTCCCAAAACCAAAGCAAACGAAGAGATTATGGTTGGTGATTGGGTTAAAATGTTAGATTCTGAGAATTTAGTGCAGGTTTTAGAAGTTGCGAAAGATAATTTGATTGTTGCCTTTGGAGAGCTCCGATCCGTAGTGAAAAATAAAAGAGTAGAAAAGGTCAGTCATAAAAACGTACCAAAGGCTGTAAAAACTTTTGGAACCTCCACCTATAATGACTCTGCAGCTTCTTTTTCTCCTGAAATTGATTTACGAGGTAAAAGGGGCGAAGAAGCTTTAGCCGAGCTAGAGCGTTATTTCGATAGAGCAGTCATGTTTGGCTTCTCTAATTTCAAAATCATTCACGGAAAAGGTGACGGAATTTTAAGAAAGCTGATCAGAAACTATTTAAAAGGCTATCCACAGGTAAACAAAATGGAAGATGAACATGTAGATAGAGGTGGTGATGGCATCACGTATGTTTATCTTCAATAAACATTCTTATAGAAGATACGTTTCTAAATGATATCTTCGTGATTCAACCAAATATTAAACATGAATAAAGTAATTAAAAGCGCTGATGATGCTATTCGTGATATTAAGGATGGAATGACCTTAATGTTGGGTGGTTTTGGCTTATGTGGAATTCCTGAAAATTGTATATCAGCACTCGTGAAAAAAGGAGTTAAAGATTTGACTTGTATTTCAAACAATGCGGGAGTGGATGACTTTGGAATAGGTTTGCTGCTGCAAGGAAAGCAGGTGAAGAAAATGATTTCTTCCTATGTAGGTGAAAATGCCGAGTTTGAAAGACAACTGTTAAGTGGAGAGTTAGAAGTGGAATTGATTCCGCAAGGAACATTAGCAACTAGATGTATGGCTGCTGGTTACGGGATGCCTGCCATTTTTACTCCTGCTGGTGTAGGAACAGAGGTTGCCGAAGGAAAAGAAATCAGGAACTTTAATGGTAAAGATTATTTAATGGAAATGGCTTTTGAAGCCGATTTTGCAATTGTTAAAGCTTGGAAAGGCGATGCACTGGGGAATTTGATTTATAAGTCTACCGCTCGAAACTTTAACCCTGTTATGGCAATGGGTGGAAAAATCACCATTGCAGAAGTGGAAGAATTGGTCCCAACAGGAGAATTAGATCCCGATCAAATTCATACACCTGGAATATACGTTCACCGTATTTTTCAAGGAAGCAATTATGAAAAACGAATAGAACAACGTACAGTTCGATTTGAAGATAGGTCAATTTGAAAATTTGAAAATGAGTTGATTTGAAGATAAATTAAATTGATTTGAAAATAAACCAATTTGAATATGAAAAATCTGTATTTTCCATGAACTTTTCAAGCATCATCAAATCATCAAATTACCGAATCATCAAATCGAATTTATGAGAAATGATAAGCCTAATTTAATTGTTGATTTAACTTTTCAATTTGCTCTTGATGTCATCAAATTTGTAGATGAATTAGAAATCAGTAGAAAATTTGTTTTTGCTAACCAAATTTTAAAAGCAGGAACCTCTATAGGTGCAAATGTTAGAGAAGCGCAGAATGCAGAAAGTAAGGCGGATTTTATTCATAAGATAAAAATTGCAGCAAAGGAAGCTGATGAAGTTGAATATTTTCTCATGCTATGTAATAAATCAGAAAATTATCCATCTAATGATACATTGTTGGAAGATATAAAATCAATCATTAAAGTACTGTCAAAAATAATTAGCTCAAGTAAGTCGATTTGAAAATAAGCCAATTTGAAAATAAGCCAATTTGAAAATTTGAAGATGAGACCATTTGATTTGAATATTTGAAGATATTCCGATTTGAAAATTTGAAGATGAGTAGATTTGAATATGAAAAACCGATATTTATAATAGATTCAATAAGTATTTTCAAATCATCAAATTGCCAAATCATCAAATCGTAATAAGCATCATCAAATCATCAAATTACCAAATCATCAAATCGTAGTAAGCATCATCAAATTTTCAAATCATCAAATCGAAATATGTTAGATAAAAACGGAATCGCCAAAAGAATAGCCAAAGAAGTTAAAGATGGCATGTATGTGAATTTAGGAATTGGAATTCCCACTTTGGTGGCCAATTATATCCCTGAGGGAATTTCTGTAGTTTTACAATCCGAAAATGGTTTGTTAGGTATGGGTCCTTTTCCCATCGATGGAGAAGAAGATGCCGATTTAATTAATGCGGGTAAACAAACCATCACCACTTTACCTGGCTCCTCAATTTTTGATTCGGCTTTAAGCTTTGGAATGATCAGAGCAGGGAAGGTAGATCTAACCATTTTAGGAGCGATGGAAGTTTCGGAAAATGGAGATATTGCCAACTGGAAAATCCCAGGTAAAATGGTGAAAGGGATGGGTGGAGCAATGGATTTAGTGGCTTCCGCACAAAATATCATCGTAGCCATGCAACAAGTGAATAAGCATGGCGAATCTAAATTGTTAAAAGCCTGTTCCTTGCCTTTAACAGGCGTGAATTGTGTGAAAAAGATAGTGACTGAATTAGGTGTTTATGAAGTGAAAGATGGCGCTTTTCATTTATTAGAAAGAGCTCCTGGCGTAAGTATCGAGGATATAAAGAACTCTACAGAAGGAGAATTAATTATTGATGGTGAAATCCCAGAAATGGTCATTTAAACCGATTTGAGCCTAATTATCTTTCAACATTTGAGCGTCCAAAGCCTGATTTCCACTACCATTAATGTAACCCTTTAACCAAAGTGTATAAATCTTTTTAGCTTCAATCTTAAAGTTAGGGATATTCAATAAATCAATTTTATTACCGCTCTCCCTTACTTTTAAGAAGTAAATCCCAGGTTTAAATTGCTTATAATCGGAACCGGACTTAAAATTAATGTTAGAAAATGAAGCGAGATTTTCTGTACTATCTTTAGAAAATATAAAGTCTAGAAAGGGTGAGCTTGGAACTAGATTTACGAGTCGAATTTTTGCAGTAGTATCTGTAAGAACGGTTAAATTATCTTTGAGCGAAACATAAGTCAATGAATCTTTTGTCACGCCACCTGCAATAAAAAAAGTGTATTTTTTATTGGTATCTAATTTGAAATTAAGTCTACTTTTCTCAATACTCTGATCATTATTTTTTACTAAAAATTTATTGACTCCTCCAGAAATATTGGTGAAGCCGGTTGACTGTCCAAAACTTAAACCATTTGGTGTTTTTAGGCTATCATTAGCATATAGTTTGATATTTCCAGCATCTGGAGCTGCGTTAATAATTCTTATTTTGCTTTCTCCAAAGGTTAAAATTGGAGTAGTATCACTGCAACTCATCCATAAAGCGCTAGAAACAACAGTAATTAATAAAGTAAATAATTGGTAAAATTTAATTCTCATGCAGCTGCTTTCCTATTAAACGGAAATGGCTCGGTTTTGATACCAAGCCATCTCCATTTATTCCATTTTATTTTTAAGCATAGTTATTTAACATTACTGGCATCACCAACATCAGGATGTCCTCGTTTTCGTCTTTTATGCTTGGGAATAATAAGCCCGCTCTATTTGGGGTACTCATTTCTATGGTAATTTCCTCTCCTGAAAGATTATTCAACATTTCAATTAAGAACTTCGCGTTGAAGCCGATTTCCATATCTTCACCATCAAATTGACAACCAATTCTTTCATGTGCTTCGTTAGCGAAATCAATATCTTCTGATGAAATATTTAATTCGCTACCTGTGATTTTTAAACGAACCTGATGCGTTGTTTTATTCGCGAAAATAACCACACGCTTTAAACAATTTAAAAATAAGCCACGGTCTAAAGTTAATTTGTTAGGATTGTTTTGAGGAATTACCGCATCGTAATCAGGGTAACGTTCATCAATTAAACGGCAAATTAAGTGGATGTTTGCAAACTTAAAAAAAGCACTGGTGGAGTTATATTCAATAGAAACATTCATGTCTTCAGATGGTAATGAAGACTTCAACAAGTTCAAAGCTTTTTTAGGTAAGATGAAAGACGTTGCTGAATCTGCTTTGGCATCGTTTCTTCTATACCTCACCAATTTATGAGCGTCTGTAGCAACAAAAGTTACATTTTGAGGAGATAACTGGCAGAAAACACCTGTCATTGCTGGGCGTAACTCATCGTTACTTACCGCAAAAATAGTTTTGTTGATGGCTTCCGCTAAAACGGATGCTGGCAAATTTACCGATGAGGCATTGTCGACAACAGGGATTTTAGGAAAATCTTCACCATTTTCTCCACTTAAGCGATATTTACCGTCACCTGCACTAATTTCAATTGCAAAAGTTTTATCATCTACAGAAAAAGATATAGGCTGCTCTGGCAATGTTTTTAAGGTGTCTAATAAGATCTTAGAAGGTACAGCAATCTTTCCGCTTTCTTTAGACTCCACGGCTACAGAGGTCGTCATACTGGTCTGTAAGTCAGTGGCGGAAATGGTTAGGCTGGAGTCTTTAATTTCAAATAGAAAGTTTTCCAAGATAGGTAAAACAGCGCTATTGCTTAATGCTCCGCTTACGGCTTGTAAATGCTTTAATAATGTTGACGTAGAAACAATGAATCTCATCTTATCGTTTTAGTATTGTTTACTTTTAAAAAACAAAAATATAAATTTTAAGCTGCATACTTTCGCTTACGATAAATATGTTGAAAAATTCCGAAAAGTACTAACATTATCAGTGGAATTAATGTATTTATCAATTGCCAAGTAGTTTTTTGGGCTACTAGTTTGCCTTTATCCAACAATCTTAGTTTAATTTCTTTAGAACGCAGCGCAATTAAGCCCGAATCATCAGTTAAATAATCAATGGCATTTAACAAAAAGGTCTTATTTCCATAGGTCTGTTGGGTGTACCGGTCATAACCTAATGGAAAAGGGGAGCCATCTTTGTCGCTGATTTGATTTTTGAAAATATCACCATCGCTAAAAACGAGCATTTTTGTGAATTTGCTTTTCTCTAAAGGAGCTGGAAAATCAGAAATACCTTGTGGTACCGCTCTGTTTAAGAAATTAGATTTAAAAGTTCCTTCCAGTAAAACACAAACAGGCTTTGGCACACTTTGAAAACGCTTTGGATCGGGTGTGTCCTCAATCATGTCCAAAGAAATAATGGTAGGGGCATTTAATTCGCGATTGAAAGGAGAGGTAGTCAATAGGACCGTTTTTTGCGTTCCTTTGGTTCCAATCGTATCTATGGTGTTGACGAATGCTGTTTTGATCGCATCTAAATTTTTGATCATCGGATGATTGCTTACTGGCATGATTAAAGGAAAAAATAGCCAAGGAACCTTTTGAATTTGAGCCTGCCCACCCACTTGACCCACACTTACTGGGATTTGAGCACAATTCATGTCGCCAACCAAATCATAATTGATTCTTATGCCATAAGTAAATAATTGATCATCCAAGTTGAGTTTCTTTTGGAAAGCCAATTGCTCAGCTCCTTGAGATCTTCTCATGCTATCTAAGTCAGCATTTACCTGATCAATGGTCCAGATGATTTTGCCGCCATGCATCAGAAATTGGTCAATTTTATATTTTTCCAATTCAGAGAATTCAGTTGCTGGTTTCGCAATCACCATCACTTTTAACTTATCTAAACCGGCATAAGTCATCGTATTTAGATTAATTCTCCCAGCTTCATAGCCCTCAGTTAAACTCTTCAGGGCGTCCTGTAATTCTAAATCACTTAACTCTCCATGCCCTTCTGTAAAACCAATGCGTGGTTTACCACCAGCACTTACTTTTTTAATGGCCGATGAAAAAGCGTATTCTAAATTCTGAACCGAATTATTCAATACCTCTTCTGGACTGCTGCCCATACGGGTTTGCAACAATTTAACCGCCATGCTATTTGCTCCAGCACTCACTTCAGCAGCTGGGTAAATGACTTTTTGGGTCAAGCCCGATGCGGTCTTCACACTCAAATTGGTAGGGTCAATACCTTTCTGCGTCATTTGGTTATAAACGGCTTCCTGCTCCCGCTGATTTTTACCAGCAATGGGGTCTATAAACTCAAAATTGAGCTTGTTGCCAGCGTAAGCTTTATAATCGCTCAATAAATCTTTAGTGGCATTCCTCAATCGTTTAAATCCGGATGGAAACTCCCCTTCCAAATAAACCTGAATGGTTACCGGTGCTTTTAAATGCTCGAGAATTTGAATGGTAATAGGGGAGATGGTGTA
>JACMOI010000129.1 GCA_014378105.1 Pseudopedobacter sp.
GCCTATATTTTATCGGACAAACCAAATGATACAAAAGCAAACTCTTATTATGACTTTTATGAATATGTTCACTCATAAAAACAAAATTACATATCTTCACGCAACACCCGACGCAAGCGTCGGGGAATTCTTTTGATTAAACGTCAATCTTAGCATATTTCGCATTCTTTTCTATAAACTCTCTACGAGGTGCTACTTCGTCACCCATCAACATAGAAAAAATATGATCTGACTCTGCTGCATTATCAATAGTTACTTGTTTTAAAGTACGAGTTGCTGGATTTAAGGTAGTTTCCCACAATTGTTCTGCATTCATTTCTCCCAAACCTTTGTAGCGTTGAACGTGTACGCTATCTTCTTTACCCGCTCCTTTTAAACGCTGTATTGCAACATCACGTTGAGCATCATTCCAGCAATATTCAAATTCTTTACCTTTCTTTACTTGATAAAGTGGAGGTGCCGCTATATAAACATTTCCAAACTCGATCAAATCTTTCATATATCTAAAAAAGAAAGTCAAAATTAAGGTAGTGATGTGAGAACCATCAATATCAGCATCCGTCATGATGATGATTTTATGGTATCTTAACTTATCAATATTTAAAGCTTTATCATCCTCCTGAGTTCCAATACTTACACCTAAAGCAGTGAAAATATTCTTAATCTCATCGTTTTCGTAGATTTTATATTCCATTGCTTTTTCTACGTTCAAGATTTTACCTTTTAAAGGCAAAATAGCTTGGAAATCGCGATCTCTACCTTGTTTTGCAGTTCCACCCGCCGAATCACCCTCAACAAGATATAACTCACAAGCATAAGGATCTTTATTAGCACAATCTGCAAGTTTTCCGGGTAAGCCTGAGCCTCCCATTACATTCTTACGCTGTACCATTTCTCTTGCTTTTCTAGCTGCAGCTCTTGCTGTTGCTGCTAAAATCACTTTACTAACAATTAACTTTGCTTCTTTTGGATTTTCCTCTAAATAATTCCCTAAAGCTTCACCAACGGCAATATCTACAGCACCTGTCACTTCGTTATTACCTAACTTAGTTTTTGTTTGCCCTTCGAACTGTGGTTCTTGTACTTTTACAGAAATTACAGCGGTTAAACCTTCTCTAAAGTCATCCCCAGTAATTTCAATTTTTAAGTTTTTTAACAACCCAGATTTATCAGCATAAGATTTTAGGGTACGCGTTAAACCTCTTCTAAAACCTGCAATATGAGTTCCACCTTCAACCGTATTGATATTATTTACATATGAATGTACGTTTTCACTGTAAGAGTTATTGTAGGTAAAAGCTAATTCTACAGGGATTCCATTTTTTTCTCCTTCAATGTAAATCGGCTCAGGAATTAAGGGAGTTCTGGTATCATCTAAATATCTCACAAATTCTTTTAAACCTCCTTGGCTATAAAAATGTTCCGATATATTAGAGCCATCATCATTTTGTTCACGCTCATCTTCTAAATTTAGATGAATACCTTTATTTAAATAAGCTAGCTCTCTCAATCTTCCTGCAATTGTATCAAACTTATACTCTACAGTTTGGGTAAAGATGGAATCATCAGGAGTAAAGGTCACAATCGTCCCACTATCATCGGCCGTACCAACTTCTTTAACAGGATATTGCGGTTTTCCACAAGAATATTCTTGCATATAAACTTTCCCATCTCTGTGAATTTCTGCTTTTAAATGAATAGAAAGCGCATTTACACAACTCACCCCCACGCCATGTAGACCTCCAGAAACTTTATAAGTATCCTTATCAAATTTACCACCCGCATGTAGCACCGTCATTACTACTTCTAATGCTGATCGTTTTTCTTTGGTGTGCATCTCCGTAGGAATACCACGTCCATTATCTTTAACAGTAACAGAATTATCTTTATGGATGGTTACAAAAATATCTGTACAATATCCCGCTAAAGCTTCATCAATTGAGTTGTCTACTACTTCATAAACCAAGTGATGCAGACCTTTTACACCTGTATCACCAATATACATTGCTGGACGTTTACGAACAGCTTCTAAACCTTCTAAAACCTGAATATTATCGGCAGAATAATTGGACTTATCTATGTTTTCTTCGCTCATTTTTTATTTAAATCAATATTAACAATAATACGTTTTAAAGCCGGTAAATGGAAACTTGTGGATAACTTATCGAGATAAAACCCCCTGTTTATTGAATCTTAATTTACCATAAATAATTTTACATTATCAGCTGTTTTATCTATTCTAAATTATTATTTTTTTTACAATAACAAAGTACTATTTAAATGGTATAGAGTTTGAATTATTTAGATAGAATTAATTGTAACAGACCTCAAAAAGGAACGTATAACTAAAAAATCAAACATTATGGTCAATATTAAAAATATTTTTAGAAGAATGTTTTTCTCAAAAAGGGGAAAAATGAGTAAAGATATTCTTGATAGAGATTTTTATTTCAATTTAAACCACTTTATAATGAAAAAATATATTTACCTAATTACAATATTTTTTTCCATACTATTTACAGCTTGTAATAAACCACAATTGCCTGGAGTATCGCCATATTCTCCTGAAAAGGAATTGATTTCTTTTAAATTCCTTAAACTTAATAATCCTAGTTTGGATAAAGATTATGTAGCAACTTTGAACGGAATGGATTTAACTATTGAAATACCAAAAGGAACGGACTTAAAAACTTTAATCCCAACTTTTGAAGTTTCTGATAAAGCCACTTTAAAAGTTAATGCAACACAAATTACTAATAGTAAAGACTCTGCTGATTTTAGTAGTTCAACTATTGCATTAAATGTTGTTGCTCAAAACGAAACGGTAAACAAATATTTTTTGAATATTTTATTAACTGGTGTAATTGCTAATTTAAATATCAATAGTAGTTCTTCATACACCTCTTATTTAAACAACAAGTTTTATATAGATTTTTCCATTTCTATGACGACCACCCCCCTTAATAAAGCCTACAGCGCTCATAGCTACGAAGCAAGAGCGTATGGTGATTTTGATAAAGATGGGGATTTGGATATAGTTGCTGCTTTTACAAATCCATCTACAAATGTTGGTTCAGAAGTTGAGTTTTATAAGAATAATGGCTTCAATTTAATTAAAGATCAAAGCGTCTTTATTGGAGGAGCACCAAAATTAATAAGTGGCGCTAAAGCAATTACAGGAGATTTTGACGGTAACGGATGGTTAGATGTGGTTATATCATCAACAGGTTTCAATGGTGGCTCTTATCCAGGGGAATCTGTTATAATTTTACTAAACACCAATGGTAAGTTCACCACTAAAACGCTAAATATTCCAACTGGATACTATGGATCTGTATGCTCTGGCGATATTGATAATGATGGAGACTTAGACTTATTTGTTACTGACAATAAAAGCATAAGTAAGTTTTTAATAAATGATGGGAAAGCGAATTTTACTTATGATAATTCTCTTTATCCTAGTACATTTTACAATAAAAGCTATTTCACATCCGAGCTTTATGACATCAATAAGGATGGCTACCTAGACTTAGTTTTAGGAGGATTTGAACAAGATAATGCAAATACGACTATTCTTTGGGGCAATGGAACAGGTTCATACTCGACTTCGAAAATGACAACGTTACCTAAAATTAGTGGGAAAGTAGTTGTCGTTGATATCGATTTTATTGATTTCGATAAAGATGGAAAAACAGATATTTTAATTACAAGAAAAAGTGACGGTAATGCTCCAGAGGGTTATTATCTTCAACTACTTAAAAACACGGGTACTGATTTTACTGATGTAACGTCAACTACTATTACGCCAAATAAGGATGCCAGTGATACGAATTGGATAAAATGGATTCGAATTCAAGATATTGATAATGATGGTGATTTAGACATCACAACCGATGATAGGTTCTACAGTAAAGTTTGGATTAACAATAATGCTAAATTTACACTCCAATAAAATTTTCGATTTAATAGATTTTAAATAGTCCTTTAATCAAGGACTATTTTTTTTGCTTGTAAACTTCTTAAAACCTAATTTAGGAGATGCAAAAAGTTGAAATCCCTGTTTGGGAACAAACAAATTTTGATAATCTAGAATTGCTTGCGCAACAAGTAGTGGAAGGCTTTATTACTGGTTTACACAAAAGTCCATTTCATGGTTTTTCAGTCGAATTTGCCGAACATCGTTTGTACAATAATGGCGATTCTATAAAAAATATAGATTGGAAACTCTTTGCCAGATCCGATAAATTATTCGTAAAACGCTTTGAAGAAGAAACAAACCTGAGGTGTCAAATCTTGATTGACTGTTCTTCATCTATGTTTTATCCTGATAAAGGAACAAATAAGTTCCAGTTTTCTGCATTGGCGGCGGCAGCGATTTTTAATCTTCTGAAAAAACAAAGAGATGCTTTTGGGCTAACGCTTTTCGCTGATAAAATAGAGTTTCACACTCCAAATAAATCCACAATTAGCCATCAAAAATATTTGTTAAATGAACTGGAACGTAGATTAAAAACTAATCCAGAACAGAAAAAAACAGATATTATTAATAATCTACACTTGATAGCCGAGCAAATCCATAAAAGGTCTTTGGTTGTATTATTCTCTGATTTATTTCAGAATTCAACTAATGAGGTAGAACAAGAGAAGCTTTTTGCGGCGTTGCAACACTTAAAATATAATAAGCATGAAGTTATTATTTTCAACATCAATGAGAAAAAACATGAATTAAATTTTGATTTTGAAAATCGTCCTTACCACTTTATTGATGCTGAAACGCTTGAAGAAATTAAGTTGAATCCAACTCAGCTTAAAGATGTTTATTTAAATAAAATTCAAACATTCAAAAAAAACTTGAAACAAAAATGCGCTCAGTTTAAAATTGAATACATCGATGCGCACTTAGAAGATGGCTTTTATCCTGTATTAAATGCTTGGTTGATCAAGAAAAACAGAATGAATTAAAATATAAACTGATTTGGGAAACGAAGGATGAATGTTGTTCCTATACCTAAATCTGATTTTATTTCTAAGTCTATCTTATGAAATTGCGCTATACTTTTCACAATTGCCAAACCCAAACCATGACTTTCTAAAACTTCTTCATCATCTTCTACCTTTTCGAATCTATTAAATGCATGTTCAATCGCATCTTTTTCCATTCCCTTTCCAGTATCAACAATGTATATGTTATAATACTCATTACTAGTTTTATCCTTTACAATAATTTTCCCATCTTCGTTATTGTATTTAATGGCGTTATTAATAATATTAAAAAATAGCGTGTGTACTAAAGACTCATTAGCATAACTCTTAAATTGATATCGAATTTCATTAAAAATAGAAATATTTTTATTCTCTGCTCTGTCTTGTAGTTCATAAATAACTTCTGAAATTATACTTTCAATTGAGATAATATCAGGTTTATTAAATTGATGGTTTTCTATTTTAGATATGAGTAAAAGGCTATTTACTACGCCTTTTAATCGTTGTAAGGTTTTGATAGAATCAAATATTTTCTTAGTTTGAAGTTCGTTTAAATTTTCGTCGTTTAAAATATTTTCGAACCTGACAGATAAAATACTAATTGGTGTTAAAAGCTCATGTGAAACATTGGCGATAAACTGTTTTTCTTTTAAAATAAAGTTCGAAACCTTATTCATTAATCCACTTATACTCTCATCTAACGCTCTAAAATCCTGAGTTGTGGTCTTTATTAATTGATGATTATAGCTTAAAGGATCATTTACTTTGTTTATTTTTTGATCAACGATTTTATAAAATGGGTTTAATAAAACTTTATTAAAGAGTATATCAATAATCAAACTGATACCCAAAGAAACTAAAACCGCGAAAATAGTAATTAAGAGGATTGTTTTTCTTAATCTTTTAACCGCAACCAAGCTTTGCCCAATTTCTAAATGATATAATTCGCCCTTATGATTAAAATAGTAATTAATTATTCGAAAAGATTCTGTGTCGTTGCCAACTGTTTTTGGACTTGTGATAAAATTAGGATTTACAACTACAGTTGTATCAGATTCTATTTTGTCTAGAAATACGTATTCCTCTTTTAATACATTATAATCTGTAAAGCTTTTATTTTCAGAAATTTTGTTGTAAACCTCGTTATCTGTAATGTTCTTTATTAATCGGTCGGCTTTGTCTTGCAATCTAACATCTAATTGGGAGTAGGAAATGTCATCTAAAAAAATCATAACAAAACAGCCCAAAATCAAAATAATAAACCCTTTGGTTAAGGCATTATAAAAAATGAGTTTAAATTGGAGTTTATACATTTAAAAGATACTAAATATTGATTCTGAAACCAATACTTCTTACTGTTTCAAACCAAGGAATCTCGGCATGAATAGCTAATTTCTTTCTTAAGTTTTTTACATGCACATCCACAAAATTTGAATCTGAATTTACTTCTAAAATATCTCCCCAAACATGCTCAGTTAAGTTCACACGACTAATCACTCTGTTTTTATTGAGTACTAAGTAATTAAAAATCTCGAATTCCTTTTTAGTTAAATTGATACGCTCTTCGCCAAAAGTTACTAACCTATTTTTAATATCTAAATTGAAGCCAAAGACTTCAATATCGTTTTTTTCGAGTTTGTGTTTTCTTCTAATAACCGCATGCATCCTTGCAAGTAATTCATTTAAAGAAAATGGTTTAGCTAAATAATCATCAGCACCATCTTCTAAGCCTTTTATTCTATCATCAACTTCACCCCTAGCAGTAAGTATGATTACTGCATCTTCCCTTCCTTTAATATTCTTTAAAGTATGTAACAATTCAAATCCATCTCCATCAGGCAAACCTAAATCAAGTAGGATGAAATCATATTGATTGACAAATATTTTTTCTTCCGCTGTTGCTTTTTTTCTGGCGTGTTCTATCGTGTACCCTTGCTTTGACAAAAATTCATCAATTTCTAATGCAAGGCCTCGTTCATCTTCAACAATTAAAACGTTCATAAGGCTAAATTTGGTAAATGTATTTGAGATTATTAAGTATTATTAGATATATTTTATCTCTTAAATGATTGGCTAGCTGAATTTTAAATATTTCGTGAATTTACCAACAGTTAATCCTTGTAATAGTATAGAAAATGCAACTACAAAATAGGTTACCGAAACCCATAATTCTTTATTTAGATCGGGCGTTAAAGATAACGCGAGTGCAATAGAAATACCTCCACGTAAACCACCCCATGTTAAAACTAAAACTGTTTTATGATGAAATTTTTCCCGAAACTTTATCATCAAAGAAGGGATAAGAACTGATACATATCTAATAATCAGGATTAATAAAATCATAGTTATACCTACCCAAACGTAATCTTTAATGTCATTAATAATCAATAACTCTAATCCTATTAAAACAAAAAGTATGGCATTTAAGATATCATCAATCAATTCCCAAAATTTAGAAACATATTCTCTTGTTTTATCTGACATGGCGAATTTTTTACCATGATTTCCAACTAAAATTCCTGCAACTACCATTGCTAACGGACCCGAAACATGTAGCCAACTTGCTAAAGTATAACCACCCATTACAATCGCAAGAGTAATTAAAACTTCTACTTTGTAATTATCGATACTTCGCATCATCCTATAGCCTATAAAACCGACTATTAGGCCCAGAAGCATCCCGCCTACAGCTTCTCTTAAAAATAATTCGGAAATCTCAATAAAACCTGGAAGCTCAGGAGAGCGGGCGGCTTCCCAAATAGTTATAAATATAACAACAGCAACTCCATCATTAAATAAGGATTCCCCTGCAATTTTAGTCTCTAAAGATTTTGGAATATTTGTTTCCTTTAGAATACCTAATACCGCAATTGGATCGGTTGGAGATATAAGAGATCCAAATAATAAGCAATGGATAAAAGGAACCTGAAGACCAAAAAATGGTAAAAGATAAAAGCTAATGGCCCCAATTAAAAAAGTGGAAATCACAACGCTAAATGTGCTGAACATGATCACCGAAATCTTCTCTTTCCTTAAGTCCTCAATGTTTATATGAATGGCTCCTGCAAAGAGCATAAAACTCAGCATAGAACCTAAAAGAAGTTCCGAAAAATCAAACCTTTCTAATAAAACTGTAACATCCCCAAGTATTGATGGATACAAATTCCCTACAATTACTAAACCCACAGATGCAATTAAGGCGATAAGCATTAATCCAATTGATGGTGGAAGTTTTAGATATCTAAAATTTAAATATGCAAAAACAGCCGACACAACAATTAATATCGAAAAAGTATGATATAAACTCATTTTTAAAAGCTTAAAACTAATTGTAAAAATAAAAAACCCGATCAGAAAGATCGGGTTTTTTATTAGTTATTATCCTGTTTAAAAAGATGTACGTCTCGTTGAGGAAAAAATGGAATTGAAATTCCTTTTTTATCAAAGGCTTTTTTAATCTCCTCAATTTTAGATAAATATACATCCCAAAAATCATCATTTGAAACTAGGGCCCTAACTCTAATATTTACCGAACTATCACCTAAAGAGTCCACATAAATGTATGGTGTTTCTTTATCTATGATTCGTTCATCAGAAAATATGACTTCTTTTATTGTTTGTTTCGCCAAATCAATATCATCTCCATAACCTATTCCGAAAACCCATTGCATTTTACGGGCGGGCTCTGTACTGTAATTGATAATTTTGTTATTGTATAAATTACCATTTGGTAATATGATAGTCTTATTATCAAATGTTTTTAATACCGTATGAAAGATTTGTATCTCACTAACAGAAGCTATTTCTCCCTGTGCCTCAATTACATCTCCAACTTTAAATGGCTTTATAATTAAGATCAAAACACCCCCTGCAAAATTAGATAAACTTCCCTGTAATGCTAAACCAATTGCTAAACCTGCTGCTCCTAAAATGGCAAAGAAAGAGGTCATTTCTATTCCTAATGCTGAAAGTACAGTTAAAACTAAGAGAATCAACAAAAGATTATGAACCAAACTTCTAAGAAATACTCTTAATGATGGGTCAACATCTCTTTTCTCCATAACTTTCACAAAAGATTTGGATAAAAATTTCACAATTTGCCAACCTATAAAGCCAATCAAGATGGCTTTTATCAGTGCCAACCCAATATCTGCACCTTTATTAATTAAAAATGTTTGTACTTGTTCAAATTCAGTCATAAAATTTATTCTTGTTTATATACTGATGAAATTTACCAGTAATTGTTAGAAAAATGAAAAACTTTCGTTTCTCGACAATTATAGAGCAGAAATTACGCCAATAATCACTTTACAGGCGAATTTTATTTCATCATTGGTAATAATTAAAGGCGGAGCAATACGCATGGCATTGTCGCAATGTAAAAACCAATCAATAATTACTCCGTTTTCAACGCAGGCTTTACTAACCGCTTCAACTTGTGGAAAGTCATCTAACTGTATAGAGAGCATAAGTCCCTTTCCTCTAATTTCTTTAATTTTCGGATGCTTTAATAATTTTCTAAAAAGCTGCTCTTTTTCTGCTACTGATGCTATCAGATCTTCATCTAAAATAGTTTCTAAGGTTGCTAAACCAGCAGCACAACTTACAGGGTGACCACCAAAAGTGGTAATATGCCCAAGTATTGGATTGTCTTTAAACACATCCATCATTTTTTTAGAGGCTATAAATGCACCAATTGGCATTCCTCCCCCCATTCCCTTCGCCAGTAATAAAATATCAGGAATTACGTCA
>JACMOI010000130.1 GCA_014378105.1 Pseudopedobacter sp.
CTTGCGGGAGCAACTCTTGCATTTGGATCATTCTTCATGATAAAATCTTTCAGGGCTATAGCAATCCCATTTGCAGGGTCAATGGCTAATGCCTTATCAACATAACTCATAGCTGTTGATTTATCTTTTTTCACTTCAAAATAATATTGACTCATAAAGATATAAGACCCTGCAAGCTGATCTTTTATTTTAGACTTATCAGCAGCTCTTTCCCCCACTTCTATTGCCTTATTGTAAGAACTAAATGCGAGGCCTGTGGTACGTGTTGAATCTATTCCTGAATTAGCTTTTGCAATCATATAATATCCGAATATATCATCGGGGTATTTAGAAGTGTATTTATTAAATACTATTACAGAAGAATCGAATCTGCCCGCTCTGAAATAATCATACCCGGCATTATACAAATCAAGGTTGCTGTAGTTTTTTCTGATGTCCAACACTCTGTTAAACCATCTGGCTGATTCTCCGTAATTCTTCTGATTGCGATAAGCATTACCCAACTCTTTCAGATATGAAACCCTGTTAGATTCAGTACTGTCAAGCATTACAGCTTTATTAACATACATAGCTGCCTGTTCTTCATTGCCGGGAAATTTGAGAAGAGTAGTTGCATAAGCAGCATAGTCACCGCCAAAAATTTTATTGGCATCCTGATTTTTAAAATACAGTTCAAAGTTCGTTTTTGCATTTAGAGAATCTCCTGTTTTAAAATAGGAAAACGCTTTCAAATGATAAAGTTTGGGATATATACTTTTGCCATCAGCTGCAATACATTCGTCCGCTTTTTTAATTGCTTCAGGATATTTTGCCTGAGCATATAAAATACTTGCTCTGGAAAAACATGCCTTAGCATCCGGGTCAGAGTTTGCAAGAAGTTTTTCTAAATACTCCGCACTTCTTGGCACATCAGTCTCATAATAATAATTAAATAAGGTGCTGTAGACGGGTGCATACAAAGGTTCCTTAGCTATAGCGTCATTATAAAATCCCGTATACAAAGATTCCTGTCCCCTGCCTTGTGCCTGGTAAAGTCTGCCTTTACGATAGATTGCTCTTGCATACGAAGGATTAATGGCGAGCGCCGCATCATAAGATTGTATGGCAGAACCGCCATCACCTGCTTTCCTGTATGCATCGCCCAAATTTGCCCATACTTCAGGATCTTTAAACCCTTTTATAGTCGTAGCCTGCCTTAATTTGGCTATTGCATATGCTGCATCGCCGTTTTTTATTTCCGGGTCACTGTTTGGAGCACCTACGGCATTCAGCACATCAATTCTTTTGCCGCCGCTTAATGAAATAGCAGTTTCAAACCTGTTACGGGCATCTGCATTTTTACCTTCTAACAATTCCACATGTCCCATACCCGCAAGTAATAAAGGACTATTAGGATTTGCTGATAACCTTTGCTGATAAAAAGTTTTAGCGCCGGCAATATCTTCCAATCCTATTAACGATTGCCCGTAATAATAAGCCGCAGTCTCGTCATTAGGATTTGCTGCTGAAAGTTTTTGAAAAACATTTTTAGCACTTTGAAATTTTTCAAAATACAAAAAACGCTTGCCTTCATCTATACTCTGGGAAAAAGAAGCACCCGCAAAAAGTACAGTTACGATAATTAATAATAGTTTTTTCATTTGTCTCATTTTCGGTTTTGTTTTTTAGACTGAAATTTTTATGCTGTGCTTACTAAGTGTTTGTTAATCCTTTGGTAGTTTGTCATTCATTTTTATATTCCTCACATCAAAGCCCATTACCGGACCAAGATACGCTCTGCGAAAAATTAGTTGCCCTCTTTCGTATTTCAAAAATGATACAAAACCGGACCCTAATCCTGTGTAATTTTCTTTAAGGGCATAATACAAACCGCGTACCAATGGATATCGCCTGTTGAGGATGCTTTCCTGCGAAGGGAATATATAAGGTGTATTAACACAAACGTCACATTTTACATACGCAATTTTCACTTTAGTAAGCATAGCCACCTGTCCGCTGTCTTCCGGGTTCCCTATCCTGTTTATGCCCACAAATCCGATACTGTTTTCATGTGTAGCTACATAATCCAGCACCTCACTGCTGGTTTTAACAGCTTTCACTACAGAGCTATCAAAATTGTTTCCTTTCAGAACCGAATCCTCAATAAACCTTACTGTGTTTGTTTTATTTAGGCCATCAAAAACCATCGTTTGTGTTCTGTTTATTTTCCCGGTAAGTTGTTGTTGCAACCTGTTCATGGTAAATAAAGTATCGTTGCTTTTTTTATTAACTATTACGGCGATAGCATCAGATGCAATTTCATTCCACGCCGGGTTATAATTTATTTTCTGCGTAATAAAACGTTCTTCTTTTTCTGAAAGACCGCGTGTTATTATTACCATCCTGGTAGCGGAATCATTAAAAAAATAACATGAAAAAGATAAGAATGAAAAAAAAAAAGAAGAAAACAAAAAATCAGTTTCTGATAAGACTCAAGCTACAAAATATCAGGATGTTTTCGGACACACGATGGTAGAATTGGCTGAGCAGAATGAGAAAATAATGGGGGTTACTCCTGCAATGCCTTCAGGGTGCTCTTTAAACATCATGATGAGGGCAATGCCAAATAGGGCGTTTGATGTTGGGATTGCTGAACAGCATGCGGTTACATTTTCCGCAGGTTTAGCTACACAGGGTTTAATTCCTTATTGCAACATTTACTCGAGTTTTATGCAGCGAGCATTTGATCAGGTAGTGCATGATGTGGCCATACAGAAGTTGCCTGTTGTATTTTGTTTAGATAGAGCAGGGATTGCTGGTGCAGATGGCCCAACACACCATGGTGCTTATGATATTGCCTTTTTCAGATGTATTCCGAATATGATTATCTCAGCTCCAATGAATGAAGAAGAGTTAAGAAATCTAATGTATACTGCGCAATTAAAAAATCATGGAGGCCCTTTTACCATTCGTTACCCAAGAGGAAATGGTGTAATGCCAGATTGGAAAAGACCTTTTCAAGAGATTGAAGTTGGCAAAGGACGTAAGGTTTGTGATGGTGAAGATATTGTGATTCTTACTTTAGGACACATTGGTAACGAAGCAGTTAAAGCATGTTTGGAATTGAATGCAGAAGGATACCATCCAGCACATTATGATATGCGTTTCGTGAAGCCTATAGATGAAAAAATGCTACATGAGGTATTCTCTAAATTCTCTAAAGTAATTACTATCGAAGATGGTTGTTTACAGGGAGGATTTGGAAGTGCAGTTATAGAATTCATGGTAGATCATCAGTATCAATCACAGGTTGTTCGTTTAGGAATGCCAGATGAAATTATTGAACATGGTGAACAAAAGGAGTTGTGGCAAGAATGTGGTTATGATAGTGAATCTATTATCAAAGAAGTTAAAAAATTAGCTGTTGCCAGAACAACTAAGGGGATGGTGGGGTAATATTAAGCTTGTAAGTCTTCAATCACTTTAACTAGTTTCTTAGAAATTTGAGTTCTTGATAGATGAGATAAATCTTTTTGATGAATCATGATACTTTCTTTATTTAAAAATTTCTGATATTCTTTTTGTAATACCACTATGGTATCTTCAACACCATTGCAAACATAGCCGGCTTGATACTTTTTTATTGTTTCTGCGATATCTCCTTTGTCCGAAACTGGAAGGAGAATAGGTTTTCCGAACATCAGATAGTCGGTAATTTTTGAGGTGATAATTTGTGATCTATCCTTAAATCTTAATTGAAGAAAGATCGATGATTGCGTTAAATAAGTTAAAAGCATTTCTTCACTCATTCTTTTTGTGACGCTGGTAATCTTTTCGAGTTTATACTTTTTAATTAACTTTTTCAGAGAATCGTTTTTATCAGCTCCTATGAAATTTAAAGCAATTAGAGAATTATTGTCTGTCGAACTATAAAAATATGCAAAAGCTTTAAAAAAGTCTTCTTCAAATAATTGATCGTTATAAATAGTGCCTAAATAGCTTATGCTAAACTTTTCAGGTTTGGCATTAATTTGATAAATGATATCTTCTTGTTCAAAATTACTGCCGTTTTCAATTACGGTTATTTTATGGTGATATTTTTTAGGGAAGCAATTTTTTAAGCTCTCCGAAACCGTGGTAATATGGTGTGCATATTCCAATATCCTAAGTTCGGTTTTTAGTGTAAATCTTCTTTTGAGAGAATGAATTAGATAATTTGTTTCAAGTAAATGGTAACCAAAATTCCATGGATCTCTATAATCTAAAACTAATTTTGCATTAAATTTTTTCGAGAGTAGATAGGACGATTTGATGATTCCTCCTGATCCTCCTGAAATGATGATTGAAGGCTCGGTCTTTATGTTTTTAAAATTAGATGGATTTACAAACCACGCATCGACTTTATAAATCATGACATGAATTGCTAAAAAAGACTTCTCTAGCCAAAATGGATATTGATGAGCATCAATGAATAGCAATATTCTTTGAATAATATTGTAATCGGTTATTGTTAGCTCAACCAATTCAATCAATTTGGGTCTATGTATTAAGGATGAATTAATTGATACGTCCTCAATATGGTGGGGATTAAAGGGAAAGATGAGTCCTATGGCTTTTGTATTGTTATTTTTCTCAATTAATTTTTTTAAAAAGCTGATATATCTAAATGTATATGTTTGATTTAGTCTTAAATCATAAGTCAATATCCAGTTTAGCTTTTCCTTTTTTTTAGAAATCATAATAAATATTCCTGAAAGAACTTCTCAAACCAATAGTTATCCAATTGGTGGTGTTATTAAAAGTCAAGTTTTTCTCGTTTCTATGGGTTGCCTCTAACTCTATCCTTAAATTATATTTTGAATTTAATAAGTAAGCAGTCTTAAAATTTAAGTAAGTAAAATCAGTGACTAACCCTTGAGCAACCTTATTGTTTAATTCTTGCTGTCTAGTTTTATAAGGTTTAAATATATCCTTACCAAAATTCTTTCCTATACCATCCAAGCCGTATTTAGCAAGGTCAATTTCTGATGAGAAGTTAAACCTGCCGACCACATAACCTAGCATAGTTACCCATTCTTTAAAATTTGCACCGAATGGATGAGCTAATGCCTGATTATAATGCCCATAGTTTGTTAAAGATGTCCTGCCAGAATAAGTATAAGGCCTTGCTGTATTAAACTCTGTTAAGTATCTAAATCCTTTTAGTCCCAATAAATCATAACCCCTTAAACCCAGCTGCAAACCTGATTTATTAGCCCAGTATCCGTCACCAGAAAATACATGTTTTACATCAAATTCATCAAGTAAAAATTGCCCATAAATAGTGACTCCATTTAATTTGTAATTTCCGTTAAAGCCAATAACTGCATTATCTGGAGAACCATTTTGTCTTTCAACAGGTCTTAAAAAAGATAGTGGATTTATATAACTGAAATCAAAACCTCGCTTGCCAGTAGAATCTGCGTCGTTCCAAATCACCGAATCAAAAAAACCTAAAGAAAGTCTTTTATTAATATTCCAATCTAGATAATGGAAAACACCCCATTTTTTTCGATAACCATTTTCATAAGAAAATTGAGGAGCTGTTAAATCTTGAAACTGAGCCCACATGCTCATGTATTTTACATCACCTAAGTTTCCAGTAATCTTTAAGAATGGATAATTAGTGGCTACGTCAGACAATAACATGGAACGGTAACCATCCCCAATAAAATTCTTGTCTTGTCCTAAAGTGATGTTTAAATATTTTATTGGGGTGTATGATAAGGTCGTAGTTGAAAAACTATAATCTTTTATAGTCTTTTCAGGGCCAAAATTATCGTTAGTTTGAGATGGGATTATTCCATTTGTATTGATAAATTTTTGAATATAGGTTGGGAATAGAGCTTGAGATTCATAACCACTTGTATAAAATGAAAATTTAGTTCCAATATTACCTCCTATCTGAAAACCCCTCGTATTTAACCAAGTATTTTTAGATTCTTGTAGCTCTTTTCCAGTTTGAAAATCAGGAAGAAAATCAATATATAGCTGATAATCCTTTTTATTGATTTCTATCAAATGCTCTTCAAATAGTTTTCTCTTTAATAAAGACCTTTTACCTGTATCTAATCCAATATTTCTCATTGAATCTATGCTGAGTGCAAGCGCATAATCATCAGCTAAATAAGGTTTAATACTGCTGTGAAATTTATTTTCTATGCCATAGATTTTATGATCTAATTTTTGATTGCTATAAAAATCATAGGGAAAGGTTTGATTTGGTGTTTGGCAAAATACCTGTGTATAACAAAAAATACTAAAAATCAGACAAAAACCTTTTTTCATAAAGTTTAATTTAACGCTTTTTAATCATCCTAAATATATTTATTTGATGAAGACAAAGTTTAAAGCTAATTATAAAATCAACAAATGAATAAGCAACAAAATAAATCATAATTTAGCAACAAAATTCTATCTGGCTTGAACATTTTTATCAGTCTTATTAAAAACATCACTAAAACCAAAGTATTTGCAAATTTTGTAAATCTCAGTACTATTCAAGTTAGTAATATTTTATTGATGATGCTGATGATTCCTGTAATTACTAGGGCAGTTGGCTTAGAAATGTTTGGGCAAGTGATGGTAGCCAATGCCTTTGCGGCATTGGTGTCTATTTTGGTAACTTATGCTACCACGCAAACCAGTGTGAAAGATATTGCAGTTGCGGCTAAAAATAGCGGAATACTCTCAAAAATTTTTACAGAAACGCTTTTTATTAGGATTATTTTTTTTACGCTGGTAATTATAGGAATGCTTTTAGCAAAACCAATTTTCTCTGGCGATTATTTATTATACGTCACTGCCATTCCTTTAATATTTGCCGAAGTTGTAAATCCCTTATTTTTTTATTTAGGACAAGAAGATTTAAAGCTTTTCAATCTCTCGAATTTATTAACAAAAATCGTTATCATTTTTGTAATCCTTATCTTTATAGATAGTAAGTCAGATGCAGTTTGGGTTAACTTTATTATAGGGGGGGCAAATTCAATTAGTTATTTATTGATGCTTTTGCTTATCTGCAAAAAATATCAATTATCGATCATTAGGCCCAAAATTAAAGATTGCAAATTAATTATTAAAGATAATTTTTACCTTGTTGCTAATAATTTTTCAGTTTATCTTCAGCAATCAATCATGTTATTTGCACTTCAAATTGGAGGTTCTGACACCTTATTAGGTGCTTACTCTATTTGTGATAAAATAGTATGGTCATGCAGGATATTAATCATTTCTATATTTAATGCAATTTATCCAAAGGCATCAAAATTATTCAGTGAGAGTAGTTTGAAATGGCAACATTTCAAAAAGAATGTGAAACTAGGTACCGCAGTATTGTTTTTTGTAGGATCTTTGATATTATTTATTTTTCCCGATTTGATTATATATGTTTTAACAGGTAAAACCAATGATGAAGCCAGCTTATTTTTAAGAGAAATGGCTTTTGTTCCATTTATTGCCGCCCTTAATTTCATGAATGTTTTAGATCGTTTGCTACATAATGATAATTATACCATTTTTAAGATTGCCTTAATTATTCTTTTACTTTCTGCCATACTATCAAGTCTATTCATTTTCTTTAAGGAATTTGAATTTGTAGGTTTTTATATACTTATTATCGAAACTTTCTCACTTTTACTTTATGAATTTTTTATAAGAAGGTCTAAGTCTTATGCCTAAGCCTATCGCTATTATTTTATTAAATTGGAATACTAAATTTCACTCCGAAGCTTGTATAAGATCTATTTATAAACATGCTGATCATGCTATTTTTGATATTATTTTTGCTGATAATGGATCAACTGATGGCTCTATAGCGAATATAAAGTCCAATTTCCCAGATGTAATTATTTTAGAGAATAAATTTAATTTAGGTTTTGCCGAAGGAAACAACAGGGCTATTGATCTTAGTCTTCAAATGGGATATCAATATTCCATGTTGATGAATACAGATACGCTAATCGAAACAGATTTAATTACACAGCTATTCCACTTTTTACAACATCACGAGCAAATTGCTGCCGTACAACCAGCAATTTATTATACCCATCAAAAGGATAAATTATGGAATGGGGAATTGAAGTTTAATGTGTTTTGGGGTTACACCTATTCAGCAAAAGTATTACCTAAGAAACCAAAAGAGGTTGATTGGATAACAGGCTGTTGCTTTCTCGTGAAAAATAAAGTATTACAAAATGGCGGAAAATTTAATGATAAGTACTTTTTATATTATGAAGATGTGGAGCTTTCTTTTAGGTGGAGGTTGCAGGGCTACAAACTCTATATTTTACCCAATGCGGTAATTTACCACGAAGCAGGGGTTTCAAGTCAACTCAAAAAAAAAAAGAAAGAAGGTACCTTGAGTCCAATCATCCATTATTATTTAAACAGAAATCGTATATGGTTTCTACGATCTTTTGGAAATAAATTTTGCTATATCTTTAATTTTTTAAATCTGATTGCTTATTGGTGCGCACTTTTATTTTACTTTTTATTTAAATTGAAGTTTCAGAAGGCTAAATATTTGCTTAAAGGGATTTTTGAAGGTTTCTTTACCTCATCATATTAACACTTACCATGCTACTGATATTTCCTCTTATCTATATCTCCGTTACCATCATCACCTTGAGAGAGTTTTTGAAAGGAAACATTCAATATTTTTTTTTCTTTATAGTTTTTGCCCTATCTATCTATACCACTGCCTTATCAGTAGTTTATAAATATGGTTTTTCAATTATCATTGGGATTTTGCAATCCACCAAAGAAATTTTTGTCTTACTTTTTTTTACATGGGTTGTTTATCATTACAAAGCTAAACTCAAACTTCACTTTATTGATTATTCTATTGGCAGTTATTTTTTATTGAGCTTATTTTATGCTCTTTTACCAATTGGAGGCCAAGATTTTTTTGAAAGGATGATTGCTTTAAAAAGTCTTTCTTTCTTTTTCTTAATTTATGCCATAGCTCGTTTATATGATCCTAAGAAAATATATATCAACAAATATTTTTTAAATATTTTAATATTAGCGGTATTGGCAGGAGTAGTTGTTTTATTTGAAGTGATCACCAATCAACATCTTCAATCTAGAACCGGTTATGCCGATTTCAACTATTACTTTTTCAATTTTGAACCTAGTGGTAATTATGGTCTTTCTTGGACCTTTGAATCTGCTGGTGGATTTAAAAGATTTGGTAGCTTTTTCGCTAACCCATTAGAACATGCGGCTTCTACTTTAATCGCACTAGCTATTTTGGCGGCACTTTATACTACCGAGGATTATAAAATAAAAATTGACAATTTTGGGATCATCGCTCTTTTAGCTACTTTGACAAGCATTGTGTTTGCATTCTCAAGATCATCACTTTTAAGCTATATTCTTATTATTTATGCCTATGGCTTAATTAATAAAAAGAAATACATTAATAAAACAATTCATTATGCGGTTTTAATGCTAACCAGCTATTTTGTTTACATTTTAATAAAGGGAATAAATGAAAACAATGGTTTGCTAGAGGTTATCGTGAACACTTTTAATTTCAGCGACCCTTCTAGCGTAGGGCATGTTTTAGAATGGGTAGAAGGCCTAAATTCTATTTATCTGCATCCTTTTGGTTTAGGTTTAGGAAGCTCTGGTAGGGTAGCGGGGTCGTTAGGTGATCATATTGGGGGTGAAAATCAATTCATCATCATTGGTGTACAATTAGGTGTTTTGGGAATCATTATTTATATGAGTATCTTTTTCAGTATCATAAAAAACGCAAGAAATTGGTATTATAAGCTACATGGTAAAGAGAAGACAATGTGCCTCGCAATTTTTTTAATAAAAGTGGCTTTTATTATTCCACTATTTACTTCAGAGATAGAGACTTCTTCCTACATATCTTATTTAACATGGTTTCTAACAGGGATTTTTGTAAACATGATTTCCCAAAAAGAAAAAGAGATAAATGAACCAAAAGTTAGTAATTGGAATTGATGTAAGAGATTTAAAAGTTGCTAAAACAGGTACTAAAACTTACTTAGAAGAACTTGTTAAAGCTTTTAAAAAATTAGAAAGTAATGAAATCAATTTCCATTTCTTGGACACCACTTGGGCTGTTTATACTGGCGAAAGTAAGCTTAGAAAATTAATAGCTCATATTAATTATCATACTTGGAAACAACTTGTATTACCCTTTAAGGCATGGAATAGGGGTTGTAATATAGTTTTTTGTACAGATAGTTATGTGCCCTATTTGCATTTTAAGTTTAAAACAGTGCCGGTATTTCACGATGCTTTTTTATTTGAAAATCCCGAACATTATCATTCAATTTGGCTTAAAATCTATCTTTTTTTTACAATATCTGCAGCCCATAGAGCTGCAAAAATTATTTGCCCTACACATTATTCAAAAAAACAGATACTGCATTACACCAAGCTTCATTCTAATTTGTTTGAAATAGTTTATGAAGGGCCTAAAAGTGTTGCTACTCCAGATATACAATCAATAAATTTATTTCAAAAGTTTAATATAGCAACGCAGAAATATCTTTTACATGTTGGAGTGATGGATAAAAGAAAAAATCTGCCTAGGCTAGTTAGTGCTTTTTCTAAGGTTCAAATGGTTTATCCAGATATTAAATTGGTTTTGGTTGGCAGTACTACATCTAAAAAACACGGTAATGATTTTAATGCAATAGTACATGCAATTGATGAGCATCATCTACAAAATAAAGTTATTTTAACAGGTTATCTGAACGATTCGCAAGTAGCCGAAATGTATCGTCATGCTACAGCTTACGTTTTTCCATCCATTAATGAAGGTTTTGGCATACCTATTTTAGAAGCTTTCCACTTTCAAATCCCAGTAGCTGCGGCAAATAATACCTGTTTGCCAGAAGTAGGTGGTAAGGCTATTGTAAAATTTGACCCTTTTAGTATTGAAGATATTGCCAATAAAATAGTTGAAATTTTATCTAATATTAACCTAAGAGATAATTTGGTAGCCAATGGATCAGAAAGGCTGAAAAATTTTAGTTGGGATACTGCTGCAAAACAATTATTATATATTTTTAGGGCTATTCATCAAAAATCGTAAAGCTTTTTGTAATTTTAAGGCCTCATCTAATCTATTAAATTAGGGAAGCATTTTTTCTTTATGATTCATCTAAACTGTCCCATTTGTAAATCTAATCGTCCAAAAGATCAAGCCATATTTAAAATCAAAAAAGGCACCTATAATTATCAAATTGTTAGATGTCAAGATTGTAATCACATCTATACCTTTTTTGATACCGATATTGATGTGAGTAAACTTTATGATGAGCAAGATTATCAAGTTAGAGATACAAAAGGCACCATTTTTTATAGTATTCAAAAATTTGAATATGAAGCGGTACTTAAACAAATAATGAAGATTATTGATACTAAAAATAGTAGTTTATTAGATTTTGGTGCAGGTAAAGGCTTATTCTTAAATTTTGCTCAGGAGCTAGGTTTTAAAGTAAAAGGAGTCGAAACTTCCATACCTCGAGCTTCATATGCCCAACAAGTTTTTGGATTAGAAATAGCTACAAATACCTATAATGGGGGAGAAATTTTAGGTGGAAATTTTAATGTAATCACGCTATTTCATGTACTAGAACATTTGGATCAGCCTAAAAACTTATTAAAAAATTTGGTAGTTAATAACCTTAACCCAAAAGGCTTACTGGTTGTAGAAGTACCGAACATTTTAAGTTGGCAGGCTAAACTAGCGGGTAAACACTGGCTTCATTTAGATATACCTAGGCATTTAAGTCATTTTTCAGAAGAAAAGCTATTCAATATCTTAAATGATATGAATCTTACAATTATAAAAAAGGAATTTTTTTCATGGCATTTAGGTGTAATAGGTATGATGCAAAGTATATGGACATGGTTTGGCTATAAAGGATTTTTAATAGGCGATTTAAAAGAGAAAAAAACAATAATTTTAATGCTTTTAATTGCTATCAGTTTACCTTTCGCAATACTCTTAGAACTTATAGCAAGCTTATGCAATAAAGGCGGAGTGATGAGGTATTACGCTCAAAATAAGATATCATGAATATTTTAATGATAAACTGGACATGGTACCCAAGCGGAGGCGATTGGACATATATTGATAATCTCAATCATTTATATCAAAAAAATGGTCATCATATTATACCATTTTCTATGAAAAATGAGCTAAATATTTCAACCCCTTACGATAAATATTTTGTTGAAAATATCAACTATAAAAGCCTCAACCAAAATATCAATTTAACTGATGGTGTAAGGGTATTGGCTAAAAGCATTTACTCTGCAGAAGCCATCGAAAAAATAAGTAAGCTACTTGACGAAAATACCATTGATTTAGTACATCTTAACCTTATTCATAAATATATTACCCCTGCAATTATTAAAGTAATCAAGGCAGCAAATATCCCTATTATATGGACTTTACACGATTATACGATAATTTGTCCTGAGGGTACTTTTTTATCTAACGGAGAGGTTTGCGAAGATTGTAAAGTAGGTAAATTTTATAATGCTACTTTTAAAAAATGTAAGAAAGGTTCTTTAATGGCAAGTATGGTAGCAAGTATTGATAACTATACCAACCATTATTTAAACTTTTATCAATATGTAGATTATTTTATATGCCCATCAAAGTTTTTGTTTGATAAGTTTAAGTCTTACGGATTTTTCCCAGAGAAACTACGTCAAATCTACCATTGTTACCAAACAGAAGATATTCTAAAGGAGCAGGAAACTAGGAGTACTCATCAAGATAAATTTATTGTATATGTAGGTAGGTTAGAGAAATACAAGGGTATACATACATTATTGGCCGCCATGAGAAGGTGTAAAAATATTCATTTAAAAATCGTCGGAGATGGCTCTTTAAATAATGAATTAAAGCAATATGTATCAAAACATCAACTCCATAACGTACAGTTTTTGGGTAAGAAAAATAATACCGATGTATTGGCGGTTGTAAAACAAGCTGAGTTTTTAGTCTGCCCTTCTGAATGTTATGAGATATTTGGCTTTACTATTATTGAGGCCATGTTAATGCAAACACCAGTTATTGGAGCTGATATAGGTGCAATTCCCGAGACAGTGATTCCAGATCAAACGGGGTTATTATTTGAGATGGGGAATGAAGAACAATTGGCGCAACAAATCATCACATTGTTTAATCAGCCCGAAAAAATTAAACAGTTAGGTTTAAATGCCGAGATTTATATTAGAGAAATGGTTAATCCAGCTAAATATTATCAGTCATTGAAAGAAATTGTACAGCAACTCTGAGCTTGATTTAATTGAAACCGTCAAATCAAATAAAACTCGCCGTTATTGGCACCAGAGGTTATCCTTATGTTTATGGAGGATATGAAACTTTTGTAAAAGAACTATCAGAAAGATTAGTAAAACAAGATGTTGAAATCACCATTTATTGTCAAAGTATGCTTTTTCAAAATAAACCAAAGCTAATAAACGGCATAAAGTTAAAGTACCTACCAACGGTTAAGTTTAAAGCTTTCAATCAAATAATACATACCTTCTTATGTATGTTACATGTTTGTTTTAGCAAATCAAATGTTGTTTTGGTTGTAAATTTAGCCGCCGGCCCCTTAGGTTGGTTACCCCGCCTATTTGGAAAAAAAACCATCATCAATACCGATGGGGTAGAGTGGGAACGTCCAAAATGGAAAGGTTTAGGAAGTAAGTATTTTTATTTTGGAGCTTGGTGTGCCACTAAATTTTATGATGTTTTAATAAGTGATGCCCAAGCAATGAGACAGGTTTATCTGCAAGAATTTAAAGCTGAATCTGAAGTGATTGCTTACGGCGCACCTCAATTTAAGGAGAGAGATATTGAAGCTTTAGCAAAGTTCAATTTAGAGCCGTATTCTTATTATTTGATTGTTGGCCGTTTGATACCAGATAATAATGCCGATTTTATCATTAAAGAATATTTGAAATCTAATTCTTCAAAGAAATTAGTGGTTATAGGTGATGTCCCTTATCAGGATGGTTATGCCAGCAACTTAAAATCTTTAGCTTCTGATCAAGTTGTTTTTACAGGATATGTTAAAAATCAGAATGATTTATTGAGCTTATATCAACACTGTTTTGTTTATCTTCACGGTCACGAATTTGGTGGTACAAATCCCGCTATGTTAAAGGCAATGGCTAACAAGTGTGCGATCTTAGCTTTAAATACTCGATTTAACCAAGAGATGCTAAATAATGGAGAGTTTGGCTTATTTTTTGACAAGGATGAGAAATCTTTGAAAACTAAAATGAATGAAATTGAACAATCACCAGTGTTGGTTGAAAGCCTGCGAAGGAAAGTAAATAATGGTCTTGGCGAAAAATATAATTGGGAATTTGTGAGTAATCAGTATATTAATTTGATGAATAAATTATTGATGAGAAATAGCCTATGACTAAGCCTTACCTAATTTATCAGAATGTACGTTCTGTAATTGATGCGCCAATTATTTTATTTTGCTTATGGTGTGCTCAAGTTTTTTTTGGTCTTGATTTATTAATCCTTAAGGGAATATTTTATATTTTTATTTTACTCTCCCTTGCTTCTTGGTACGTTTCCGCCAACATCAGTAAATTATATAGTGATTTAAGAACTAATAAATTTTCTGAAGAGATAGTCTATATATTATTTACTGTTTTATTACATGCAATCTTTTTAACCTCTTTGCTTTTCTTTTTCAGAAATCAGATTCAGTTTAGTAATTACTTTTTGCTTTTTTATTTTTCTATTCTTTTTTTCTTTGTTGTTATCACAAAATATATTTTAAGAAAATATCTTCATAGTTTAATTCACAAAGGAAAGTTGCAAGAAAAAGTATTACTTGTGGGTTCTACACCAGCTGCAATGAATTTTTATGAAACCATAAAAAGTCACATGTATTACGGATACTCATGTTTAGGTTTTTTGGATAACCATCAGGAAAAACTAAATGGATGTAATTATTTAGGAAGAGTGGAGGATTTACCTAATGTAATCCAGAATTATGAAATAGATGAGGTAATTATCGCTTTACCTAATTCGGCACATGAACAGATTAAATATAGTGTGGAAGTTTGTGGGCATTATGCTAAACGCGTTCGTATCATACCTGATTTCTATTTTTATGCAAGTAGCAATATCCAGATGAATACTATTGGTTTATTGCCGGTGATAAATCTGAGATCGCTACCACAAGATAGATTTTACAATAAATTATTTAAAAGAGTTTTTGATATTGTTTTCTCTCTTAGTTTTTTTATTTTAATGGGATGGTGGCTATTCCCAATAGTAGCGATACTTATCAAACTCACTTCAAGTGGTCCAGTATATTTTCTGCAAGAGCGATGGGGGATCAATAATGAACGGATAATTTGTTACAAGTTTAGAACCATGAAACATGGTAGTCCTGAGGTGGATGATAAAGGTAATTTCTTGCAATCCGTAAGAAATGATTCAAGAGTGGCTCAAATAGGAAAGTATTTAAGAAAGTACAATGTAGACGAGTTTCCTCAGTTTTGGAATGTGTTATTAGGTAATATGTCTATAGTTGGTCCAAGGCCACACGTAACACCACTTAATTTATCATCCATAAAGGAAATTGAACATTATTTATTAAGACATTTAGTTAAGCCCGGTATAACTGGATGGGCTCAGGTAAATGGATGTAGAGGAGAAACATTCACTAAGCATGACATGCAAGCAAGAGTAAACTACGACCTATATTATATTCATCGTTGGACATTTCGTTTAGATTGTTGGATTATTTTGCAAACCATAGTTAATATTATAAAAGGGGATGAGAATGCGTATTAAAATTTCACTAATTTTTTTGGTTGTTCTGTTATCCAAGTTTAGTTTTGCTCAGATAGTTTGGGAAAACCCAAAACATGAGGTCGTTAATTTTCTTAGTAGGCAGGCTCAAAAAGGTAATATTACATTTTCAGATTACATTCAACCGATTAGCCGTAAAGAGATTAGTAGGTTACTGGCGAAGCTACGGTATGCAAATTTGAGTATAAAAGAAAATAAAGAGCTTAGCTTTTACCAAAAAGAATTTTCTGAGTTTGATTCTACAATAAATCATCATTCATTGTCAATTTTAAAGAAAGATGAGGCAGATAGATGGAGACTTCTCTCTGTAAACCAGGATGAATTTCTATTGAGGATAGACCCAATTTTGACTTTTGAAACCACCACAAGTTCAAATCAAAATCTTTCTAAAGAGTCTCATGGTTTATCCTTTTTCGGACAAGTAGGTAATCATTTTAGTTTTCAAGCAAATTTTAGAGATATCACCGAGACAGGTGATGGATTAGATAGCTTTAAAATTTTTACACCAGAAACTGGTATTTTAAGAACAGAAAATGTAGATTATACTAGAACCGCTAAAAAGTTAAACTATAGTGATGTAAGAGGCTATGTAACCTACAGTTGGAAAAACGGAGATATTAGCGTGGGTAAGGATCAAAATTTGTGGGGTTACGGCGAAAACGGTCGCATAACTCTTTCTGATAAAGCACCCTCTTATCCATTTATACGATTTGACTATCAACCCTTAAAATGGTTGAGATTTCATTACCTTCATGCTTGGTTACAATCAGGTTTAATAGATTCAAATGCGACTTATCCAAAGGGAAACAATGTTTACGGATCAAATAGAGAAATTTATATTTCTAAATTTTTAGCTTCACATAGTTTAAATTTCATGCCTGCTAAAGGATTGTTGCTTAGCCTAGGGGAATCTATGGTGTATAGCGATAGGTTTGATGCTGCTTACTTAATTCCTGTTTTATTTTTTAAGGCATACGATCAATATCAAAGTAGGTATAATATCAACACTGGATCTAATGCCCAGTTCTTTTTACAGGCGAGTTCTCGTAACCATATTAAAAAAACACATTTATACGGGACATTATTCATTGATGAAATTCGAACATCCGAAATTTTTAATCCAGCTAAGAGTAGGAATCAATTAGGGTTCAACATTGGTGGAAGTATTACGGATGTTTTTGTACCTTATCTTACAGTTGGGGCAGAGTATACGCGTATCAACCCCTTTGTCTATGCTAATATCATTCCTGCACAAACCTATAAGAACCAAAATTATACTTTGGGTGATTGGATGGGTAATAATTCTGATCGGTTAATAGCTTACATCAAGTATACTCCAATCCCAAGATTAAAAACATCTCTTACCTTTCAAGAAGTTAGAAAAGGAGATGGAGGGACTATTGAACAACAATATTTGGCAGAACCACAACCTCCATTTCTTTTTAATTTGCAGAGAATTCAGACTACCTTTGCCTTTAATACAAGTTACGAATGGATGAATAATTTATATCTTTCTGCTCGGCTCACAACTTTTAACGATAGAAGTTTTATTAGTCATGCTAAAACTAAAAATTCTCAATTTCAATTTAGTATTAGTTATGGTTTGTAATGTATAACTTTGCTCGTCTTTCGAAATTGAAACATATGCGCTATAAATATATCTTATATATAATATTTTTCCTCTCTCTTTCCTCTTTTAAGCTGAACGCTCAAACACTAAGTTTAGAAAATATTCAAAGTGTAAAAGTAGACGACTTGAGTGACGATCAAATCTTAATGCTTTATCAAAAACTTTTAAGCAGTGGTGTTTCTGAAGAGACCGCATATCAAATGATGCAACAAAAAGGATTGCCTTCCATTGAGGTTGAAAAACTTAAAAAAAGAATTGCAGTAATTAAGTCAGGAGCAATAAAAAACAATAAATTGACCACCAAAACTAAACCAGACAGTATAAATTATTCTCGTCAAGAGCAAAATATCCCATTAAATATTTTTACAAATGTTCCATCTCAGGTATATGGGCTTTCATATTTTAATAACTCAAAACTGAGTTTTCAACCCGATTTAAGAATTGCTACTCCAGATGGTTATGTCATTGGTCCTGATGATGAATTGATTGTTATTTTAACAGGATTAAACGAGTCTTCTTTGAAAACTAAGGTAACTCCTGAAGGCAACATTCAGATTCCCTATGTGGGTTTAATTTATGTTGGAGGACTAACCATTGAGCAAGCCAGGACGCAGATTAAGTTTAAGATGCAAAAGCTTTATCCAGCACTTTCCTCTGGACAAACAAAGTTAAGTATCACTTTGGGAAATATCAGAAGTATTAGAGTCACCATCATTGGTGAAGTAAAGCAACCAGGGACTTATACACTATCCTCGCTTTCAACGATGTTCAACGCCCTTTATCAATCCGGTGGACCTACTGAAAATGGGTCGTTAAGAGGGATAGAATTGTTGAGGGGGAATAAGGTAATAAAGAAGGTTGATCTTTATTCATTTTTACAGAAAGGTTTATTAAATGATAACGTTCGTTTAGAGGATCAGGATGTGATTAGGATACCATTTTATCAAAAGAGAATAGTTTTAAGTGGAGAAGTGAAGATGCCCGCAGCTTATGAGCTAAGATCTGGCGAAACTATTTCAGATTTGATCAATTATGCTGGTGGATTTGGTCCAGATGCCTATCAAAAGATGGCTAAGGTGTATCAAAAAGGCGAAACTGAACAATTAATTAAAAATATTCCAGATAATATTTATCAAAATTATGTTCCACAAAATGCAGATTCTGTTGTTATCGGAAGAATTTTAAATCGATATACGAATCGAGTAAGCATTTATGGTGCAATTTATCGGCCAGGGGCTTTTGAATTGAAAGAAGGTTTAACCCTTAAAGGGTTAATTGACGACGCAAGTGGATTAAGGGGAAATGCATTATTAAGTAGAGGATACATCAATAGAATTAAGCCCGACTTAACTAAACAAACTGTTTCATTTGATTTGACAGATATTATTTCAGGAAAAACCTCTGATATTGTTCTTCAGAGGGAGGATGAAGTCTTCATCCTCTCAAGTGATGATATGCGCAATGAATTGTCAGTAAGCATTAGCGGTTTTATAAAACAGCCAGGAAATTATAGTTTTAGAGAAGGAATGCAGTTGGCTGATTTAATTGCTATGGCTGGTGGTTTCAAGTATAATGCTGCAAATCATAGAATTGAGATTTCTAGGATCATCCAGAATAAATCGGATATTGTAGCTAATCAATTGGTAAAAACATTCACTGTTGATTTAGATAGTAATTTACAATCAAATGGACCTGTTGAATTACAAGCTTTAGATAAAATCACTGTTCCTCGCTTAGTCAATTATCAGACTTTAGGAAATGTCAATATGGGGGGTGAAATTCTATTTCCTGGAATTTATGCTTTACAAAGAAGAGATGAGACCGCTTTAGAGTTAATTCAAAGAGCAGGCGGAATTACGCCGTCTGGCTCTTTAAAGAACGCTCAAATTTATAGAAATGGATTACGTGTTGATGCTAATTTAACAGGTAAAGAAAAGGAAAGAAAATTAATTCTTCTGCCTCAGGATAGCATTTTTATTCCAAAAGAAAATCCGTTTGTTGAAGTTGTTGGAGGGGTGAATACTCCTCAATTATTTCATTATAATAGTAAAAACTTTAAATATTATATCAATTCGGCTGGCGGTATTAAACAGAATGTAAAACTAAGGAATGCTTATGTTGCCTATCCAAATGGTATAAATAGCCCAGTTAAACATTTCTTGTTTTTTAGAAATTATCCAATAGTTACTGAGGGAAGCAAAATTATCGTACCACAGCCCTCTTTTGATGTTAAAGTGAAATTGGGTATAGGTGAAATTTCAGCCGTTGCTACTGCTTTAACAGCACTGGTTAGTATCATCGCAATTTTACGTAAATAATAAATGAAAAATTATCCAGCACAATATCCTGAAGAAGAAAATTTCTCTTTCAAAATGCTATTAGCAGAGCGAAGAGGTGATTTTTTATACCTATGGAAGAAAAGATATAAAATCATTTTATTAGGTATAATGGGTGGTATTTTAGGCTTATTAATTTCATTTCTATGGCCAGTATCTTATACCGCTAAGCTCACTTTTGTGGTGGAGGACTCTAAGTCATCAGGTGGGGGGTCTCTAGTTTCGGCTTTGGCTGGTCAATTCGGTTTTGATATGAGCAGTTTGGGTGGTGCTTCAGGCGTGTTAGCTGGAGATAATGTGGAGCAGTTGTTAAAGAGTAATACGATTTTGAAAAGGACTTTACTGACACCTTATGGAGATCCGCAAAATCATACATTGGCAGATATTTATGCCATAAAGAATAAGTTAAAAAAAGGGTGGGAAGACAAATATTTAAAGGGAGGAGGAACAATCTCTTTTCCATCAGAGACCGCGAATTATTCGAGGCTTCAAGATAGTCTATTGCAGGACATTGGAAAGCGTATTCAGAAAAGTGAGTTGAGTATCTCAAAACCAGATAAAAAGTTGAGTTTTTTTGAGTTAACCACCACTATGAAAGATGAAAAGTTAGCTCAATTGTTATGTAACGGGATATTAAAAGCGGGTGCTGATTTCTATATTCAAACAAAAACAAAGCGTTTGAAAACAAATGTAGACAGATTGCAACTGAGAGCAGATAGCATAACCACTTTATTAAATCAAAAAACCTATCAGGCGTCTTCTTCTAATAGGATATTGTTAGATGTTAATCCTGCTTATCCAACTGCAAAAGTTGGTTCTGAAGTAAGGGAAAGAGATAAAATAGTTTTATCCACCATTTATTCAGAGGTAATTAAGAATTTAGAGATTAGTAAAACCATGTTGATGCAAGAAACGCCCACTGTTCAAATCGTAGATCAACCCGATTTACCCTTAGAAAAAAATAGACTAAAGTGGTGGCAAGGGGTAGCTTACGGAGGTTTTATAGGAGGGTTACTTTGTATTGCGTTTATTCTTTTTACAAAAAAACAATGAAAGCTTAATACTTGGGCAGTTCAATTTTCCAACTATCTTTTTTTTCAATTTTTACTACCGCTTCAATGTCATCTGATAAATATATAAGATTTCCAATGAAGCTAAAAAAGGCAGCCATTGCGGATGAAACATTTGTAATGATTATTCTTTTATAATGGTATTTATTTACGCTGACATGGAAGTCGTCAGACATTTTCTTAAAATATCTTTTTATTTCAGATGAAGAATATTCTTTCCAATGGTGACCGTAGGTAACCGTTTTAAATATCTCATTAACAGGTATGCCAATCCCTCTAAAAGTCAATATTCTAACAATAGAACGCACCATATTCAATAGACTCATAGAGTTAGGAGTAGAAATATAAATTAAACCAGAGGGTTTTAAAAGATGATAGATTTTATGCCAAAATAAGATTGGATTAAAAGTAATATGTTCGAGAATTTCAGTGAAAAGAACAATATCGTATTCGTCTTTAGACCCCTCCATACTTTTTAAAGTCTCAAAATTATTATCAATTATTTTATAAAGGTGATACTTTTTCGCTCTTTGTTTTACAAATTCTAAATCCCAAAATTCACCTACATCCATAGAATGCACTTGATAACCTAGGAATTTAAAAAGTAAGGTAACATGCAGGTAATGACTCCCCATATTCAGAATTAATTCTTGAACTGAGCTTTCGCTTTTGTATAAAGTTTTAGCCATTTTAAGGTATCGTCTTTTGTGAAACTCAAAATAATCGATATCATTCTCATCACCATCCGCTCTAACAATTTCTGATACTTTATATAATGCCTCTTCAACTTCTTTTTTCCAATGCCTCATTTTGATTAAAATTTATAAGTTAAACCCAAACGAATTTGTATGTTTTCTGCATCTCTACCCCTTTGTAAATATTTGTTGGGATCAACTTGGAATTGATCCCATTTATAATTAAGTGAATGAATATAATTTAACTCCGTATTCAGTAAAAACTGATTGAATTTCCATTGCCCTAAAGCCGCGAAACTTAAGTCCACCCATCTCCTGCTTTGTCCATTGTAATCTCCAATAGAAGCTTCATAATAATCCTGATCGTGGACTGATCTTTCAAAACGGAAGCCTATATTTTTAAAGTCTTTCAAATAATTGATAGACAAAGATTGTAAGTCACCTCCTGAGCCAGTTCCAGCACCCAATACTTGTCCTTGATTTGTATAACCTTGTAATAATTCAAAATGATAGTACCATGTCCCAGCATCTCTTACTAATCGATCAGGCGTTTGCGATAATTGTGTGATTTCAGAACTTATGGCAATATATTCATTCTTTTTATTTAGTTCTATTAGTTTTCTAAATCCAAAGATATAGGCCCTAGAATGTTGAGGTGAACCCAAAAAATCCCGGAAATCTAAAGCGTTATCATTTGCTCCATATTCAAAATAAACTTCTGCGTGTGTCTTTGGAAACAGCCATCGGGTATAAACGGAACTTATCTGATCCCGAGGGATAGGGTCGCCATCGTTGGTATTAATCTTTTGAAAAGGTGTTAAGAAGGGAACATATTCCTTAAAAGTATTAATATCAGTATGATAAGCTTGAAAAATTCGAGTTAGCCCTAAAAATAAACCAGGCAGCCATTTGGGCTGGTAGCTAAAAGTCAAGCCAGTTAAGTACCTCCAATTTGGATTTTTAGCATTATACAAAGGGATACCAGTGCTCGTCTTATTTGCTACCAAAGCAGATTGTTTGGATTCTTCCAAACGACCACCAAATATCTCAAATTCTAGAGAGCCAATTCCAATATTGATGGGTCGGTTGCTATGTAAAGAAATATTCTTAAAGCCAGCGGCATTATTACTCATGATCAAGCTATTTCTATTGCC
>JACMOI010000131.1 GCA_014378105.1 Pseudopedobacter sp.
CATTGTAGATATCGGCGGTGGTACAACGGACCTTGCAGTTTTTTACGAAGGTATTTTAAAGCATACTGCTGTAATTCCTTTCGGTGGCGAAAACATTACGCATGATATTAAGACTGGTTTGGGTGTTTTAAAAACGCAGGCGGAGCAAATGAAAATACAGTTTGGCAGTGCACTGGCAGATGAAACAAAAGCAAATGCATTTATCACAATTCCAGGTTTGCGAGGTATGGCTGCAAAAGAAATTTCTGTAAAAAATTTGGCTAACATTATCCAAGCCCGTATGAGTGAGATTATGGATTTTGTAACCTTTCATTTAAAGCAGGTTGGGCTTGATAATAAAATGCTGAACGGTGGTATCATCCTTACCGGTGGCGGTTCTCAGCTAAAACATTTGTTACAGTTGACAGAATATGTTACGGGTTTAAATGCACGCATTGGTTTTCCAAACGAGCACTTATCTGGTTCGCAGATAGATGAGTTATCCAAACCAATGTATAGTACCTGTATCGGTTTAATTTTAAAGGGGTACAACGATTACGAAAATAAGAATAGAAAATTCGATACCAACTTCATCAAGGTTTCCGGTACAGGAATTATGCAGGAAGCACCGGTAGAAAACGAGCAGGAAGAAATATCTGAAGAGAAAGAACCGGAAATTGTAAAACGCAAAAAAACAATTAAAGGTTTTATGGACAGCTTTAAAACCAATTTAATTGAAATGTTTAAAGAGGGAGAGGACGGGGAGCTTTAATGCATAATTATGAATGATGAATGATAAATGGGGTTTATAATTCATAACTCATCATTCATAATTTAAAGGAATAAAATACTAACCATTAAAAATACTACAACATGATACATTTTGATTTGCCAAAAGACCAGTCCTCCATCATAAAAGTGATAGGCGTAGGCGGCGGCGGCAGCAATGCTGTAAACCACATGTTTGCACAAAATATAGAAGGTGTAAATTTTATTATCTGCAATACAGATGCGCAGGCAATTGCACTTAGTAATGTGCCCAATAAAATACAGCTTGGACCACACCTTACACAAGGTTTGGGTGCCGGTGCTAATCCAGCTATTGGCAGGCAGGCAACAGAAGAAAGCCTGGAAGAAATAAAAAGAATACTGGAAGTAAATACCAAGATGGCGTTTATTACCGCAGGTATGGGCGGTGGCACAGGAACCGGCGGTGCGCCCATCATTGCAAAAATTTGTAAAGATTTAAAAATTCTTACAGTAGGTATTGTCACAACGCCTTTTGCATACGAAGGAAAAAAACGCATAGCCCAGGCGGAAGAAGGCATCATGTTATTGAAAAACCATGTAGATACTTTGCTGGTGATAAGCAACGATAAATTGCGCCACCAGTTTGGTAATTTAAAAATGAAAGAAGCCTTTAACAAGGCAGATGATATTTTAGCAACAGCCGCAAAATGTATAACAGATGTTATCAACAGCACCGGACAAATCAATGTCGATTTTGCAGATGTATGCACGGTAATGAGCAATGGTGGCGTAGCTATTTTAGGTAGTGCAACTGCTGAAGGTGAAAACCGTGCGTTTGCTGCAATTGAAAACGCATTGACCTCACCGTTGTTGAATGACAACGATATCCGTGGCGCAAAATGGATTCTCATCAATATCAATTCTGCCGAAGGCGAGCATGAGTTTACCATGGATGAAGTGGAGATTATACAGAACTATATTTTAGAGCAGGCAGGAGAAGATACCGATGTTATTTTAGGTCTTGGTTACGACAGCACATTGGGTGCTCAAATAGGAATAACACTTATAGCTACAGGCTTTGAGCACAAAGATCCATTTGCAAGAAAGCCAACCATTACAGAAGCCACCAAACCCTCAAACGAAAAAGTGGTGATGGAGTTAGAAATGCCAAGGCAGGCTGCACCATTGGTAGCTGCAACGCAACCTACGCTTCAGTTTGAAGACAAAAGGGTAGAAGCAGCCGCTGTTGAAATGGAAAAAACCGAAGACCCGATGATGCCAACCATGGCGCAGGAAAACAACGTAGATATACCAAGTAAAACTACTGTGGATAATCAAAATGATGTTCCTGTGTTTTTTGAAATATCTTCATCATCTGACCAAGTTCCTATTATCCAGTTTGACACTGAGTTTATAGCTCCGTTACCAAAACAGACTACAAAAGAAATTCCAACCAACAATACAAAAGAAGAAGTAAAAAAAGAAGCTAGCAATACAAGCAACCTTTCGTCGGGTGGCTTTCTGGTAAAGCCTATGCAGATTTATGCAGAGGCAGCACCGGAGAAAACAAAATCCTCCTCTAACGATAAACCACTGCCGCAGCAGCCTTCAATTAAGGACGACGAACCTTTTGTAGAGATGCAGCTGGTAGTTAAAGAAACCCTAGAAACGGCGGAGGAAAAGCCTCTCGTGCAGTTTCAGGCTCAGTCCCATATTTGTAATTCTGTTGAGGATACTGCAATGCAGGACGAAACAGAAGAGCTTAGGCGCCGGGCAGCGGATCGAATAGCAAAGTTGAGGAATCTTTCTTTCAACATTAACGCAGCCGATCCGAACAATGAGTTTGAAACAGTACCTGCTTACCTCCGTCGTAATATGGAAATTCACAACCAGATTGCAGATGTAGAAACCTTTTACAGCAATTACACCGTCAGTTCCGACGATAAAAATCAAGCAGAAATAAATACCATAAATAATTTTTTAGACGGCAAAAAACCCGACTAAATCCCCTCGCTACCTCCAAAGCCAGTGATTTAAACAGTGTGTGTTTGTGTCACAGTTTGTGTACCCCTTTTCAGTAAAATGAAAAGGGTTTTTTTATTCCCCCTGGAGGGGTGGCCTTTAGGCCGGGGTGGTTTATTTGTAAAAAATAAAAACGAGGAGCATGGGCAGAAGAGCAAAGCCAAATATTTGTATCGGGTTATTCGCTGCAATCTTTTTTGTGTAAAGGCAACAAAAAAGTATTTCCGCTGCTACCCCGGCTATGCGGAACGGGAGGGATTTTTTTCAGCTTCAATTGTGAAGAAGATAGTGGCGAGAGTGGTGGCACGAAACGAGGCGGAGGAATGTTGATTCACCCCAAATAAACATTTATTGCCTTACATACAAAGTGCGTTGCACAAAAAAACTTATCTTAACCTTTCTAAAAAAATGAACTGAACCTACCAATGGAATTAAAAGAATTGAAGCCAAGAAAAGCGCTTAACAAAGCCTTCTTAAAAGTGAAACCGAACAGGACGGCGATTGAAAATTTTAAGGCAAATCTGATACAGTTACTTAACAGAACTAATGATACGGAGAGCGAAGAGTTTCATAAAAACCTGGTGATAGATTTTTTAAAGAAAACCTATTACGATCCCCACCATTTTATAAATACCAAAGGCCGAAACGATCTTGTAATACACAACGGAAATACCGCTGCAAGCCCGGTAGCAGTAATTATAGAAGCAAAAAAGCCTACCAACCGGGCTGAAATGATTAGCACAAAGAAGATAAACTGTAAAGCTTTTCAGGAGCTGGTGCTTTATTATTTAAGAGAAAGAATAACACATAAAAACCTTGAGGTAAAATACCTAATAGTTACCAACATAAACGAATGGTTTATTTTTGACGCTACTATTTTTGACAGACTTTTCGCACAAAACAAAAACTTTGTAAAGCAGTTTACCGACTTTGAAACCGGTCGCCTTGCAGATACCAAAACCGACTTCTTTTACAAACAAATAGCCGAGCCTTTTATTGCTGACATTGCCTCAGAAATAGCATTTACCTATTTTGATTTACAGGATTACCAGCAGCCGCTGCGCAACGACAACAAAGCAGATGATAATAAATTGATTGCCCTGTACAAACTGCTTTCTGCAGAGCATCTTTTAAAACTTCCTTTTACCAACGACAGCAATAGCTTAGACAAAAGATTTTATAGTGAATTATTACATATTATTGGGTTAACAGAAACCAAGGAAGGTAGTAAAAAGCTGATTCAACGTAATAAAGAAAGCGAAAGAAATTCGGGAAGTATTTTAGAAGATGCCATTATTCAATTAGATAGTTTAGATAAAATCAGCCGGTTAGACCGCCCCAGCCAATTTGGAACAACCCAACAAGAACGCTTATTTAATGTAGGGCTAGAATTAAGTATTACTTGGATAAACCGAATTTTATTCCTCAAATTATTAGAAGCACAACTCATTACTTACCATAAAGGCGATAAATCTTATGCGTTTTTAAGTATAGACAAAATCAAGAACTATGATGATTTAAATAGCCTGTTCTTTCAGGTTTTGGCTCGTAAATATGACGATAGAAATCAAGATGTAAAAAAAGCATTTGAAAAAGTCCCTTACTTAAACAGCTCGCTATTTGAGCCAACAGAAATTGAACAAGTCACTTTATTCATCAGTAATTTAAAGGATGATAAAACGATTCCGGTTATTTCTTCAACAGTACTTAAAAACGATCAAGGCAAAAAGCTGACTGGGAAGCTAACCACTTTAGAATACCTATTCGAATTTTTAAACGCTTACGATTTCACAAGCGAAGGCTCGGAAGATATACAGGAAGATAACAAATCGCTCATTAACGCTTCTGTTCTTGGGTTAATTTTTGAAAAAATAAATGGCTACAAAGACGGTTCTTTCTTTACACCTGGTTTTATTACCATGTACATGTGCCGCGAAACCATACGCAAAGCAGTTGTACAAAAATTTAACGAAACCAAAAACTGGGCTTGCATTACCGTGGAAGAAGTTTATGATCAAATAGGAACAACAGTTGCCGAGCGTAAAGAAGCCAATACTATTGTAAATAGCATCAAAATTTGCGACCCAGCGGTGGGTTCTGGTCACTTTTTAGTTTCGGCATTAAATGAAATGATTGCCGTTAAAAACGATTTAAGAATTTTACAAGATAGAAACGGAAGCAGATTAAAAGAATATCAAGTTGAGGTTGTAAATGATGAGTTAATAGTTACCGATGAAGAAGGGGAATTATTTGAATACAACCCTAACAATAAGGAGTCTCAGCGCATACAAGAAACGCTTTTTCACGAGAAGCAAACCATTATAGAAAATTGTCTTTTTGGCGTAGACATTAATCCGAACTCCGTTAAAATTTGCCGTTTGCGTTTGTGGATTGAGTTATTAAAAAACGCTTATTACAAAAACGCTACAGAATTAGAAACGCTTCCTAATATTGACATCAATATAAAATGCGGAAATTCGTTAGTGAGCCGTTTTGCTATTGATGCGGATTTAAGCCAAGCCTTAAAGAAAAGTAAGTGGAACATTGATGCTTATCGTTTAGCCGTTGACACTTACCGCAATGCGGAAAGTAAGGAACAAAAAAGAGAAATGGAACGCTTAATAGCGGGTATAAAATCTGATTTTAGAAGTGAAATTTCTTTGAACGACCCCAAAGTAAAGAAGCTTCGGAAACTATCAGGCGAATTATTTCAAATGACCCAGCAGACACAACTTTTTGAAATGAACAAAAAGGAAAAAGCCGATTGGAACAAAAAAGTAACGCAACTCACCGAAGAAATCAAAAAGTTAGAGACCGAAATTGAGGATATAAAAGCCAACCAAATATTTGAAAACGCTTTTGAATGGCGTTTTGAGTTTCCTGAAGTATTAAATGATGATGGAGATTTTGTAGGTTTTGATTGTATAATTGCAAATCCACCTTACGTAAAAGTTCAAGAACTAGACCATAAATTAATTGATTGGTATAAAGAAAACAAGAAAGTTGCTCATAAAAGAATTGATATATCAATACTCTTTTTTGAACTATCTCAAAGCCTATTAAAAAATAACGGTATTGGTAGTTTTATATCTTCAAACCAGTTTTTAGTTACAGAATATGGCAGAAAACTTAGAGAATTTCTTTTAAATGATTATGCTCTAACATCTATGATTGATTATGGCGATTTACCAATTTTTGAGGATGCCCTTACTTATGTCAGCATATTTAATCTTTCTAAAAACAAACCAGCAGATTTTAGTTATTGTAAAGTTGAAAATATTGATGATGCGAAAATTCTAAATTTCAATAACAAAATTAATATTGATATAACAAAACTATCAGACGACAATTGGGTCCTGTCATCAAATAATAATAAAGATATTTTAAAAAAAATATTAAAGCAAAAAACATTATCACAATTTGCTAAATGCAGCTATGGAATTGTTAGTGGAGCAGACAGTATTTTTATTGTCAATGAAAAAGTTATTGAAAGTGAGCAGTTAGAGAAAGATTCGTTACTGCCTTTAATTAGGGCAAATAATTGCAGAAGATATGATCATGCCAATTATGATTTGCAAATAATTTATCCTTTCAAATATGATGATGGAGCAACAGTTCTTTTAACGGAAGATGAATTTAAAAACACTTTCCCAAATACGTTTAAGTATCTTCTTTCAAAAAGGGAACTTCTTGAAAAAAGAAAGGACTCTCGGAAAACATTTGCAGATTCTAACAAGTGGTATTCATTGACTAGGTTTGGACAACTTGAAAATTTCAAAAAGGAAAAAATCGTTTTCCCTGGCGAACAAAAGAAACCTAAGTTTTCCCTTGACAGAAATCAATCTGGGTATAGTGGGGCAAGAGTTTTTGGAGTTACAATAACCGAAACTGAAATTAATCTAAAATTCCTTTTAGCTGTTCTTAATTCTAAGGTTATAACTTTTGTTATACATTCTACATTCCCCGTTAAAGCTGGTGGATATTTTTCAATGTCTTCAACTTTTGTAGAAAAACTACCAATAATACAATTGTCTGAAAGTAACCAAAAACCGTTAATAGATTTGACAACCAAAATACTTGAAGCAAAACAAAAAGGTGAAGACACATCAATACAAGAATCTAAAGTAGAGCAATTAGTTTACCAACTTTACAACCTTACCGCAGAAGAAATCTATATTATAGAAAATAGCACAAAATAAAACTGATGAAAGCTAACGAGTTACAAATTAACAACTTTTTACAAGCACCAAATGTGCAGTTTGTAATTCCTGTATATCAAAGAAATTATGATTGGACAAATACAGAATGTAAAGACTTACTAAATGATATCATATCTGTAGAAACAGAAGACAGAGGAACCCATTTTATAGGAAGCATTGTATTTGTACACGAGGGTACTTACAGCACTAGCGAAGTAAAAGAATTGGTGATTATAGATGGGCAACAACGATTGACTACCATCAATATATTGTATGTAGCATTGTATCGTTTCGCAAAAGAAAACAATAAAAGCCAAGATGCAGATCGGTTATACAATATGTTTTTAACTAATCAATATGTTAAAGACGAGTCTAGCAAATTAAAATTGAAACAAACCGATGCTAATTCAATTGCATTCAAAGCCATTTTACTTGGTAAGGATACTCAATCAATTGCATTTTCAAACGTCACAGAAAACTATAACTATTTCAGGAGCATTATCGTCGAAGAAAATTTTGAGTTAATTTTACGAGGTTTAAATCGTTTAATATTTGTAGAAATTTCTTTAGAAAGAGACAAAGACGATCCACAACGAATTTTTGAAAGTTTAAATTCCACAGGTTTAGATTTATCGCAATCTGATTTAATAAGGAATTTTATCTTGATGGATTTGCCACCCAAAGACCAAAACAGAATATTTGAAACTATCTGGAATCCCATTGAAGAAAACGCAAAAGATTTAGTTAAACAAAGTTCCTTAGTTTCGGATTATTTAAGAGATTATTTAACGCTTCGAAACAAAAAAATACCAAATAAAAATAAAGTTTATGTAGAGTTTAAAAGCCTGTACTTAAACAAGAAAGACGAGGCTTACCAACAGGAATTAGAAAACATTAAATCATTATCTATACACTATAAAAAGTTTATTAATCCAACCATTGTTACGGATGTTAATATCAAAAGAGAGTTAGAATACATCAACAGGTTAGAAATAAATGTAGCCTATCCTTTTTTACTCCAAGTTTTTGAAGACACAGAAAATGGCCTGCTTGCAAAAGATGAATTGATAAAAGTGTTAAAACTGATTCAGAGTTATGCTTGGAGAAGGTTTATTGTTGGCTTACCAACAAGCTCTTTAAACAAAATATTTATGACCTTATATTCTGAAGTAGATACTGAGGAATATTATGATTCTATTGCAAGGGCTTTGATTAAAAAGAAAGGTAGCGCAAAATTTCCAAGCAACGAAGATTTAAAAACAGCTTTAAAGGATAAAGATTTATATAACACTCAGCCAAAGAATAGGAATTACTTGTTTGAAATGTTAGAGAATTTCAATAACCGCGAATATGTTAATACAAGTAATGAGCAAATTACAATAGAACATATTTTTCCAAGAAACCCGAATGAAAATTGGAATACCGATTTATCTCCTGAAGAATATTTTCTTTTTAAAGAGAAGCATTTAAATACTATTGGAAACCTCACACTTTCTGGAAATAATGGAGCTTTGAGTAACAAATCTTTTTTGGCAAAAAAGGAAATGAATATTGATGGTAACGAACAGGGTTATCTATTCAGCAGGTTATGGCTAAACTCTTATTTAAAAACCCTATCTAATTGGGATGTATCAAAATATGAAGAAAGATTAAAAATAATATACGAACGTTTCTTAAAAATATGGGAGTTTCCGGATATTGAAATTGAAGATATTGATGAATCAGAAGAGCAGAACATTTTTGATGCTGATATTCCAACCTTCAAGAAACTGGAGTATTTTATTTTTCAAAACACAAAGATAGATGAAGATAAAATTGCCCAAATGTATTTTTATGTAGTTAGAAGCCTTTATGAAAAAAACTCTCAACTATTAGTAAGCAACCAAACGGTATTAAAAATAACCAGGAATTCTTCTGATTTCAGAACAGCTCAAGAAGTAATAAATGGTTGGTATATTGAGTCAAATATAGATAGCAATTCCAAATTCGCAATCTTAAAAAAGCTACTTTCCTTATTTGAAATGGAAGACGAGTTATCGATTAAATATTCCTCGAATTTAGGTAATGAAGCAGAGACTAATAGGTTTGGAATTAGGAAAAAATATTGGCAACAAATCTTACCTCTTTTAAATCACACCAATTTATTCGCAAATGTAAATCCAACAAAAGACCATTGGCTAAGTACTGGCGCAGGCATTGGTGGCATTTCTTACACGCTGATAATTACAAAAACTCATGTTAGAATAGAGCTATCAATCACAACCTCTAGCAAAGAGAAGAACAAGCTATATTTAAAAAAACTTCTAAAAAATAAAGAAGCTATTGAACAAGCTTTCGGTAACTCAATGATATGGGAAGAGCTTCCTGATAATAAAATGAGCCGGATAAAAATTGAACTAGAAGGCGTCAATTTATACAATGAAACTGACTGGTCAATTATGAATGAATTTATTGTTTTAAATCTCCCTAAATTCAAAAATGCAGTTCAAGATTACATTAAAGATTTGAGATAGTGTTTTTGGAAAAATCAAATTTTCATGGATTGGTGTGTGTCACAATTTCACCTCCACAGCGAATTTAAGCCACGCAGCATGGAAGTAAAGTCTATATGAACAAACCTTTATTTTCTGGTTTATTTATAAGGCAGGTTTGGACTTGACATCCATTCTGCTTTTCGCTTTTTGGTTGCTTACGAGTTGAAATGGTGGGATGTGTTAAACGATCAAGATGTATCAATTTATTAAGAGAATCGGTTGGTTATATAATCTTTAATATTATTTAAATCGGATTTTATCCTATCTTCTCCGAATGATTTAATAGTTTCAACACTAAGCTGATGACAATTTTTAATTTTCTTTTCGCTACCGCAAGGACATTTTTGATTTCTTCCAATGTGTGGCATGGATATTATTTGTTGAAGAACTAATAAAATAGTTTTTTCATCAGAAATGTTAAGGTCTTCCACATAATACTGTATAATCCCTTGGATATGATGAGCATATTCTTTATCCGCATATTTATTTTCAGAAAGCTTATAGATTTGATTGGCAAAATAGGGATAGATTTTTCTCTTTATGAAATCACAGATATGGATTCCCCTTTTTGACATCGCTATCAGATTAGGTGATACATCTACACAGCATAACCCTTCTTGTGAGATATGCCAGTCGATATCTCTTGGAATAATCTCGCTTCTTTCTATTATAACGGGGATACAATGCGGATAACTTTGGGGAACTGTGATACCAATATTAAAAGTGTTCCAGTATACACCCTCAGAATCACAAATATCGAGCTCCCCATTTATAATCCAAGTTTTGTATTTCGAACTCCATGAATAACCAAGTTTAGGAAAAAATTTTTCTACCTCTTTAAAATCACGCTCGAATAAACTTTTAGCTAGCATCAGAAATTGTAGTAAGGCTTACTAGCTGCGGCAATTGGAGCTAAATTGACAATATTCCTATTAGGAATTACAACTGCTTTATTTTTTAACTGTAGTACTCCATTAAGATCCGTCGCAATAAAATCCTGTCTTTTTAAAAACTTAAGCCAATCAAAATCATATTGAGTATAATAGAAACTTTCCTCAGGGATACGGAAAATATAACGATCATTTTCACTTCCAGTTCTAGCGGAAACAGTATTATAAAACTCATTGAGAAGTGGACTCTCTTTTTTTATATGTTCTCCAACAACAATCCCATTACTTACAGCTTTACCTTGCATTTTACTAGCAAGGCTGGTATGTAAACTACAGGTGGTAACCTCGCTGATTTCTCCAATTCCTGCCATCCCCCATATAACGTCACGGTCATAACCTAAATCAACTCCAATTCTGGTGAATATATTCTCAATTCCTTGCTCATAAAAAAGATTTTTAAGGTCTTCTTTAACAAAATAGGTGAACACACTAGAAAATTGGAGTGCTCGTTTAACGGCCAACTCAGCGCTCATGTTTTTGCTTCCAAAATATACGAATAAGCCATCTCCTTGTAAGCGGTGTACATAGCCTCCAAATATTAAACATGTGTGAATTGCAGCCCGTTGGATAGTGTTTGTGATAATCCACACGGTACGTGGGGCATATTTTTTAAAAAGATTAGTAGATCCTTTGATGTCAACAAACATTGATACGATATAGTGATCCTCCAAAGTCTCTGAATGCTTAAGGTGTGCAAAGTCGGGATGTAAACCCAATCTCTGTTCAAAATTTGGAGTAAGCCCCAATTCTCGGGCGAAATCGGCGAGATTAGGAAGCAGTCGCTTTTCAGGTACCTGCTGATTAAAGCTTTTAAAGTCAAACCCTTTGTTGAAGTTTTCTCCAGAAAATGAAAGATTTTCATGAAATCTTTTTGATTTTGGATCCGCGGCTATAGCTTCACGGATCGGTTTTAAGTAGTCGTCAAATATATGCATGGTATTTATTTTAAATTACAAACGATTAAGAGAATTAATGGGATAAAAAGACAGAACTGAATTGTAATGAGTGTTCCAGCCAATTTCAGTTGCTTAAATTTATAAGCTAATCCACATGAGAGTTGATGAACTTGCGTCCGTAAGTCAATAAGTTCATCTTCCTCTAAACAGACTGTTCCTGATTTAACATGATACTGCTCTTTAGTCATACAGGATATTGAACCAAAGTAAAGCATGGATTCAGTGCTTTTAGATAGGAAGGGAGTAGATGCTATAATTACTATAATCATGGTCGCAATACCCAACCCGATTACAGAAAGCATATTCAAATGCACAAAAAGACTGCAATTGACCAAACTTAAAACTGTCGGGTATGCTGCAACAAGGCCACCAACAACGAAAGTGCTCAATCCCAAAAAGACAGCGCTTTTGTTGTTAATACTTTCATAATAGTGGTCAAATCGCCCTATGCAAAATTTTAATCGTTCCTTTTCCATCTGTTAACCTTTAGATTTAGTTGGATCATTACCATAGGAGTTTTTCTCTCTGAATTGACCATGTCTGTTTTGTATGGTTAATTCTGATTTATTCCTAATAGATTGCGCCCTTCCGGCATCAATCGCCTCTTTTTGTGTGTCAAAAGTTTTAGTTACTCTTTGGTTACCGGCACTCTTTGTTGCCCAATCTTCGCCGTGTTTCACGACGAATACATTTTTGTTACTTTTCATAATTTTATTTACCTTTTGTGAAACATTTTACCCTTCTTAACCAAATACCGTTACCTAACGCTTTTTGGTATAGAGCTTAGAAACCAAGATGAACTGGGAAGAATTAAAAGATGAAAATACCGTTGACTTAGTAGACTATATCAACTCTATGAATGATCCTGAATATGTCGAACTTGGAGAAGCTGCGTTCATTACACTAACTTTCCGATACCGAGAAGATCTTATTAAGAAATGTATAGTGTTAGCAAGGAAATGGAAAAGAGATGATGATGATGCAATAGAATTGGCTAATAGAGTGTTTCATAGATTTCTAAAATATCCAAGATACCGGCATAGTGAATGTAAAACCGGAGATGTGGATAAGTGCTTTAAAAGATATTTATATAAAATAGCAGATAGGGAAGTCATAGGATTATTTAACCCAAAATATTCACCTTATGATGGTACGGAAAATGTAATTACATCCTTAATTGACTCAGAAAAGGAGTATGAACCTGAAAAGCTTAAGGTGCTGATTGAATATGAGAAAAAGTTGGATCAGTTATTCGTCAAACTTAGCCAAAAGCACAAGATCATCTATTTAACATATCTCTGTCATGAAAAAGAAGGATATAATCTTCCTGGTGCTTTACTTGCAGAACTTAGAGAAATCTTAGGAGGTCTTTCTCAAAATACATTAAGAATATATAAGAAGGAAGCTATAGAGCATGTAAGAAAGGAGTTGCAAAATGCCTAAAATAAATGTGAGTCTTACTGAAGAAAATATTAGTGAGTGGATTCATTCTGTTGGTTATTTTCTTCCACGAAATGATAAGGAAGATGATCGATTTGAGAAGCTAAATGCTGATATCACTTATGATTTAGATGCTATAAATTCTGTTGATCCATTTGCTATATTAAGCGGTAGCTGGAAGCCTCAGTTGGTCTTAAAATTAGGCAATGTACAATTAAGCGAAGAGGTTTCAGTACTTAAGATGGCTGCAAGAAAACATGAAGATATACCGGAGGAAATATTTAAGAAAATGAAAAGAAATCAAGAAAATAATGATCCAAATAACCCCGAAAGTTAAAGAGGAAATTATTAAGGTTACCGACTTTCTTGCGAACCGTTTTAGTAATAAGAATGTAACTGATCTTGAAGCAATATGTGCTGACGAAAGCATTATTGTTTTAATTGATGACTATCATAAGTATTTTGATGGAATGTTGATTTGGGATGGAAGGAAATTTAATATTCACTTGAATTCAGCTAAGGGAAATTGGACTGATACAACACGCGGGCGCTTTACTTTGTCACATGAGCTCGGCCATTTCTTTTTAGAAGCACATCAACATGCCTTGATAAATGGAGAAGTCAAGCCACACCCCTCTAGTATTTCCTTATTCCATCATGAAAAAATGGAGGTTGAAGCAGATTATTTTGCTTCTTGTCTTTTAATGCCAAGAGATAGATTAAGAAAATTTACTGGAGGAAGAAAATTCTCGCTAGATATAATTAAGGAGATGTCCAAATTTTTTAACGTAAGCTTAACTGCTGCATTGATAAGATTTGCTGAAGTGGGTACTCATGGTATAATGGTGATATTTTGTGAGAACAATCGGGTTAAATGGTATTGTAAAAGTCCCGATTTCCCCATTTTATCACATAGGTTTAAAGTTGGAGAGGCACCACCTCCAACAAGTGTTTTAGGAGAATCGTTTCTTAAATCTGATTCTCAATATACTTCCATTCAGAATATTTATTTGGAGGATTGGTTTTTTGACAGGAAAGGCGCTCCAAGTTGGTCTCTACACGAGCAATGTTTCTACTCGGATTTGTACGGATATGCTATAAGCATGGTTTGGTTTAAATAACCGCAAACCATGATTTTTCATAATTAAAATCAGTATGATTTAATTCAACCGAGATTGTACTTAATTCCCAACTTACTCCTTAAAACCTCCATATCATCACTGATTTTATGATCTAAAACCTTAGCATAAATTTGTGTTGTCTTTATGCTAGAATGCCCCATCATCTTCGCTACAGTTTCTATTGGAACTCCATTATTAAGTTTCACGGTATCCTTTAAACCTCGTTAGATAACAACAAAATCTAATGTATTCATATCTAATATACTACAAAGAATGCTCAAAGATGGCATTCACGTAAATATTAAAACAAAAGTTTATAAAAACAACGATTTACGGCGACTATCGCCGAATATTGAATACTTAATAAATAAATATATTTACTTATATTTGAGTTTACGGCGATGGTTGCCGTAAACTTAACCTTTGTTAAATATGCCATTAGACGCTCAAAGACGAAAAGATGTATTTAAGTTAGTACCAGAAGGAGCTTTAGTAACCCGAAAATGGTTAAAATCAAAAGGCTTAACAGGTCATGCCATCGACAATTTAGTAAAAAGCCAACAACTAGAATCTGTAAAAAATGGAGTTTATAAAAGAAGTGGATCTTTAACAGAATGGGGGGATATTATCTATTTTCTACAAAAAAGACTGAATACTGATTTAGTGGTTGGCGGACTCTCTTCTTTAGAACTGCAAAAGCTTGCCCATTATTTACCAATATCAGATAAGCGCTTGATCAAACTTTATGGCGCAAGTAACTTACCGCTTTGGGTAAACAAGCAAACAAAAGATATCCAGTTTGAAAAACAGAATTCATCTGTGCTTCTCGGAAGTATTCCTGATAAAGACATAACAGAAACCTATAATAGTTTCACGAAGACAATAAGCTGGAAAAACACGAAAGAAGGTTTAAAAATATCAATCCCGGAAAGAGCCATACTCGAAGTTTTAAATGATGTCCCGAACCAAATCAGTTTTGAACATGCGTTTGAACTGATGCAGGGAATGAATACCTTGTCGCCAAGGCTATTGCAAAAATTCTTGGAGTTATGCAACAATATAAAAGTCAGACGGCTTTTCTTTTGGTTTGCTGATCGACTGAACCACCCTTGGCTGGCAAAGCTAGATCACGATAAAATAAGCATGGGTTCGGGTAATCGTATGATAGTGAAAGGCGGAAAGTTGGATAAAAAATATTTAATAACAGTACCAGAAAGCTATGAGTAAAAAAGAGGAATACGCAGGACAGGTTAGACTTCTGTTAAAACTACTCCCATTTATTGACAAAGAAAATTGTTTTGCACTCAAAGGAGGTACTGCGATTAATCTTTTCTATAGACCATTGCCGAGACTATCCGTTGATATAGATTTACTGTATTTACCTATGGAGGATCGTGAAACTTCTATTGGAAATATCAAAGCAGCTTTAGCTCGGATAACTTCTGACATCAAATCAAACATAATCGGTGCGCAAGTACAAAACACAACACTACAACAGGAAAACTCTTTACGTCTAATCGTGTCAGTTGGTGAGGATAAAGTGAAAATTGAACTTTCCCCAGTAATAAGGGGAAGTTTGTTTCCTGCTGTAAGGATGGAAGTGCGGGAAGAGGTGGAAAAGCAATTTGGATACGCAGAAATACTGGTTGCATCTCATCCAGATCTATACGCTGGAAAATTATGCGCAGCGTTAGACCGCCAGCACCCCAGAGATTTATTTGACGTAATTCAATTGTATGAAAATGAAGGACTGACTGAAGACTTACGAAAAACATTTTTAGTTTTCTTAATCAGTCATCATAGACCAATGGCTGAACTCTTAAGTCCGAACCGTAAAGATATATCGGGCATTTATGAATATGAGTTTTTGCAGATGGCAGAGATTGACGTTTCACTTGACGAACTCATTGCTGTAAGGGAACGGTTGATTTCTGATATTAATACACAGATGACGAATGATGAGAGACAATTTTTACTTTCAGTCAAAAGCAGAAAGCCAATTTGGAAACTCTTAGGTATGGTTAACCCCGAATTAGTTGCGGAATTGCCCTCTGTAAGATGGAAGCTACGTAACTTAGAAAAGCTTTCTCCTCAAAAGCATAAACAGGCTTATGAAAACCTTGCATCTATACTATATCCAGGGTAAAGCTTTCTATTCTTAAATTGGAAATTAAAGCAGAATTATTGGATTCGGCAATCCGATAATCGCATTTTTGATTTTGAAAACAGAAGAGAATACGGTATCTTTAACATTAAGAAACGTAGCTCATACAAGTTATTAGAATTTGGTTATGAAGGCTACATTTTTGAATTGTAAAAATCGTAGAAATTTAAATAAAAGCGTCATTCGTGGCGTCTTTGTTTTCAAAGAAACATAAACAGTTGGTAGTCAGGGAATAAAAATCGATAATCGAGTCCCGTCCAACCCTGACCACAATCCTAACGACATTAAGTAGAAAACATTAATATCGTCTTCAACGACTAGCTCTTTGAATTTCCTATTAAAAACTGTTCCTTTATTTTTAGCAAACAACAGCTAAACGAAATTGATACGGTGGTGAGTTAAGTGGTGAGTGAGAAAACCGAATCATTGATTGCAGTTAATAGATATAGATTTTTGACGAAAGTACAATTCCCTC
>JACMOI010000132.1 GCA_014378105.1 Pseudopedobacter sp.
CCTTTATTCCAACTGATGCTCACCTGCTGTAAGTTAGCCCCAGGGCCAATCCCAGCACCAATTTGTTGCCCTTGATTCGTATAGCCTGCTGTAATAAAAGAATTGATGTACCAAGAGTTTAAGTTGGTAATGTCATTTAAGTTAGTCTCATTCAATTGACTGACTTCAGTAGAAATAAGCAAATGCGCATCTTTATTTCTTAATGGAATAATTTTTCTTAAACCGAAAACATAGGCTCTATTTTTTTCTGGTTCAAGTAGGGCATTTCTTAGGCTATTATTTTGATTATGTTTCCCCCATTCACCATAAAACTCGACTTTACTTTCTGACCAAATCCATCTAAAAAAGATAGCGCCCATTTGTTGCCTTTTTACTAAACTTTCATCGGCACTGAAGGATTGGAATGGAGAAAACAAGGGTAAATAGTCACTAAGTTTATTTCCTTGCTGCTTTGCGTATAGTTGTAATGTTCTATCAAAACCCAAATAAAGACCTTTTACCCATTTAGGGTGCCAGGTAAATATCATTCCAGATAAATATCTTTGACTTTCTGATTTTGGAACATAAAGAGGCTCGTTAAAATAAGTTCTTTCTGGATTGAGGACCCCATATTTACTAGTTTGTGGCCAGCCTGCAATAATTTGCCCTTCAAAGCTGCCAATTTTGGTTTGAATGGGTTTGATGGTATTTAGTGTAAAATGCTTAAAACCAGGCGCTGTATTACTCATCAATAAAGAGGTACTTATGCTTGGACCCCACCATAAATTCTCTGTTGAAAATCCTATGGAAAGATTTTTATGATTTAACCGAATACTGCTTTGACCCCAAAATGCTTTTCCATAAGTATTATCCCCGAAACGTTCAGGAAGATCAATTTGGTTATAAAAGTCATAATATCTTGCCGAGATCACATCATAATGATCTTTAGAAAGACCTTCAAAATCTGGATTTGCTGCTAAAATAATTTCAGGTTGAAACTGGACGCTTAAAAGACCTGATTCCGCATAGAAGCCCGCACTTAAATAGGTTTGTAAACCTTTAGCTGGAATCATTGGCCCATCGTTCCATCCGTAAGGATGATCAGAATTAAAACTTGTTTGAAACTGAATTGGGAGCAAATGATAATTAATTACTTCATCTTTAGATTTATAGCTAGATTGGATATTTAGAAGATGATATGAAGTTTGAGCGGAATCTGTAAAATACGCAGAAAAGACGCCAAAGTTTTTCGTGGGAACTATAGGGCGAATAGTATAGGATAACTTATCTAAAGAGCTATCACTCAGTAGTTGATTTTGCCTGTAATAATCTTCCACATTAGCATATCCAACGGGGATAGTTTGCGCTTTGATTTTAGAAGAATTTAACATTAAAACAGTAAGAAAGCTACAACAGATAAAGAATTTTTTTTTCATTAGTTTAATTGAATACTAACTATTTTAAGGTTATCAATTGACCAGCTTTCATCACAAATTGGAGAAGTAGCATTTGTTTGTATTAAGTGGTCAATGCATTGTAAAGCCAAACTAGATTTATGATGATTAATTGTTTTTTTGATTTTATACAAGGTTGAGCCTCCAGGTTTGGTAGCCAAAAGACAAAAGCCAGGAAGTAATAGACTAGATGCACCGCTTTTTGGATTATGCTTATTATTTGGATAATTGTCAGGGTAGGACTGAGGCGAACAAAAGCCATCAAAGCAGTCTGCATTAGAAAATGTAGTATAAATATAAGGTGACCCGTCTATTTGCATTTCCCAAATATCTGGACCACCAATACCATTAGATGCTTTGTTTCCATCCCAAGTATCATGTATATAAAGATCAAAGCTGATTTCGACTAAATCGTGTGCTGGAATTTGATTTAATAGTAATTCAAAACCGTCATTATTAAAATTTCCAAGCACTTTCCTTTGATTAAAAGTACTGATTTTAGTATTGCTTAGGTGGGTTATATCACCCGTATCAAAGTTATTTTCATATACAGTTTGTCTATTTTCTTTAGATAATTTGCAGGTAGATAAGGCAAAAGCTATGATGAATAAAAACAAATGAGTAATTATTTTAAGGTTACGCATTTAATTCTACTTCGATTTGATCTAATGCTTCATAAACAGAGTTTTTACTTTTATACTCTGGCACCAATTCTTTCATTTTTTTCACCACCACTTTATCCTGATATTTACAGGAAATATCAATTAACTGTTGGATTTGCTGACTCACCTCCTCAAAATTATAAGTGATCACTTTGGCAATCATAATTTTATGATGATGCGTTGGAATGGTATTTTCCATATCATTTAACAATTCTTCATACAGTTTTTCACCAGGTCGCAATCCTGTAAACTCAATTTTGATATCTTGATTAGGTATCAATCCGGATAGTTTAATCATCTTTTTTGCTAATTCAACAATCTTTACAGATTGTCCCATATCAAAAATATAAATCTCTCCTCCTTCGCCCATTGATCCTGCTTCTAGTACTAATCGACAAGCTTCAGGAATGGTCATGAAATACCGGGTGATATCTGGATGGGTTACCGTTATTGGCCCACCGTTCTGTATTTGAGCCTTAAATCGAGGAATTACAGAGCCATTTGAGCCCAATACGTTCCCGAATCTGGTGGTAATAAATTTTGTTTTATTTTCTTTCGTATTTAAATGGCTTAGCCCATTTTTAAAAGCTTTTACATTACTGTTTAAAGCTCCGTAAAATGATTGTACATAAATCTCAGCGATTCTTTTAGAGGCGCCCATAATGCTGGTTGGATTGACCGCCTTATCTGTAGAAATCATCACGAACTTTGCCACATTGTATTTGACCGATAAATCAGCTAAATTCTTTGTTCCACCTACATTGGTGCAGACGGCTTCGCTAGGATTATTTTCCATCATGGGAACATGTTTATAGGCAGCAGCATGATAAACAAAATGAGGCTTGAATGTTTCGAACAGTGATTCCATTCGAGGTTTATTTCTTACATCCCCAATAAAAGCTACGAAATTCTCAAAAATATTATTGTCTTGCAGTTCTAACTGAAGCTCATGCAATGCGGTCTCCGCAATATCATTTAGAATAATGAGCTGTGGTTTAAACTTGATTAATTGACGAACAATTTCACTTCCTATAGATCCTGCAGCACCAGTAACCAGAATTCTTTTTCCCTTCACTTGATCCTCGATTACATCTTCTTCAATGACTATGGGACTCCTTTCTAATAAATCCTCAATTTTTACATTTTTAATTTGGTTAACTTTAAAAGAGCCATTAACCCATGTTTTTAGAGGAGGAACACTTAAAACTTTTACATTATGGTCTAAACATAAATCAACTGCTCTATTCTTTCTTTCAGGGGTGATATTTTGAGAAGTAAGAATTAGGTCATCTATGTGTTCCAATTCAATAATCTTTTCTAAATCATCGGTATGATAAATCTTTACGTTGTCTACGACTTTGCCTTTTTTTCGAGGGTCATCATCAATAAATGCGACTACTTTCATATTCACATTTGGGTCCGAATCTAACGTTCTTTTGGTGGCTACTCCAGTTTCTCCAACACCATAAATTACTACTCCTCTTCTATCTAATTTCATGTTTTTTACATACATGAAGAAATATTTAACCAATACACGGTAGGTGATTAACAAAACAAAACTACACAAGCCTGTAATGACTACGATGACATTAGAAATTAAAGCAGGCTGATTAAATGAAACTAAAAAAAGGTTGCAAAGAATAAAGAAAAAATTGCTGACCGAAATGCTGAATAAAATACGAAACGAATCCTGCGCACTGGTATATCTCACAATACCCGCATAAGTTTTAACACTAAAGAAAACAATGCAATTGATCACTATAAAAATAAGGGTATTCCTGCTTAATTCTTGAATAATAATATGATCAATAACAAAATTATAGCGAATAAAATATGCGAAAATTAGTGATAAAGCACAAAAGGCAAGGTCAATAGTAAAAATTAACCAACGAGGTACTATGTTTATTTTTTTAAACATGCGAATTCATATTAGCAGCTTCAAATATAACATTTGTTTTAGAGAATTAGTAAAATCCCAAATTTAAGATCAGTCACTGGATATCATTTTAGAACTAAATAATTTTCGAAATCCTTCTAATTTTAATCTTAAAGCAATATACAGTAAAATAATGAAGATAAATATAGGGATGGCTATATAAACGGAGAAATAAATTAAAGTTAAATTCAGCAAGAGTTGAATTACACTATAAACTGTTGAAATTAGGAGGTGATTCCATTTAAGTTCATTAGCTAAATATTGATAAAAATGGGAACGATGTGCTTCAAATATATTTTCTTTTCTAATGATTCGGCATATAATCGTAGCTACTGCATCCAATCCGTAAATACCCAATAATAGGATCCATTTAAGGTTTTCTGTCTCTACCATTAAAGTGACTAGCAAGAAACAAAATAATAATGCAATACTGATGCTCCCTACATCCCCAGCAAAAGTCTTGGCTTTTTTCCTCAAATTGAAAAATCCAAATACCACCATCGAAGCTAGTAGTAAGAGGAATATATTTTCATTTAGTAACGGAATGTTTAATTGCTGTTGAATGAACCAAAAGCTTATCAAGGTCACTAAAGAATACAAAACTGTCATTCCATTGATCCCATCCATAAAGTTATAAGCGTTGATGATGCCGATGATGATAACAAAAGACGTAAGAATCAAGATTAAAGAAACAAGACTAAATTGTGATGAAATCAGAATATTTTGATTTAGAAATATTTGAGTTAAGATTAATAAAACGGAGACCAAATGAATTCCAATCCTGAACTTATTATTCAGCGTTAACACATCGTCTAAGAAACTAATGGTGGCAATGGCGAAAATGCCTATTGCTAACAAATACTGATGGGGTTGATCAATGAATATACCCAGTACCAACGCTAAAGGAAAAATGACTCCACCACCTCTTAAAGTAATTTGACTGTGAGAACTCC
>JACMOI010000133.1 GCA_014378105.1 Pseudopedobacter sp.
ACCAATTAAACCATCAGTAATAAACTTTAAACTGGTATCGGCATTACTTTCAAAACTTTTTCTAACAGCGTAAACCTCATCTGTTAAGTTATATTCCTTTAAAGTTTCTGAACTTCCATTAGGATAAGTCTTTTTGAGTTCATCATTCTGAATTAAAATTCCTGCAATCGGATCACAGCAAACATAACTCATACTATTTTCGCGGCTATGATAATCAGAGCTTTCTAGCAACAAGCTATTGGGGAATACATCGCGTAAGCGTAAATAAATACTCACTGGTGTTGTAGTATCTGCTAAAAGCTTTTTAAAACTAACGTTGATTTTAAATGTCTTCATTTTTATTATTCTGATGCAAATTTAATTCAAAAAAAAACCCGACGGTTTAGCGTCGGGTTATATTTGTTTAGGTTTGGGTTTGAATTCTTTTTAAACTATACAAATAAGTTATCCGATGCTGCTTTTAACGAACGCCACCAACTATTGTTTGTATTTATGTTTTTATTCATTGAGATGCAAAAATATAAAGAAAAATGACTTTTGGAATTTTTTCAACAAAAATATCTACGCAAACGTTTTGTTACATCGTCCACTGGCTTCTACCTTTCATGGTAAAAATTGCCAGCAAAACAATCACGATAGCCAATGTATAAAAGATATAAATTGCCCTATGTTTTGCCTTATCCTCTTTTGCTCGCTTTGATTTAGCATATCCAATCGTGATTAAGGCAATAGCCAAAATCATCATGGTAATGTGTTCTACATTCCAATACCTAAAAATAGGATCACTCATTTTAGAGAAATCAACATTAGGACTAATAAAGTAAAGTATTAAACCAATTACCAATTGCAAATGCGCAGAAATTAAAGCAAATAAGTTTATTTTTTTGTTTGTTGGCGCGTAAGGTTTGTTGCCAGCAGTAATTGCTTGAATAATGGCTAGTAAAACCAATACTAAAACCACATACCTTAAAGCGGAGTGAAGGTGTAATAATCCTGTATACATCATGTTTTTTTTAATCAAATATAAGATAAAAAAAGGCGGAGTTTGAATTTTCAAACTCCGCCAAATCATTCCAAACCTCTAAACTAGAATTTTGATTATTAAAACTTAACTAACTTGCAGTAACTAACGAGGATTCTTTCAATTAAGATTTTTAAACTCAAACAAAAAAATTACAGTCTCAATTGAAAAAAGCTTTAAAATCTGATTAAATTTAAAATCTAAACTCTTTTTACATGAAAAAAACGCTCCTTTTAATTTTTACATTGCTTACGTTTTTTCTAGCTAATGCTCAGGAAACGTACCCAGTGAACGGCTCGTTCGATATTCGTTCGGGGCAATTTGCATTTACTAACGCTAACATTGTTGTAAGCGCCAATCAAATGATCAAAGGCGGCACACTGATTATCAAAGATCATAAAATCGAAAATGTTGGTAATGGTATCTCTATTCCAAAAGGATATGTGGTCATCGACTTAAACGGTAAATACATTTATCCATCATTGATTGATGCTTTCTCTAGTTATGGTTTACCAGATGCACCACGTCAAAGTTTTAACTTTAGAGGCGGTCAACCTGTATTTACCAGTACAAAGGAAGGTGCCTATGCCTGGAACGAGGCAATTAGACCCGAAATGCATGTCAACACCGTTTTCAATATAGATTCAAAAAAAGCTGAAGAATTAAAGAAAAATGGTTTTGGTACGGTAAACAGCATTATTAAAGATGGGTTTGCTCGTGGAACTTCATCAGTTGTAACATTAGGTACCGAAAGTGCTAACGAAGTGATGCTAAACCAGGCAACAGCGGCAAATTATTCTTTTAATAAAGGAACATCAAAAACAGATTATCCACAATCTTTAATGGGTGCTATCGCTCTGTTGCGACAAACCTATTTGGATGCTTTATGGTATAAAAATCAGAATAAAGAATACAATATTTCTTTAGATGAATTTAACAAACAACAAAGTTTACCTCAGATTTTCGAGGTGAGCAATTGGGAAGATGTTTTAAGAGCCGATAAAGTGGGGGATGAATTTGGAAAACAATATATTTTCAAATCTGGTGGTGATGAATACCAAAGAATAGCTGCAATGAAAGGTACTGGCGGAAAATTTATAATCCCATTAAATTTTCCGAAAGCGTATGATGTGGAAGATCCAGCGGATGCTAAAAGCGTGACTTACGCACAAATGAAAAACTGGGAATTGGCGCCTACAAATCCTGCAGCATTAGAAAAAGCTGGAATTGAATTCGCTATTACTGCAGCAGATTTAGAAAGTAGCAAAGATTTCTGGACCAACCTAAGAACCGCAATTGACAATGGATTAAGTGAGCAGCAAGCACTAAAATCTTTAACTGAGATACCTGCAAAAATGTTGGGTATTGATGCTGAAGTTGGAACGTTAAGCAAAGGAAAAGATGCAAACTTCTTAATCACTTCAGATTCATTATTCAAAAAAGGAAATATCATTTTCGAAAACTGGGTGCAAGGAAGCAGATTTATTGTTTCTCAAATGAATGTGAAAGATTTGAGAGGAGATTATAATTTGATTATCGCTGGAATTGGAAACTTAACCATGAAAGTGGGAGGTTCGGTTGGCGCTTACGACTTGAATTTAGAAAGAACAGGAACTGATAGTGTTAAAGTAAAAGGAACTTTAAGCAGAAACGGTGACCTTGTGAGTATGTTCTTCGATTTGAAGAAGAATCCTAAAGGAGACATCAGATTAACTGGTTATCTAGATAAATCAGATCCAATTACATTTAAAGGAGAGGCTGCCTTAGCTGATGGATCTCATACAAATTGGTCGGCGAGTTTAATAGCACCCTTTAAAGAGAAAGCTAAAAAGGAAGAGCCAAAAGATAAAATGGTATTAGGTAACGTGATTTATCCTTTTGTAGCTTATGGATATACCGAAGCGCCAAAACAAGAAACTGTTATATTTAAAAACGCCACCGTTTGGACGAATGAAAAAGACGGAATTCTTCAAAACACAGATGTGTTGATTGAAAATGGTAAAATTAAAGCAATCGGAAAGAATTTAGCTGCCGGAAGTGCGAAAGTAATTGATGCAACGGGCAAACATTTAACGCCCGGAATCATTGATGAGCATTCGCACATAGCAATCAGTCGTGGTGTAAACGAAGGAACGCAAGCAGTTACCGCGGAAGTAAGAATTGGAGATGTGGTTGATGGAGAAGACATCAACATTTATCGCCAATTAGCGGGTGGGGTTACAACTTCTCATTTACTTCACGGATCGGCAAATCCAATTGGAGGCCAAACACAACTGGTAAAATTACGCTGGGGCCAAACGCCCGAACAAATGAAGTTTGCGGGCTGGGAAGGGTTCATCAAATTTGCCTTGGGGGAAAACGTAAAGCAAAGTAATTGGGGCGATTTCAATACCATCCGTTTCCCTCAAACCCGTATGGGTGTTGAGCAAGTTTATGTAGATGCTTTTACCAGAGCAAAAGAATACAAAGCACAATGGGAGACCTATAATTCGGCAAAAAATAAATCCGGTTTAACCGCCCCAAGAAGAGATTTGGAATTAGATGCTTTGGTAGAGATTTTAAATGATACCCGCCACATCACTTGTCACTCATATGTGCAATCAGAAATAAACATGTTGATTCATGTTGCAGATAGCATGGGTTTCAAAATCAACACCTTCACGCATATTTTAGAGGGTTATAAAGTTGCTGATAAAATGGCAGCAAGAGGAATTGCCGGCTCAACCTTCTCTGATTGGTGGGCTTACAAGATGGAGGTTTGGGATGCCATCCCGTACAACGGAAAAATCATGCATGATGCTGGTGTTTTAGTCGCTTTCAATTCTGATGATGCTGAAATGGCTAGAAGATTAAACCAAGAAGCAGGAAAAGCAGTGAAATACGGCAATGTCAGTAAAGAAGAAGCTTTCAAATTCGTTACCTTAAATCCCGCAAAAATGCTTCATATTGATAATAAAGTGGGTAGTCTTAGACCAGGTAAGGATGCAGATTTAGTGTTATGGTCTGACGAACCTCTTTCTGTTTATGCAAGAGCAGAAGAAACGTACGTAGACGGTATTAAATATTGGGATATTGATAAGGATGCAGATCAACAAAAAACGATAAAATCTGAAGAAGCTCGTTTAATCCAAAAAATGTTGGATTCTAAAAATGGAGGTTCAAAAACGCAACGTCCATCTTTTACTAAACCAAGTTTAAACACTTGCGATACAATTGAAGAGAATTATCAAACCCAAACAAACTAAAATCGACATGAGAAAATTTATATATCAATTTATTGCCCTGAGTTTAGCAACAACTGCAACTTTTGCGCAGGCCACCATTTCTCCCGCAAAACCACAAGCAGGAACCATCGCTATTGTTGGCGGAACCATCCATGTGGGTAACGGACAAGTCATCCAAAACGGTACAATCATTTTTTCTAAGGGAAAAATAATTTCTGTAAAAGAGGGTAATGCAGTTCCACAAGATATTGCAATTGTTCATGCTGAAGGAAAGCAAATTTATCCAGGATTTATTGCCCCAAATAATGCCATGGGTTTGGTAGAGGTCGAGTCTGTTAGAGCAACTCGTGATGCGCAAGAAACAGGAACCATCAATCCTCATGTAAGATCAATAATTGCATACAATACTGAATCTAGGATTATCCCTACTGTTAGGTCTAATGGAACATTATTATCACAGCCAACACCAGAAGGCGGTTTAGTTTCTGGAACATCTTCCATCGTACAATTAGATGCATGGAATTGGGAAGATGCAGCCTATAAGAAAGATATGGCGGTTCATTTTAATTGGCCAACAGCTAAAACCAGAGGTGGAAGAAGAGGTGGAGCAGCCCTGTCTGAAGAGCAGCAAAAAGAACGTTATCAAAAGCAATTAGCGGAGCTGCAAAATTATTTTGCAGAGGCAAGAGCTTATGCAAATACTGAAAAACCAAATACTTTTAATGCCCGTTTCGATGCCATGAAAGGTTTATTTAACGGCACCAAGAAAGCAATGGTGAATGTCAATGATCAAAAAGACATCATTGTAGCGGTAAAGTTTTTCGAAAATTTTGGAATTACTCCAGTTCTAGTTGGTGCCGAAGATGCCGTTGAAATTACAGGATTTTTGAAAGATCACAACGTTCCCATTATCATGTACGAAAGTCAATCGTTACCAGGAAATGATGACGACGATGTTTACCTGCCCTATAAAAACGCTAAAATTTTGCATGATGCTGGCTTGTTAATAGCGATGAGTGTAGATGGATATTGGCAACAACGCAACTTGCCTTTCATGGCAGGTGTAAGTGCTGCTTACGGTTTGACTAAAGAAGAAGCTTTGGCTACTATCACTTCAAACACCGCTAAAATTTTAGGAATTGATAATACGACAGGTACTTTAGAAGTTGGTAAAGATGCCAACATCATCATCTCCGAAGGCGACGCTTTAGACATGATGACTAACAACATTACTACTGCATTTATCCAAGGAAGATCTATTGATTTAAATAACGTACAAAAACAATTGTACAAGAAATACGCAGAAAAATACGGCATCAAAGCTGATTGATTTTTGAAAAGCAATGGCAATGTGTTTGGCGGCCGATAGTCCCGTCTTATGTTAACATATTTTAACTCCCTGAAAATCGATTTTCAGGGAGTTTTATTTAGACTGATTTTACAAACTCAAAACGCT
>JACMOI010000134.1 GCA_014378105.1 Pseudopedobacter sp.
AATTTGGTTCTATCTATCTTAACTCCATTAGCTACTGCAACTAAAATGTTACCTCGCTGCCTAACCGTTGCAGGAAAAGATACTTCATTCGTAATCCCTTTGATAGTTAAATTACCAGTAATGGTTACATTATCTGCCCCTGCTGATTTTATATTTGTGATATTAAAATTTGAGGTTGGATTTTTCTCTGTAGAAAAGAAGTCTTCAGATTTTAAATGACCTAGTAATTTTTTGGCTGAGCCTGCATCTAAATCAGTATTAGAAATACTAGTCATATCGATAACAAAACTACCGCCGGTTAGTGTTTTACCACTAGAACTTAAAGTTCCAGTTGCTAGTTTTAATTCTCCAGCATGTTGACCGGTAACTTTACGCCCAATCCATCCGATTTTTGATTTGCTTACATCTACTTTGTAAACATCTGTTGCTGGTTTAAAGGCAAAAAACACCCCAATAATTACTAATAATGCGAATAAGTTCTTTTTCATAATGATTTAAATTTTTTTGTCAAATATATCATTTCATTTAGTTTTGCTTTATAATGACAAAACGGAATTTATTAGCTATTAATATTTTTTGGAAAAAAAATACTAAAAACTGTCCCAACACCAAGTTCACTTTCTACCTCTATTCTTCCATTTAAAGATTCGATGTGTGATTTTATCATAAATAAACCAATCCCTTTGCCTTCAATTGTTGGGTTAAACCTTTGATAAAGTCCAAATAGTTTTTTTCTGTTTGTATTAAGATCTATTCCTATACCATTATCCTTTACTTTTAATATAATATAGTTTTCATCCTCGGTTGTACTTACTTGAATAATGGGTGGCCGGTCCGCAGATCGATATTTAATAGCATTTGTTAATAGATTAATAATGATACTCTCAAAATAACTTCTGGAGTAAAACATAGTGCGCACATTAAAACTTCTCAAAATCGAAATTTTAGACTTTTTAATTTGAGTTTCAATAGATACAATTACTTCATCAAGTGACTTTTCGAAATCAATTACAGTAAGTTTTTGATTTTCTATACTTTGATGTGAAACAACTTCGATTAAATCATTCAAAGTAGTTTCTAACTTCTTTACACAAACATTGATTTTATCATAAATAATTTTATTGTCTCCCTCAGTTGAATTTTGATCACACATTTCAATTAGAGAACTCATGTTGACCACAGGACCTCTTAAATTATGTGAAACGATGTAAGCGAATTTCTTTAATTCATTATTGCTTTGCATTAATTCTTCTGAAATTTTCAAAAGCTCCGTTTCCTTCTTTTTAACATCATCAATGTCCACAATAGCGCCTGAAATTTTAATTACCTGCTCATCTTCCATCACTACTCTGGATGATGATAAAATATTCACATATTCACCATTAGCTTTTTTTAATCTGAATTGAATGGGTGATGGCTTTCTAGTTCCTGATAAATTTTCCTTAAATATTTCTTGTGCTTTTTCAAGATCATCGGGATGGATTAATTGAAATGGATCAAAATCGATTCCAACTTCAGACGCATCCATCTTTAACAGATTAAACCATTCGCCATTAAAAGTTTTTTGATTTGTTTTTAAGTCCCAATCCCAAAGTACAATATTAGCACTATCTAACATTAACGCTATCTGCTGAACACTCTCTTTAGCTAATTCTTCCGCCTGTTTTCTACTTTCAATTTCCTTTTGTAATTCGGCAGTTTGAATTCTAACCTGCTTACGTAATTGCCAATTGATGACTGAAATTACAATAATTAATAAGATGATTGCAATAGCAGCATATGATAACGGCTTCAGCCATTCGGTAACTTCTGATTTCTCAGATTCGTATAAAAACCCTTTTAATGAGATGTTTTGTTTGGTTATTCCAGCCTCTTTATAGATATCTAGCATATATTGCCACCTACCTAAATTCATATGTCCAATTTCAACTATATCCGGCATAATAAGTTTCCGAAGCTCTTGAGCTTCATCCTTTAGAAATTCCTTTCTAGTATAACTTTTCTCACCAGGCAGACTGAAGATGTAGTTAATCATCTCATCTTCATGAGCAAAAGCATACTCCCACCCCTTCTTTGTAGCCTCTATGAAAGCATTTGTTACCTTGGTGTCAGCATAAGCAAAGGTCTTTGATGAAAATAATACGTCACCATAAAAATCTATCCCATACTCAACGGGTCTAATAAGTATGGGATTATAACCCATGTACTTTAATCTTTGAGGTTGAGTAGTGATATAAGTGACAACGGCATCGCCCTTATCTTCTATTATTTCTTCAGAATCCTTTTGTCTAGGAATAATCTTAATAAGGTCTGATTTAATTCCCTCATGATATAATATTGCCTGAAAAATATTCCATCCTTGATCACCTGCTGATAAAACACTTTTTCCAATTAAATCTGTGGGTTTTAATATATGTTTTTGAGGAAGGGTAATAATCACATAGGGTGAAGATTGCATGATATTCGCCAATGCAACTAAGGGAACTTTACCATCCTTTTTGAGGATGATATCAGAATCATAAATTCCTACATCAGCTCGGCCACTTTTTACTTCTTCTATAGGCGATATCCCATATCCACCTGGCTTAATG
>JACMOI010000135.1 GCA_014378105.1 Pseudopedobacter sp.
CCAAATGCTGAAGCGCATAAGATAGGTATAAAATAATTGCCGTCTTTATAGCCGTAGTAGCCTACAATGACAGATGCAAAAATCATTACATTAAGAATGGTACCGAAAACAACATGTTTTACCATTACAATTAATAAACTTGCATTTCAGGATCCATTTCTGCTTTCCAAGCTAAAATTCCACCTTTGAGATTATACAGATTGGTATAGCCTAAGGTTTGCTCTAATTGGTTTAATGCCGCTGCGCTTCTTGCGCCACTGCGACATTGCATGATTACAGGCTTATCTTTTGATATTTTATCCGCCTCAACCAAAACACCTGCTAATGGAATATTCTCTCCATTGAGGTTAGACATTTCATATTCAAAAGGCTCACGAACATCAATTAACTGAAAATCTTTGCCTTCGTCTTTCCATTGTTTCAATTCCGAAACTGTAACTTCTTTCATGCTGATATATTTTTTATCAAAGTTAAAAAATATAATGAGCTTGTTCATCTCGTAAATTCTAAAGTGATCGTATTGGCATTCAAATAGAAAATATTCAATGTAACATTTAAACAGGGATACAACTCTTACAAAAATATGAATTATGATTTATTTCCGTTCTTTGTGGAATAATAATTGAATACACTGATTGATGAAAAAAATTACTGATTTCTTTTGGTTTTGCTCTGGAGCACATGTTGATACCTTAAAAAAGTATCCAACTGAGCATAATAAATTTGTAGGAATTGGTGCCACAATTTTCTTTACTGCATTATTCGCAACCTTATCAGGTGGGTATGCTATGTACTTTGTGTTCTCAGGCAGTACAGCTGCGGTTCTTTTCGCTATTTGCTTCGGTATCATTTGGGGCTTAGCCATTTTTAATATGGACCGCTACATTGTTGCCAGTATTAAAAAAACAGGAAGTACCAACCACCAAATACTACAAGCTATGCCACGTATTCTTTTGGCAATTATGATTGGAGTGGTCATTTCTCGTCCTTTAGAATTGAAGATTTTTGATAAAGAAATACGTCAAAAATTAAAAACTAGTTACCTCAATGGGCAACGAGCAAAAATCGATACTTTAAATAAAGCATTTACCAATAAATACAATCTTGAATTAGGAAAATTTCAAGATTTAAAAATTGAAAAAGATTCACTCGAAAAAGACATTAACCGTTCTAGATATACGCTCAATCAGGAGGTTTTTGGTGATAAAACCAATCAAACCAGTGGGATTACAGGTTATGGAACTTATGCCAAACAAAAGGAAACTGTTGTAAATCAAAAAGTAGAACGCTTGGGTCAAGTAAGAAGCGACTTGACACAAATGGATAAAATTATTAATACCAGAAAAGAAATTGAAGGCTTAAACTCTACGAAACTATTTAACGAAACAGAATTAGACAGTTTATCAAACGTAGCTGGTTTTGCTGATAGAAATTATGCTTTGGGTCAACTGTCTTTTAATCCGGATGGAAGCAGAGACGTAGACACTTATTTGGCAATTTCATTCATTTCATTTCTTTTTATTTTACTAGAGTGTTTGCCTGTTTTTGTAAAACTGATGTCGGATAAAGGGCCTTATGATGTAGCTTTAGCCGATGTTGAAGAAGTAGCTGTCTATCAAAGTGGTAAATACAAAGATCACCATATCGTAGTTACAGATAATATCCAAAAAACAAAAAATGATGTTGAAACTGAAAAACATAAGATTTTAATCCATCGAAATGCGAAAAAAATTTGGAGGAATAATTTATAAACCCGTCTCATTTTCGTTAAAATCTTCAATTAAGCTAGAAAAATCTTAATTTCATTTTTTTAAATCCAAATTAAATCATGAAGAAGTTTTACCTCTTAGCCCTTTTTGTATCCGCTACTCAAATACTATTTGCACAAAACGAAATCGAATACACCTTATCTTTTGAAAATGCCGCTCATCACGAGGCGTTTATTAGCATGACAATTCCTAAAGTACCTGCTGGTGCTTTTCTATTAAGAATGAGTCGATCATCTCCTGGTAGATACGCCACTCATGAATTCGGAAAAAATGTTTACGATATTCATGCTTATAATCAAGATGGAGCAGAGATTGATATTCATCAAATCGAAGGTGATGTTTATGAAATCCCAAAGCATCAAGAAAAAATAAAAGTCACTTATATACTTTATGGAAATTTAGTGGACGGAACTTATGCTGCTGTTGATACACGTCATGCGCATTTGAATGTGCCCGCAAGTTTTATGTGGGCGCCAACCATGCAGCAAACACCCATTAAAGTAAAATTTATTTTACCCTATAGCTGGAAAGTTGCCACGCAATTAAAGCCAGAAAACGGATTTTATACGGCTCCTAATCTTCAATATTTTATGGATAGCCCAATTGAGTTATCTAATTATAGAACAAGTGCATGGGAGGTTACCAATCCTAACGGTTTAAAGCAATCTCTAGGTATCGTTTTCCATGGTGAAAATTCAGATGTGGCTTACGCCGATTTTGAATCTAAAGTGAAAAAAATTGTTAAAGAAGAGCAAGCTGTTTATGGTGAACTTCCAAAATATGATCATGGTCAATATCGCTTTTTGATTGATGTTTTGTCAGCTAATAATGGCGACGGAATGGAACATCGGAATTCTACTATTATTACCAATTCTGGTGAAAGTTTAGATCAAGCTGAAGATGATGTTTTAAGCACCGTTGCACATGAGTATTTCCACTCTTGGAATGTGGAGCGCATTCGTCCCAAAACGATAGAACCATTCAACTTCGAAAAAGCTAATATGAGCGACGGACTTTGGTTTGCTGAAGGTTTTACACAATATTATGGAAACTTAGCCTTAGAAAGGGCTGGACTTAAATCAATAAAAGAGTTTATTACTACTCAGGGTGCTTATTTAAATTCTGTTTTAAACTCGCCAGGAGCAAATAAATATTCACCAATCTTCATGAGCCAAAGAGCAGTTTTTGTTGATGCAGGTGTCGCTATTGATCAAAATAATAATAGTAACATTTTTAGCTCTTACTATATTTATGGTGATATAACTGCCTTAGCTTTAGACCTTACTTTACGCCATCAGTTTGGTTTAAGTTTAGATGATTATATGAAAGCCGTATGGAAAACCCATGGTAAAACCGAGATTGCTTATCATATAGGAGATTTAGAAAAAGTATTAGGAGAGGTAACTCGAAGTTCGGATTTTGCTAAAGATTTCTTTAAAAAATTTGTTTACAGTTCTGAAAAAGCCGATTATGAAAAGTTATTCGAAAATGCAGGTTTTATATTTCAAAGAGCTAACGCCAATGAAGCTTGGATGGGGGATGTTAGATTGAAAAATGACGCTGGTAAAGTTTTTATTTCATCAGCCACCATAAAAGGAACGCCCCTATACTTAGCGGGTTTAGATGCTGGTGATGCGATTACACAATTAAATGACACCAAAATCACAAGTGCAAAAGATATTTCTGAATTTTTAAAAAGCCAAAAACCTGGTGATATTGTAAAAATAAGTTACGAACATTATGGCGCTATCTCAACAGCAAATCTTAAACTGAATAACAACCCTACAATTAATGTGATTTCTTTTGAAGATGGAGGAAAAGAAATTACCCCTTTAATAGAAAAATTTAGAAAAGACTGGTTATCATCAAAAGCTAAAGACTAAAAACATGAAAAAAAATCAAATATTAAGTATCGGTTTAATGCTATTTGCTGTGCAAACAACTTGGGCACAAATAAATGTGCCTAACATCAAAGAAGGAGATGTTAGCCGAATCATCAAAACATTATCAGCTGATGATATGAAAGGCAGAAGCGCTTTAAAGCCAGAAGATATTGGTAAAGCTGCCGACTTTATTTCGACAGAATTTAAAAATGCTGGACTTAAACATTTTGGTGATTTAAAAACTTATCGCCAAAGTTTTGATCTTACTCAAACAAAGTTTATCGGTGGTAAACTGCTGATTAATGGTGCAGAAGTTGATCCTGAAAATTATGTGCTTTCTTCAACCCAAAAAGAAATCAAATGGACTGTTTTACCTAAAGTAGAAACTGTTGGAAAAGACGATAATCTTCTCGCTAAGTTTCAGGGATATTTGCAAAGCGATAATGATTTAATAATCATGGTTGATCCATCTCAGTCCGCTTCATTTAAAAGAGTAAAATCATTTTTGGGTAGAGGAAGCAGAGGAATTGGCTCAAATAAATCATCTTCCAAATTATTTATATTGGGAAATGAAGAAGTGAAAAGTATAGATGCTAGCTTCACAAATTCCATTAGCAATGTTTCTTTATTTAATGTGGTGGGTGTTTTACCAGGCAAGTCAAAACCAAACGAATATGTGGTTTTCTCTGGTCATTATGATCATTTAGGAATCATCAAAGCCGTAAATCAAGATTCTATCGCCAACGGAGCTGATGATGATGCGTCAGGGACAACTGCGGTTATCGAATTAGCTAAATACTTCGCTAATAAAAAGGATAATGAACGTACTATAATTTTTGTGGCTTTTACAGCCGAAGAAATTGGCGGCTATGGCTCTCAATACTTTTCCAAACAATTAAATCCTGATGAGGTAGTCGCCATGTTCAATATCGAAATGATAGGTAAAGAATCAAAATTTGGAAAAAATAACGCTTTCATTACTGGTTATGAACGTTCTGATTTTGGTAAAATCCTGCAAAAGAATTTAGAAGGAACTGATTTTAAATTTTACCCAGATCCATATCCAAAACAAAATCTTTTCTTCCGTTCTGATAACGCGACATTGGCTCGTTTAGGTGTTCCTGCTCATACCATTTCATCCGATCAGATTGATACCGATAAATTATATCATTCGGTTGATGATGAATTTGAATCAATGAATATTGGAAATATTACAGAAATTATAAAAGCAATCGCTATTAGTGCTACTTCAATTGTTGAAGGAAAAGCAACTCCAAGCAGAGTCACAGGTGTAGAATAATAAATCTAAATCAATCAAAATGAAACAAAATTTTAAACTTAAATTTTTACTCAGCACATTATTAGTTTTCATCTTCTCAGGTGTTTATGCGCAATGGGGTCAAGGTACTTATTGGTCTGCTGATGGAAATAAAATTATGCGGGTTGAAGATGGCAATATCGTACAGGTAGATGCCATGGATGCCTCAAAAACTTCGGTTTTAATTTCAAAAGAAATGTTAACTCCTAAAGGTGAAAAACCTTTAAACGTGGTAAGGTTTGCTTTCGCAGATGGTAATCAAAAAGTGTTAATCAACACCAATACAAAAAAAGTTTGGCGTTATGATACCCGAGGAGATTCTTGGGTTTACGATTTACAAGCTAAAACTTTAAAACAAGTTGGGAAAGATAAACCAGCATCATCATTAATGTTTGCAAAGTTTTCTCCTGATGCTAAAAAAGTAGCTTACGTGAGCGAACATAATATTTATGTTGAAGATTTAGCAAACGGGGAAACCAAAGCATTAACTACTGACGGAACACTGCGTTTAATTAATGGAACTTTTGATTGGGTTTATGAAGAAGAATTAGATTGTCGCGATGGCTTTCGTTGGTCGCCAGATAGCAAATCAATCGCCTACTGGCAAATTGATGCCCGTAAAATCAAAAACTATTTAATGCTAAATACAACCGACTCTTTATATCCTTTTACCGTTCCGGTTGAGTATCCCGTAGTAGGTCAAGATCCTAGTTCTTGTAAAGTAGGAATAGTTGATATTTCAACCGCAAAAACAAAATGGATGAATGTTTCTGGTGATGCAGTACAACATTATATTCCCAGAATGGAATGGGCGAATAACTCAACACAATTAATTATTCAGCAATTGAATAGAAGACAAAATGAAAGTAAAATCATGATGTTGAATGCTGCTGATGGTAGTGCAAAAACCATTTATAGCGAAACCGACAAAGCATGGGTGGATGCAAAAGCTGAAGCTACCGGCTGGACTTGGATTGATGGTGGTAAGAAATTCATTTGGTTGAGTGAGAAAGATGGATGGAGACATATTTATGCAATTGGATTAGATGGAAAAGAAACCCTTTTAACCAAAGACGCTTTCGATGCCATCGAACTAAACTTAGTGGACGAAAAAGGTGGAAATTTATATTTTATGGCATCGCCAGATAATGCAACTCAAAAATATTTATATATGGTGAGCATCAAAGGTGGTAATGCGGTTAAAGTAACACCAACTGACGAAGCCGGAACTCATAGTTATGATATTTCTCCTAATGGAAAATTAGCTTTTCATGTTTATTCAAGCTCAATTATAGCCCCTTTAAGCGATGTAGTTTCTTTACCAAATCATAAAAGATTAAGTGGTGGAGAAGTTGATAAGAAATACAGTAGCCTAGTAATGCCAAAAGTCGAATTCTTCAAAGTTAAAACCGAAGATGGAATTGAAATGGACGGTTGGATGATTAAACCAAAATATTTTGACCCCAAAAAGAAATATCCAGTGGTATTTTATGTTTATGGCGAGCCCGCTTCCCAAACCGTAGTAGATAGGTTTGGAACTGGCTTTAACAGGCTATATACTGGCGATATGGCGACCGATGGCTATATTTATATGTCTGTAGATGGCCGTGGCTCTCCAGCGCCAAAAGGAAGAGAATGGCGTAAATCCATTTACCATAACATTGGTAACATCAACATCCGCGACCAAGCTATGGCAGCAAAAGAAATTCTAAAATGGGATTATGTAGATAAAGATCGTATCGCTGTTTGGGGATGGAGCGGTGGAGGTTCGTCAACCCTTAATTTGATGATGCAATATCCTGATATTTACAAAACTGGAGTTTCTGTTGCTGCGGTTGATAACCAGCTAAATTATGACAATATTTATCAAGAGCGGTATATGGGTTTATTACCTGAAGACAAACACTACTTTGCAGATAATTCTCCCTTAGCTCACGCTAAAAATTTAAAAGGTAATTTATTATTGGTACATGGAACAGGTGATGACAATGTCCATTATAACAATGCCGAGCAAATGATTAATGAATTGATAAAATATGGTAAAACTTTCCAATTGATGAGTTATCCAAATAGAACACACGGGATTTATGAGGGTGC
>JACMOI010000022.1 GCA_014378105.1 Pseudopedobacter sp.
AGAGGTCCACGTGGAGGTTTAATTATGATGGGTAAAGATTTCGAGAATCCATTCGGGATAAAAACGCCAAAAGGAGAGATTAAAATGATGTCTGCACTTTTAGATGGAGCAGTTTTTCCTGGAACTCAGGGCGGCCCTTTAGAACATATTATTGCTGCTAAAGCCATCGCTTTTGGTGAAGCCTTAAGCGATAAATATATGGATTACATTGTGCAGGTAAAGAAAAATGCGCAAGCTATGGCTGAAGCATTAGTGGCTAAGGATTATAAAATAATATCTGGGGGTACAGATAATCATTTAATGCTGATTGATTTAAGCAATAAAAATATTACTGGTAAATTGGCAGAAGAAGTTTTAGGAAAAGCGGATATAACTGTTAACAAAAATATGGTCCCTTTTGATAAAAGATCTCCTTTTGTTACCTCAGGAATAAGGGTTGGAACTGCAGCAATTACAACCCGTGGTTTGAAAGAAAAACACATGATAAAAATTGTAGATTTTATTGACGATGTAATTAGAAATCATGATAATGAATCTTATTTAATAAAGATTCGTAAGAAAGTTAATGAGCTGATGGATAAGCATCCGCTTTATAAATGATACCATTATTAAATGCAGTCCGACGAATTATCAATAAAAAGTAATCATCAACAAGCTATTCAAGCAATGGCTGATTATGACTTATATGATAATTCGTCAGATAAGGAATTCGAGCCAATTTTAAAATTGGCTCAATTCATAACTTCGTGTTCTATCTCGTTCATTTCTTTTGTTAATAAAAATTGGGAATCCATTAGATTCACCAAAGGCATGCCTCAAATGCAATTACCGACTGATAAAACGTTTTGTAAAATAATTATAGACAGTCATGGTTTCGTTGAGATTGAGGATATTTCTAAAGACAGTCGAGTTGAAAATCTATTTGCCAATCAATTTCCTTCTTTTTTGTTTTATGCAGGAATCCCTCTGATCGATAAAGACGGTGAAGTAATAGGGACACTTTGTGTAGGAAATCAAACTTCTAAACATCTTAATTCAGACCAGATTGAAGCTTTTGAAGCATTAGCTATTCAGGTTATGAGTAATTTAGAATTAAGAAGAGTTAATTTACTAGAAACAAAAAATCTAAAAAAGAGTGAAGAGTTCGTAAATCTTTTTAATTCTTCTCCTGATTTGATTCTTATGCTTGATGAAAATCAGGAAATATTAACCATAAATGATGCTGTTGAAGATATTTTTGGATATACTGAAAAAGAATTTAAAGGTTTAAATATTTCAAATTTTATCATTGCTGAAGATAGAAAAGACGTTGTTAAATTGGCAACAGCTAATCTTAAGAAAAAGCTTAAAAAGCTAAATATTGAAACCAGAATCATCACAAAAAATAAATCGATTAAATGGATTAGCTGGAACGCAATTACCAAAAACAGAATTTGGTTTGTTTCTGGCAGAGATATTACCAAAGAAAGAGAATCTAGGCAACAACTTCATCAATTATCAACTGTTGCAAGTAAAATTAATAATGGGGTAGTTATATCTGATCCAAATAGCAATGTGATTTGGATTAATAATGCCTTTACAAAAATCACAGGTTATAAGCTAGATGATTTAGAATCTCAGAAATTAGGAGATGTTATTATTGGTGCAAATAGTAATATAGATATTATTGAAAAAGCAAGACAAGAGACTCAAAATAAAAAATCGTTTTCTGTAGAGTTATTGGCTTATCGTAAGGATGGAGCACCTATTTGGTTGTCTATTTTTAATACTATTATTTTAGATAATAAAGGAGAAATAGAAAGTTTAATTGAAATCGTAATTGATATAACGGAGAGAAAGCATGCCGAAGAAAGATTAGAATTATTATCGCTTGTTGCTAGTAAAACAGAAAATGGCGTTTCAATTAGTGATAAAACAGGTAGAGTTAAATGGATCAACAGTGCATTAGAGAAATTATTCGAATATACTTTCAAAGAGTTAGAGGGTAAAAGAATTGGCGATATTGTAAGAGGTTCTAATACGGATTTCAAAAAATTAAATGAGGCCCGAGCGGATGCTAGAAGACACCTTCCTTATGATATTGAATTAGAAGTATATAAAAAAGATGGAACTCCAGTTTGGGTTTCTGTTTCGAATACTCCAATTTATGATGATAAAGGGAATATTGAGCGAGAAGTAGAAATCATCAATGATATTACCGAACGCAAAAAAGCAGAAGAGCAATTAATTGAATCTAAGGAGCAAGCATTGCAATTAAGCAAAGCAAAGGAAATGTTCTTATCCGTCATGAGTCATGAGATTAGAACACCTTTAAATGCGGTAATTGGGCTTACCAATATCCTTTTGGAAGAAGAAAAATTAGCACATCAGGAGCAAAATTTAGATCTTCTTAAATTTTCATCTGATAACTTACTAAGTCTAATTAATGATATTCTTGATTTTACCAAAATTGAAGTAGGTAAAATGGAATTAGAGAAAAAAGGAGTAAATATTGGAGACTTGGTTAGAGATATTTCGGATTCTTTATCATTTAAAGTAAAAGAAAAAGGGATTGAGATAAAGCATTTTATTGACCCCGGACTACCAACTTTGGTTAGAGGAGATAAAACCAGACTTTATCAAATTTTAATCAATTTATTAAATAACGCCATAAAATTTACCGAAAAAGGTTTCGTGAAAATTTCGGTATGTCTTGTATCAGTAGAAGAAGATTTTACTACACTCCACTTTGAAATTTCTGATACTGGAATTGGTATTCCGGAAGATAAGTTTGATTACATATTTGAGTTATTTACTCAAGCTGAATCTAACACAACGAGAAAGTATGGTGGTACAGGTTTAGGGCTTTCAATCGCCAAAAGATTGATAGAGTTATTTGACGGAGAAATAAAACTTAACAGCAAGGTAGGCGAAGGTACTATGTTTTACTTCGATCTAAGATTTAATAATTTTAAAGACTTATCAATTGAGAAAGTTAATAGTTCAGAAAATCAAAAAATAATGATGAATGCTAAAGTGTTAGTTGTTGATGATAATGAAATAAATAGAATTTTAGCCAATAAGATATTATCTAAATTTGGAATAGAGGTAGTATTTGCAGAGAGCGGAGAAGAAGCAATAGAAATTATCACTCAGGATAACACAATTGATTTAGTTTTGATGGATATTTATATGCCAGGAATCTCTGGTTATGAGGCAACCAAAAGATTAAGATCAATAGATGGTGAGTACTACCAAAAACTTCCAATAATAGCTTTAACAGCATCAATACTTAATGATGATATAGAAACTATTTATAATAGTGGAATGACGGATCACCAACTTAAACCTTATAAACCTGATGATCTTATTGCTGCCATATCTAAATACGTTAATAAGTCATAAACCATTTAAAAGGAAAAAGCGAAATTCATTACGAATTCCGCTTTCTCTAATCTAAATTAACGCTCTCGATAACTTATACTTCAGTTAGTTGAGAAATGTTTCAAAATATTTTATTTTTTCATAAGTTATTCGAAACAACCTACTATTCAAAACAACCAAGCGTTGAGGGGAAAACCCGTGTTTTTCCGCCTAAGTCTTTAATCAAATAATTACTGTAGTAAATATTTAAAGTTAAATTTTGGCCTTTCACAATTGCCAAACTGGTTTTTTCTAATTTGTATTCTTCTTTTCTAGAATTAATAAATAAAGGATCAGTATTAAAAAGATTACTTAGTCCCCAAGAAGACATTTGATCAGTTTTAATTAAATTATTTTGAAAGTTTAGCGAAAACTGACTATTCCCAATTTGATTTGCTTCTAATTCTCGATTTAAACTTCCGTAAATGATGTTATTTGTAAAAGTTGCATTTAAAGCTTTGTTCAAATTGCCTTTGTCTTCTAAATTATTGCTTAAATAGACCGATGGTGATTTTCTAGGGAAGCTATAATTAAAGTTGGCGAAAGTGTTTTGATAAAATTTATAATCGCCACCATAAAGCCCAATCAATAAAAACTGCCCACAGTTATAAATCAAATTGTTGATCCCAGTTATTGTCGCGGTATAACCCAAAACTCCAGCTACCTCATGGTTTTTAATAATACTATTTGCTAAAAGTAACTTTGGATTTGTGTTTATACTTAAAGAATCCACTCTAATTCCAACTAGTGCATTTTTAACGGTAGCGTGATTCATCAAATTATCATAACTGGTTCTTAAAAAATGTAACCCCTGCCACTGGCCAGGCTCATCATCATAAATTCTTTCTAATCGGTCACTATTAAAAGTAACACTATCCGTTAACGTTCCATTTGCTTTTAAACACCCCGCTATAAAAAGTTTAGCTCCTTTATGAAAATATAATCTCGCACCATGCTCGATGGTAATTGTAGATAGATTTCCAATAACTGCTTCACCAAAAAATAGATAAGGTTTGTCTTTTGTAAAAGTCCTGTTAGTTGTGAAGTAAGTATCTTTAAAATAAACAGCATTTTGACCATAAGCAATCAATGGAATTTTTTCGCTTTTACCATTCAATGTAAAATTCAATTCATCTTCAACTAAAAAGGGGCTATTTTTATTATCAGGGTTAATGAAAGCCTTCACAAATACATAAATTGAGTCTTTTCCTCTAATTTTTATATCGCTTAAAGTGGATGAAGAAACCCCATTGATGTTAATCTTAAAGGCAGATGAATTTCCTCCTTTAAGATTGATGCTAGAAAGAATTACGCTGTTCTTATTGCGGTTAAAAACCTTTAAAACTCGATTTGTTGAACCGCTTTTAGTAAAAACAGTGTCGAACAATATAGAATCTGAGGAAAAATCCAATTTAGCAGAGGGATTTGTATCAATTATTTCGTCTTTACGGCAAGCAAAGATTAGAGCAAAAAGAAAGATAAATAAAAAGGTCAAATTCCTCATTGTAGCAAATATGCTTTAAATTATTATTATTGTGTAAAAGCGATGCCCACAATATTTATTTCTTTAATACCAATCTTTTGTAGCGCTATGGAACATATTTCTAAAGTAGCCCCTGTAGTAATGGTATCATCTACTAAAAGTACTTTAATTAGCAATTTTTGTGTTTCTCTAGTCTCAAAAACCGATTCAATATTATGAAAACGATTACTTCTGCTTTGTTTAATTTGGCTTTCTGCCGATTTCAAACGGATTAAAACATCATTTATAATTGGAATATCCATTACCTCTGAAAGGCCCATAGCAAATTGTTCACTTTGGTTATAGCCTCTTTTTTTGAATTTATCAGGATGAAGCGGAACCGGGATAATAGCATCAACTTCTTTATACTGTTCCTGATCTTTCAATAAATTACCATACATTTTACCTAACTCGATACCAACCTGAGGCTGTTTATTGTATTTCAATTGATGCATGATATTCTGAACTTTACCACCCTTCGAAAAATAAAGAAATGCGACTGCAGATTGAATATGAATTCGTCCCCAAAATTGTTTAGCTAAAGTATTTTCAGCATCTAAATGAAAATCAGTGTAGGGGAATTGGAAGATGCAGGTAGTACAAAAAACAGACTCACCAATAACCAAAGAATTTCCGCAAGCCTGACAAACATCAGGAAAAAATAAGGAAGTAAAATCTTTCAAATAGGTAGTTAAAAGATTCATTGAATAATTTATTAAGTGGTTTCTTTAACTGCTAATTGCCCACAAGCGGCGTCAATATCTTTTCCTCTACTGCGTCTTATGTTGGTTGTGATGCCATGTTTCTTTAAGTAATTGGCAAATGCTTCGATTTTATCTTCGTCGGCATTTGTAAAATTAGCAAATGAAATTGGATTGTACTCAATGATATTTACTTTGCAAGGTACATGTTTACAAAATTTCGCTAATTGCATCGCATCTTCAATTCCATCATTAAAATTATCGAAAACAATGTATTCATAAGTTACTTCGTTTTTAGTTTTTGCGAAGTAGTATTTTAAAGCTTCGGCCAATGCCTTTAACGAGTTTTGCTCGTTAATGGGCATAATCTCATTTCTCTTTTTATCATCAGCAGCATGTAATGATAAAGCCAAATTAAATTTTACGGCATCATCACCTAACTTTTTAATCATCTTGGCGATACCAGCAGTAGAAACGGTTATTCTTTTCGATGCCATATTTAGGCCGTCTCCGGACGTAATTCTATCAACAGATTTTAAAACATTACTGTAATTTAATAAAGGCTCGCCCATTCCCATATAAACGATGTTCGTTAATGGGATTCCATAATTTTCGATAGCTTGTTGATTAATTAAAACTACCTGATCATAAATTTCATCAGCATTTAGGTTACGTTTTCTTTCCATATAACCTGTTGCGCAAAATTTACAACTTAAACTACAACCCACCTGAGAAGAAACACAAGCGGTCATTCTTTCACTAGTTGGTATTAAAACGCCTTCAATTAAATGTTTGTCGTGTAAAGAAAAAGTGTTTTTAATAGTTTTATCAGCACTAAATTGTGAGCTATTGATATTTATGACATTAATAGAAAATTCTTGACTCAGTTTTTCTCTTAATTCCTTTGAAAGATTGCTCATTTCATCAAAGCTTCGAGCAGCCTTTTTCCACAACCATTCATATACTTGTTTTGCTCTAAATACTTTTTCACCCATCAGCGTAAATAAGTCTTTCAACTCATCTAATGAATAAGATCTAATATCTTTTTTCTGAATTTTTTCCATTTTATAGCAGCAAAATTAACATTAATATAAGGAATTTGATCAGGTTCTTCAGTTTAACCAATTTTTTGACATTTTTTAAATGGATTTCTTATCAATAAATTTGTATTTTTCGATTTGAGTTATTATTATTAATTTTTTATACAGTAACTTAATACAAAGAAAACTTTTCATAAACGACAGGGTTTATGAAAGGAATTAGAATTGAAATATTAGCGCTTCAGTAATACTTATGAGAAGATTTAGTGCAGATTACATATACACATTAGACGGCGCCGCAATAGAAAACGGAATTGTTGTAACCGATGACAATGGTAAGATTTTAGCCGTGACCGATGAAAAAGCACTATTAGATCCAAATATAGAACGTTTTGAAGGCATCATTGTTCCGGGTTTTGTGAACACTCATTGTCATCTTGAGCTTTCTCATCTGCATAAAAAAATCACTAAAGGAAAAGGGTTAATCCCTTTTGTTAAGGAAGTCATTTCTAAGAGAGGAGAGAAAGAAGAAGTGGTGATTGAAGCCATGAAAAAAGCAGATGAAGAGATGTTAAACAATGGGATTGTTGCTGTTGGTGATATTTCAAATAAAACGATATCAGCTGAGATAAAAAATAGCAGTAAAATTAAATATCATACCTTTTTAGAGATGCTGGCTTTCGATTCTTCAAAATCTTCCGAGGCAATAGAAAATGCCGTAAATTTAAAACAAGCATTTAAAACTCCCACTTCAATTACTCCACACGCACCTTATTCTTTATCAAAAGAGTTATTGAAAGATTTAGCCAAGTATTGTAAGAGAGGCGACAATAAAATATCTATTCATAATCAAGAAAATGATGAGGAGAATAATTTATATAGGTATAAAGAAGGGCCTTTTATGGATTTTTTTAAAGATTTGAAAATAGACACTGATAGATTCAAGGCGCAATCCAAAAACTCTATACAAACCATGATTCCCTTTTTACCTGATAATCAGAATATTTTATTGGTGCATAATACATATACAAGTTTAAAGGACATTTACTTTACCAAACGCTTTAACCGGAAATTGCATTGGTGTTTTTGCCCAAACTCAAACCTATATATTGAGAATAGGTTTCCAACATTTGAATTTTTTAAATACACTAATTATCCAATTACGCTAGGAACTGATAGTCTAGCGTCAAATCAAAAACTTTGTATTTTGACTGAGATGAAATTAATTCAAAAGAATTTTGAAGATGTTTCTTTCGAGGAGTTATTGAAGTGGGCAACTATTAATGGTGCTAAATTTTTAGGCTTTCAAAATGAACTTGGATCTATTGTAAATGGAAAAACGCCGGGTCTCAATCTTATTACTAATATAAAGTATGGTAGGCTAACGGAAAAGTCTGCCGTTAGAAAGTTAATCTAGTTTCATTTTGCGAATTGGCAAATAAGCTTCATTTTTACAACAAATGAATAGAGTTTGTAATTTGTTAGGAATAAAATATCCCATTATTCAGGCAGGGATGGTTTGGTGCAGTGGTTGGGAGTTGACCTCCGCGGTTTCCAATGCTGGTGGTCTGGGTATTTTAGGGGCAGGCTCTATGTACCCTGATGTTCTCAAACATCATATTCTTCAAACTAAATTAAAGACCAATCGACCTTTTGCTGTTAACCTGCCTTTACTCTATCCGGATATTGATCAGCATATTGAAACTATCATTAAAGAAAAAGTTCCTATTGTTTTTACTTCAGCAGGTAACCCAAGTATTTGGACAGCTATTTTGAAAGCTGAAGGAATAAAAGTGGTACATGTAATTGCGAATTCTAAATTTGCTTTAAAAGCGATGGATGCAGGCGTTGATTCCATAGTAGCCGAAGGTTTTGAGGCTGGTGGGCACAATGGAAAAGAAGAAACTACTACGTTATGTTTAGTACCCAAAATTATTGAATCGGTGAAAATTCCAGTGATTGCCGCAGGCGGAATTTCATCAGGAAAGAGTATGTTGGCTGCTTTTGCTTTGGGAGCCGAGGGCGTTCAAATAGGGAGTAGGTTTGCAGCATCAAAAGAATCATCAGCACATGATGCTTTTAAACAAAAGATTATTGATGCCAAGGAAGGCTATACCAAGCTGAGCATGAAGAATTTAACGCCTGTTCGTCTATTAGAAAATGAATTTGCACATCAGGTTTTTGAGGCTGAGAGTAAAGGCATAGGAAAGGATGAGTTACTCGAATTATTAGGAAAAGGAAGGGCTAAACGTGGGATGTTTGAAGGAGATTTAATAAATGGTGAGCTTGAGATTGGTCAGGTTTCTGCTAATTTCGATGAAATTTTGTCAGCTAAAGAAATTGTGGATGAAATTTGGAGAGATTTTTTATTTGAAAAGGAACAACTTAATCAACTCAAATTTTAAGTCTGAATTTAGAAATCTACAATCGTAAAAAATGAAATCTATAAAAATAATAGTTTCTGGTAGGGTTCAAGGAGTATTCTTTAGAGCTGCAACTAAAGCAGTAGCCGACCAAATTGGAATAAAAGGAATCATCAAAAATTTACCTGATGAATCAGTATATATTGAAGCCGAAGGAGATGAAAGTTTAATGGAAGACTTTGTAGACTGGTGCAAATATGGTCCTGATAATGCCCGAGTGGATGGTATTTTGATAGAAGAAATAGAATTGAAAAACTATAGTAATTTTAATGTTTTAAAAAAGTAATTTGTCAACACTCAAAAAATTTGCGGGGCAAACAGCCATTTATGGTATTAGTACGGTGGCTTCCCGTGTTTTAAATTTCTTCCTCACTCCAATTTACACCAAGGTTTATGCTACCAAAGTTTATGGTATATTCACTTATTTGTATAGTTATGCTTCCATTTTAAATGCTTTTTTAGCATTCGGGATGGAGACCACTTTTTTTAGGTATCTCAATAAAAAAGAAGGAGAGAAGGACGCTATTTACAACAACACATTTATGGTTGTGGTATTCATAAGTGTGATTTTTATAACCAGCAGCTTAATTTTCATTCACCCAATTGCAAGCTGGATTCAAGACGGTAAAGAGACTTCTTTAGCAGATTATACTATTTATATTAAATATTTTATTTTCATTTTAGTAGTTGATGCATTGAGCGTTGTCCCCTTTGCAAAAGTAAGAGCCGAGGGAAGACCTGCCCGGTACTCTATTATTAAAATGACTAATGTTTTTACCTTTATCGGTTTAAACCTGCTTTTCATATTTGTTATTCCGTTTATAATTGAACATCATTTAATTTTTGCCGAATCTTTAAAATCTTGGTACAGGCCCCAATGGATTGGCTACGTTTTCATTTCTAATTTAGTAGCGAGTGGTCTCACTTTTCTGATCTTAATTCCCGAATTGCTGCAAATTAAATTCAAGCTAGATAAAAAGCTTCTGGCAGAAATGCTCAATTACAGCTGGCCAGTTTTTGTGGCAAATCTATCCTTCATCATTAATGAAAATATGGATAAGATTTTTTTGGCCAACCTGCTCCCCCCAGAAATAAGTGAAGCACAAACTGGAATTTATGGTGCTTGTTGTAAAATAGCCGTTTTCCTCAGTATTTTTATCATGGCATTTCGACTAGGGGCAGAACCTTTCTTCTTCAATCATGCAAAGAACGAGAATGCAAAAAAAACTTATGCCATCATCATGAATTATTTCATTTTAGCTATTGTTCTAATTTTTGTTGGCGTGGTAGCTAATATTGAATTATTAAAGCATTTTATTGGTAAAGATTATTGGATAGGCTTAAGCGTAGTTCCCATTTTACTTTTTGGATATGTGAGTTTAGGGATTTATATGAACCTTTCCATTTGGTATAAGTTATCAGACCAAACAAGATATGGCTTATATATTTCGGGAGTTGGAGCAATTTTAACCATTGTTTTAAACATTTTGTTCATCCCAAAATATGGTTATATGGCTTCGGCTTGGATATCGTTGATTGCTTATACCAGCATGATGGTTTTATCCTATATTTTAGGTCAAAAGAATTATCCGATCCCATATAATTTAAAAGGAAATATCGTTTATTTATCACTTTCTGTAGTGTTAGTGTGGTTTTCTTTCGTTTTCTTTAAAAGAGATTTAATCATTGGAAATGCTTTGTTTATCGCTTTTGGGCTTATTATTCTATATTTCGAGCGTCATCAAATCAAAAAATTACTATCAAGTTTATGAAAATAAATATCATTAATCAATCTAAACATACGCTTCCAGCTTATGAAACTAAAGCGTCGGCAGGGATGGATTTGCGAGCAAACTTAGAGGAATCAATTTTATTAAAACCTTTAGAACGAAAGCTTATTCCAACTGGTTTATCCATTGAATTACCTTTAGGTTACGAGGCTCAAATCAGACCCAGAAGTGGTTTAGCCTATAAGTTTGGAATTAGTATAGTAAATTCACCCGGAACAATAGATGCTGATTATAGAGGAGAAATTAGGGTTTTATTGGTGAACTTATCAAATGAAGATTTCAGTATTAATGATGGCGACAGAATTGCTCAAATGATTATTGCAAAACACGAAAAAGCAGAGTGGTTTGAAACAAACGAATTATCCGCAACCGAAAGAGGAGCTGGGGGTTATGGACATACTGGAGTGAAATAACAATGAAGAAACTGAAGTCACTTATTTTTCTTTTGCTTACGCTAATGAGTATATTTTCTTTTGCTCAAAAAAAAAACACCAATAAGCCGGAAGTAGTGATTGTTGCCGGACGGGTTTTAAGTTCTGAAGATAGTGTTCGGGTCACCCAATTATATTACGAAGGAATAAAAGAAAAGGTAGTTGGTAACACGGTTTTAGCCATCGATTATTTCAATCAAATTTTGCAGTTGGATCCTGCAAATTATAATTCATCCTATGAATTAGCTCAGATTTATTTTGGTAAAGGAGATTTAATTAAGGCACAAGAGTTTGCCCAAAAAGCGGTAACCGTTAAAACTGACAACGAATGGTATTGGTTGCTTTTGGCTAATATTTATCAGCAACAGCAAAACTATAACTTGTTAAATTATGCTTTAGACGAATTAATTAAACTTTCACCTCAAAAACTAGAGTATAGTTTTGATAAAGCAGACGCTTTGCTTTCTTTAGATAAAAGTGAGGACGCATTAAAAATTTATAACCAATTGGAAGTTGAGATTGGTTTAACAGATAAAATTTTACAAGGCAGACAACGTATTTATTTAAAAAAGGGAGAGGTTGATAAAGCTGTTGTCGATTTAAATCAGTTAATAAAAAACAACCCATCTGATGTGAGGTATTATCTTTATTTGGGTGATTTATATTATTCTAATAAAAGATTAGATGAAGCATTAAGCATTTATCAGAAAGCAAAACAATTAGATATTAGCAATCCATTTACGCATTTGGCAATTGCTCAGATACTAGAAAGTAAGAAAAGACCAGCTGATGCTTATCAGGAATATCTGGTTGCTTTTCAGCAACCAGATTTGAATATAGATCAGAAAGTAAAAATCGTTCTAAAATATTTTGATGCATTTCCAGATCAGAATGCCGTAAAATATGCAGAGCAACTTTCGGAAGTTTTAACCAATATACATCCTGATAATCCAAAAGCATTCTCTATTTATGGCGATGTGTTATATCAGAAAAATAATTTGAAATATGCTAAAATAGCCTATGAAAAAGCTTTGGCACTTAATAAAAATGTTTACGCCATTTGGGATCAATTGTGTCGTATAGAACTTTCATTGGGTGATGGCAAAGCTTTGATTATAACAGGGGAAGAAGCATTGTCTTTATTTCCTAACCAATATGGGTTGTATTTTTATACTGCTTTAGGCTATCTTCAAAACAACCAAGATCAAACAGCTATTAGTTATTTAAACAATGCACTGTCTTATGATATAGAGAATAAGGCTTTAAAAAGTCAGATTTATAGTAGTTTGGGAGATGCTTATCAATCCTTGAAAAAGTATAAAGAATCAGCGGATGCATACGATAAAGCTTTAAATTTATCTCCAAATAATACGTATGTCTTAAATAATTATGCCTACTATTTGTCGTTAAGAGGAGAGAATTTAGATAAAGCTGAGAAAATGTCCGCAAAATCCAATCAGTTAGAGGCTAATAGTGCAGCTTTCGAAGATACTTATGCTTGGGTTCTTTTTAAAAATAAAAAATATGCTGATGCAAAAATTTGGATAGAAAAAGCCATCTCTCATAATGAAAAAAGTGCCACACAATTTGATCATTTAGGGGATATATTGTTCAAATTAGGCGATATAAAAGGAGCAGTAGAAAATTGGGGAAAGTCCATCAAATTAGATGGATCAAAAGAATTAGTAAAACGAAAAATTAATGAAAAGAAATATCTGGAGTAATTTAATTCTGGTTTCTAGTTGCCTTATTTTATTCTCATGTAAGGCTAAAAAAATAATTACCTCATCTTCTGCAGCTGTTTCAGGTACAAGTACGCTTAATAAAGCAGGTTTATTAGACACCATTATTGCTCACCAAACCAATTTTAAAACATTTGTTACTAGAGCTAATACTAATCTTAAAATTGATGACAAAAGCTATGATGTTACACTCAACATTAGAATTAAAAAAGATGAAGCTATTTGGATTTCAATCACTGCAGTTGCAGGAATTGAAGTGGCTAGAGTGATGATTACTCCTGATAGTTTAAAGGTAATTGATAGAATGAATGACGAATACCTAAAAAAGCCTTTTTCATTTATCGAAAAGTTTACTAACCCCCAGGTTAATTATGCAACCGTTGAAGCACTGTTGGTGGGTAACTGTGTTCCGCTAGCTTTAGCGGATAAAAATGTTTTGGTGAGAAGTAGGAGTAGAACAATACTAGCAGGCAGAAGTAAAAGTCTAGGCTTTGAATTGACTTTGGATGAGGGCTTAAAGCCAATAAAAACAAACTTAAGAGACGATTTGGCACAGCAAGTGCTAAATGTTTTGATTAATAATTTCGAGAATATTAATGAGATTTATTTGCCATCAACTGTGAATATTGATTCTAAATCAGGGGCAAAGCAAATACAGGCAAATATGGAATACAATAAAACGCAATTAGATATTCCAGTAGATTTTCCTTTTAATGTTCCTAAAAGATTTTCAGTGATAGAGTAAATTAGATACCTTTGCGCTAATAACGTTCGATAGCCTTTAAAAACAAATTGATTGAATGAAAAAATTCAGAATTATCTTTATCCTTTTTCTTGTATTTTCTGGCATTCAATCATTTGCTCAAACCAGATCTGAGCTTGAAAAGAAAAGAGCCGAATTGAATAGGGATATTGAGATGATCAATAATACCCTATCGAAAACATCATCTGATAAAAAAGTTACCTTAAAACAGTTGAATGCTTTAAGAGCTCAAATTAGATTGAGACAATCAAAAATCAATACCATCAATTCTGAAATTAGATTATTAGACGGACAGATTAACGAAAATGTTAATCAAGTTCGGTCGTTGCAATCCCAACTAAAGCAGTTGAAAGATGATTATGCGGCCATGATACGTTTTGCACAAAAGAATCAAGGATCTTATAGTAAACTGATGTATATTTTTGCTGCCAAAGATTTTAACCAAGCTTATAAGCGGATGAAATATCTACAGCAATTTGGTGAATATCGCCAAAAACAAGCTAGATATATCGAGGGTACTCAAACATCATTAAAAAATAAAATAACACAGCTAAGTAAGAATAAACAAGATAAAGATCATCTTTTGGTAGATCAAGAGAAGGAAAAAACTACGCTGGGTACAGCACAAAATAAGCAAATAAAGGTAGTTAGTAGTTTAACTTCTCAAGAAAGAAAGTTAAAACAAGATTTGGCCCAAAAGCAGCGAGATGCCCAAAAATTAAATGCAGCAATTAGGCAAGCCATTAAAAGAGAGATTGAATTGGCTCGTAAACAAGCAGAAGAGGAGGCAAGAGCTGCAGCGGCGAAAGCAAGAGCAGAGGGTAGAGAAGCTCCGGCGGTTAAATCAAATTCTGGTTCTATTTTAAATTCAACACCAGAAGCGGCTAAATTATCAGCCGATTTTGTAAGTAATAGAGGTAAGTTACCTTGGCCTGTGGCAAATGGTGTGGTAACGGAGTATGCTGGGATACAAAAAATAGGTAATAATGTAACTAGAGAAGTTACCGGTTGGACCATTAAAACGAATCCAGGGGCTTCTATACGATCAGTATTTGAAGGTCAAGTAACTAGAATTGTAAACATTTCTGGCTTTACCACAGTTCTTATAAAACATGGAGAGTTCTTTACAGCATATAAAAATTTGGGAACAGTAAGTGTTTCTGTTGGTCAAAAGGTGAGTACAAAGCAAAGTTTAGGAACTGCTGATGGCCAAGCTGAAATAGAATTCCATATTTATAAATCAACCCAAGAACAAGATCCTAAGTCCTGGTTAGCGCCAGAATAATATATTTACACATATTAGAAATTAGCGAAAATAAAATTCATTATATTTGCGTTCTCTTTCAAATTTATAATAATGCACAACGGCATTTTACTTTTCTTAAATTTAGGCACTCAAGAAGTTGTTCTAATTGTATTTGCAGCCCTAATGTTATTTGGTGGTGAAAAATTACCCGAATTAGCAAGAGGATTAGGTAAAGGAATTAGAGAATTTAAGGATGCCACGGATGGTGTAAAGCGAGAAATTCATAGAAACATTAATGAGCTTACAGCAACTGAGGAACTTAAAAGAGAAGAAGAGATTGAAAATGAGAAGCAACAAGTAAATAAAGAATCAGAGATTAAAAAGCCTGATGATGCTTCTAATAAAGAATCAGAAATTTTAAACAATAAAAATCAATAAGAAAATGGGTTTAGGTGCTCCAGAAATTATTTTAATCGTCTTAGCATTATTGCTTTTGTTCGGTGGTAAAAAAATTCCAGAATTAATGAGAGGAATGGGAAAAGGTGTGAAGGAATTTAAAGATGCTCAAAACGGAACTGATAAGAGTTCTGATGATGAGAAATCCCAAAAAGCAGAAGAAAAACATTAGAATAACGTATTTCTCCTAATTTATTTAGGAATGTATTAACCTTGACTGATCGAAATTGTTATTTTCGAGCATTCAAGGTTTTGTTTTATAAAATGGTTAAAGAAAAAATTAAATCGTATAGCAAATTTTCTCAGCTTCAGGCTGATCTGAAAAGTGGAAACATTACTATTAATGATTTAATTAAATACTACACCTCCCGCATTCATGAGTATCATCATTTAAATGCTTTTTTAGAAGTTTTTGAAGAAGAAGCGCTAAAAAGAGCTATTGAAATTCAAGAAAAAATTAAAAACGGAACAGCAGGTAAACTGGCTGGAATGATTATCGGAATTAAGGATAACATTTCTTATAAAGGCCATAAAATGACCGCTTCTTCTAAAATTTTAGAGGGATATAAAGCTGTTTATTCGGCAACTGTTGTAGAAAGAATTTTAGCAGAGGATGCGATTATCATAGGACGCCTAAACTGTGATGAATTTGCAATGGGTGCATCTAATGAGACTTCGCATTTTGGTCCGGTTAAAAACTTTGCGGATGAACGGAAAGTTTCTGGAGGTTCATCTGGTGGCTCGGCAGTTGCTGTTCAGGCTAATTTATGCTACGCTTCTTTAGCTTCCGATACTGGAGGATCAATTCGTCAGCCAGCTGCCTTTTGCGGTGTTGTAGGTTTAAAACCAACCTATGCAAGGGTATCGAGATATGGAGTTGTTGCTTATGCTTCATCTTTTGATCAAGTGGGTCCAATAACCAGATCTGTTGAAGATGCCGCTTTAATTTTAGAAGTTATTGCAGGTCAAGATGCTCATGATGCTACTTCATCATCAGAGCTTGTTCCTGAGTATTCTAAAAATCTTCATCATAACAAAAAGCAAAGAATAGCTTATATAGAAGATACTTTACATTCTGAAGGTCTAGATCCGGAGATCAAATCCAATATTCTAGATCAGATAAAAAAATTAAAACACGAAGGCCATATTGTTGAGCCTGTTTCTTTTGAATACTTAGATTATGTAGTGGCAACGTATTATATTTTAACTACTGCTGAAGCTTCTTCTAATTTAGCCAGATATGATGGGGTGCATTATGGCTATAGAAGTAATGAATCACATAACCTGATGTCCACTTATAAAAAATCGCGATCAGAAGGGTTTGGAGAAGAAGTGAAACGTAGGATTATGTTAGGAACATTTGTTTTGAGTGCTGGATATTATGATGCATATTACTCGAAAGCTCAAAAAGTGAGGCGTTTAATCAAAGATAAAATGGATAAAATTTTAGAGGACTTTGATTTTATTATTACGCCTACCACACCTACTCCAGCATTTAATATTGGTGAGCAAATAACTGATCCTGTTGTGATGTATTTGGCTGATATTTTTACCGTAGGCGCATCACTTGCAGGTTTACCTGCAATATCTATCCCTTCGGGTAAGAATGAAGCTGGATTACCGTTAGGTATGCAGATTATTGGCAAACGTTACAAGGAAGTTGAACTTCTATCTTTTTCAAACTACTTTGATCACCTAAACGAGGACTCATAAATAACCTAAAAACAAAGAAATGAAGAGATTAATAGTATTCATTTACTGTACATTTTTAACATTCAATCTGACTTTATACGCTCAAACAAGAATTAAAATTGATTCCGCGAAAACGGGGAAATTAACATTAAAAGAGTCAAAAATGATTCTAAATCTGATTAAATCAGATACCTTAAAAATTCCTACAAATACTGCTTTACAGCGAGAAATTTATCGACTTAATCCCGATTTAATTTATAAATACCGTTTAGATTCGATTTCTTCAAAAGTTTCTTTAGATTACAATGAGGATGTTCAAAATCAAATCAACTTGTATTTAGCAAAAAAGAAAGTAAATATCGGTAAGATGGTTTATTTGGGTAAATACTATTTCCCGATTTTCGAAAAGGCTTTATTAGCCTATCGAGTTCCCTTGGAATTTAAATACCTTCCAATAGTTGAATCATCTATGAATCCATTTGCGGTTTCAAGAGTTGGAGCAACAGGCTTATGGCAATTCATGTACACTACTGGAAAGGTTTATGGTCTTAGTATAGATAATTATGTTGATGAACGTCGCGATCCTGTAGCGGCAAGCTATGCTGCCGCAGCTTATATCAGACAAGCATACGATGATTTAGGAGACTGGTTGTTGGCACTGGCATCTTATAACTGTGGAAAAGGAAATGTAACCAGAGCTATTGCGAGAGCTGGGGGTGGTAAAAAGACTTTTTGGGATATTCAATCTTATTTGCCTAGGGAAACTAGGTCGTATGTGCCTGCATTTATTGCAGCTAATTATATGATGAATTATTATACTAGATATGATGATATTATAGTAAGAGATGATGTTCCTGTAAAACCTGATTCTATTTATATTAATAGTTATGTATCCTTAAGTAAAATTGCTGGCGCAATAAACATTAATACTACAGATTTAAAAAACTTAAATCCGATGTATAAAAAGGATTTGATTAATGGATCTGTTAATGCACCAAAAAAGTTAATCATACCTAAAGTAACCTCTAGAAATTATCCTGAATTATTTGCAGCTCTAAATGACACTAATGAATCAACAATTAATGTGATTAATGCTTCATTAACATCACCAAAGATAATTAAAGAAAAAGCGACTTATCATACGGTAAATAATGGTGAAAATTTGGGAAAAATAGCACTTCAGTTTAAAGTTGAAGTACAGGATTTAAAAGTTTGGAATCAGCTAAAATCGAATGTCATTGTTCCAGGTCAAAAATTAATTATAAAACCAGAATCAGTAAAATCAGCACAGTTAGAAAAAGCAGATTATATTACTTACAAAGTTAAAGCGGGTGATTCTTTATCAGGGATTGTAGAAAAATTTGAAAATATATCAATTGAGGGAATAAAGACAATCAATAACCTTAAAAGTAATGTCCTATCCATTGGAATGATTTTGAAGATTTACACGAATTGATTATTAATCTTTTTTATTTAATAAGTTTAATTTCATTTCAGATAAATTTTGGCCACCTTTTATTCCAAAATCTAATGTTCTAATTGGGAAAGGAATAGTGATGTTATTATTATCATAGGCTTTCTTAATCATCATAATAGCCTCGCTTCGAGCCTCCATATAGATTGATTGCTCCGTAGAGCTTAACCAAATTCTAATCATAAAATTAATAGAGCTATCACCAAATCCGTCATACACCAGACTTACTTTTTTTGTTAGATCTCTAAATGAGAGAGACTCTACAGCATTAATAGTGATGGTTTTCACTTGCTCTAAGTCATCACCATAAGATACCCCTATACTAAAATCTAAGCGCCTATTACCAGTTGTAGTATAGTTTTCAATGGTATTTTGAAATACTTGTTTATTGGGTATAATTACTTTTTGACCTTGAAGCGTAATGATCGTGGTATCACGAAGGTTGATGGCTTCAATCTGTCCCATTTTATCATTTATAATAACTAAATCACCACCATTAAAAGGATGTCTGAAAGACATAAAAATTCCAGACATGAAATTGGCAGCAATATCCTGAAAAGCAAATGCCAGAGCCAAACCTAAAATTCCAGCTCCAGTTAGTGCAGTGGTAACGGCTTTGTCTAGATTTAAAATATCTAATGCGGTGAATAGGGTAATACCTATTCCTATGATAAACATGAAAGAAGCAAAAAGCTTATTAATGGTTTCAAGTTTTGAGAATCTTCTAATCATCCTTAAAGAATATCTCCTCAATAATTTAGAGATGAATATCCCAAGAACTATAACAATTGCGGCTAAAGCTAAATTGGGTAATAACTTTATTATAGAATCAAACCAAGAAATTAATTTCTCTGATAGTAGGTTATAAGCTTTATCTAAATTCATAAACAGACTTAATATAAGAAATAAAATACTTTTAGAATGAATTTGTTCTATCGTTTTTAAAAATTTAAAAATTCTTATTTAATATAATATCCTTTGGCTAAGGATTTACCTCCAATTTTATAAAAGAGATTTACAATTCGCAATTGTTAGCTTTCGGTAATCTTTTTATCTCTTAATAAGAGATAAAGTTTTTTGTTAAGAAAATTTATCACTTTTGTGAATTATTTTGAAAAAATGAAAAATTTATACTTATATATACTACTCGTTTCTGTTGGATTTGTAGCTTGTAACTCGCCTCAAAAAACAGAATTGCATGGACCCCAAACAATCAAAGGAATGGTTTACGGCGACTCTGTTTTAGATAATAATATTCGCGATGTAGATGCGATGTTAGCCGTCATGCAAAAGAATCCAAGTATGAAATTGAAAGTAAAAGGTGTGATTGATGAAGTTTGTAAGGATAAAGGTTGTTGGTTAACTATGAAATTGCCAAACGGTGAGACCATGAGGGTAACTTTTAAGGATTATGGGTTTTTTGTTCCAAAGGATATCAAAGGAAAAGAAATTGTAATTGATGGAATTGCAAAAATAGATAGTATTTCTATTGAAATGCAAAGACATTACGCTAAAGATAGTGGTTCAAGTAAAGAAGAAATCGCAAAAATAACTACTGCAAAACAACAGTTAGCTTTCGAAGCCAAAGGAGTAGTAATTCTTTAATTAAAAGCATTTAAAATAAAACAGCCCCGAGATCTTAATCTCGTGGCTGTTTTTGTAGAATCTAAACTTTATTGTTTCAATGAAACGGTTCTATCTACCAAAGTATTGTCTCCCGTCATAGGATTTCCGCTAGCATCTAATAATTGGATACTTAATTTCAAGTCACCCATTGGGGCTCCCTTAATAAAATAGGGTTGCCATTTATCCACTGTAAAAGTAGTATCGCCAACGCTAACCTTTACTTTATAAGCGTCAGAAGCAAGTTTCGCATTCTTTACATAGAAATCTAACAAAACATTCTGAGTGTCTTTTCCTGTATATTCACCTTTAGGACGACTATAAAACAACATTGGAGCAGTTGGGTCATCCATTTTTACAAAATTTCCTTTTTCATCAACTTTGAAATGAACCAAAACTGAAGCGTCAGGAGATTTTACCGATAAATGGTAAGATCTTGATAAGAAGCACAATAGGTAATGCTCAGAATTTACAGGTAAAGTAATGGTATTTTCAGGCTTATATATCGCCTGATAAGGTTTGTTATCTAAAATAAAGTGAATGTGCTGACCTTTATCAGAATTTGCACATTCGCCCGAGTTCATGTCCATAGTTTGTTTGGTCAACTCGTAATTGGCAACATTAAAATTGAACATTAACTTTGCTGAATCTGTACCTACCATTTCTGTTTTAACAGGATTCATGGTCAACTTCGCATTAGGAAAATCATCACTCTCTGTCACAGGTTCTATCGTCAGTTTAGTGGTTTTTGTACTATCTTCTGATCCTGAGGTGCTTTTATTGTTTTGATTACATGCTCCAAGAGCTGCAACCATAAAAAGGCCTGAAAAAACTAAAGGAAAATTAAATTTTAATTTCATGATTTTTTATTTTGATTAATTTTTAACGTTATGTGTGAAATATAGTTTATTAAGGCTCAAAAATTATTCCACTAAATGGATTTTCAACTATTTAAGAATAAATCTGTATCAACAGCATATGGAATGATTTTTTTATCAAAGGCCTGATTGAACATCGTTTTGATTGCTTTTTTACCATCATCACCCAAATTTACCGAATATTTATTGACATATAAGTCAATATGTTGATACATTACGATCTCTTCCATTTCCTGAGCATGTTGCTTGATAAATGGTAAAGCCGATTTGGGATTCTCAAAAGCAAACTCAACGGATTTTCTGATTAATTGGTTAACCTTTTGTTTAATTTCATTTGATAAGCCTCTTTTTATTACAATACCACCAAGTGGAATTGCACAATCGGTTGTTTCTTCCCAATATTCACCTAAATCCTTTACTTTCATTAAACCTTTATTCTGATAAGTGAAACGGTTTTCGTGAATAATTAGGCCCAAGTCAATCTCATTATTAATTAGTTTTTGTTCAATATCTGAGAATACCATTTCTTTTTTATTTTTTAAATGAGGATAAGCTAAACTTAATAAAAAATTAGCGGTGGTATACTTTCCTGGGATTCCAACTCTTAAGTTGGGATTATTTAAATCTTTTGGTTTATTGCAAATTAACATTGGACCAACACCAAAACCCAAAGCACTACCAGCATCTAGTAAAACGTAATCTTTTAATGCATATGCAAAAGCATGGTAGCTTAGCTTTGTAACATCTAATTCGGCTTTAAAAGCTTTTTGGTTTAAAGTTTCTACATCATCAAATACCACTTCAAACTCTAAACCTTCAGTATCAATCTTATGATGAATTAAAGCATCAAAAATAAAAGTATCATTAGGGCAAGGCGAGAAACCGAGGCTCAATTTCATGTTATAAGTTCTTAATGTTTTCTATTAACCAATTATTTAGGTTCTTAACAGCCAATGGAATGTTCCAGTTTTTGCGATTTCGTTTTTCTACGTAATTTGATATTGCTCGGATTTGGATGGCTGGAATTTCTATTTCTTCGCAAGCATAAAAAAATGCAGCTCCTTCCATGGTTTCAATAGTAGGATTTATGCGGTCTCTAATATCCTCTATACTATCGGCATTCCCATGTACCGTGTTTACAGTAATAGAAGTGACTTTTCTTAAATCTTCAGTTACAGCAAAAGTCGTGGTCGCTTTAAACTCGATCTCACCTAACTCCATTTGCTCTAGATTAATAAACTCTTCATCATCTTCGGCCCCTAATTCTGATAAAATATCTTCACGTACTTCTACAATTTGTCCAATTTTTAGGTTGCGATAAAAGCCACCGGCAACACCAACATTCAAGGCTAAATCAAATTTATTTTTAGATAATGTGATACCTAAAGCAAAAGCTGTTGCTACCATTCCCACACCTGTAATCAGTATTTTAACTTCGTGTGGGTCTATTTTGATAAAATTGTCGGCATTAAATTTCAGGGTATAATTTTTAACAAAAGGCTCGATTTCTTGATAAGTAGCCGCAACAAGCAGAATTTTCATTTTTTATAGCGTTGTTTTTGCGTTAACGATGGCAGCGGATACCGGCTTGTGGCTAATGCCTTGAGCAGTATGAGCAAACAGCGTGTTTAACGCCCAAAAATTTTTAATCAAATTTAGCAATTTCAAATTTAGGAACATTGAATTTAATTGTTCTGAATGGTTGCAAATCCTTTGTTTATATTTGCACTTTATTTGATTGGAATGATTTATATCACGAGAAAAGAGCATTTTAATGCAGCGCATAAGCTGTATAGAGAAGAGTGGAGCCAAGAAAAGAACGAAACGGTTTTTGGTAGGTGCGCAAATGCGAATTGGCATGGCCATAATTATGATTTATTTGTGACCATAAAAGGCGAAATAAATGAAGAAACAGGCTTTGTAATTGACCTAAAAGATTTGAAAGACATTATTTTAGTCCATGTTGTTGACAAGCTTGATCACCGGAATTTGAATTTGGATGTTGATTTTATGAAAGGTAAAATGGCATCGACCGAAGTACTGGCAATAGAGATTTGGAAACAATTAGCGCCTCATATTAATTCTAGAGGTGCGGCATTACACTGTATTAAGTTGTATGAGACCGCGAACAATTTCGTTGAATACTTTGGAGACTAAATTTTTAAAATGAGTAATATATCTAAAATGGGTTACCAGAAAGAAGAAACTTATAACGAGGAAGCTATACAAGAATTAGCTGGTCAGTATCATAAAATTTTGAAGGTAATTGGGGAAGATCCAAATCGTGAAGGTTTATTAAAAACCCCTGAACGCGTAGCTAAAGCATTACAATTTTTAACTCACGGATATGATTTGGATGCTGCGGAAATCTTAAGATCGGCCATGTTTAAAGAAGATTATAGCCAAATGGTGATTGTGAAGGATATTGAAGTGTATTCGATGTGTGAACATCATATGTTACCTTTCTTTGGTAAAGTACATATTGCGTATATTCCAAATGGGCATATTGTGGGTTTAAGCAAAATTCCGAGGGTGGTTGATGCTTTTGCTCGCAGATTACAAGTGCAAGAACGATTGACTAATGAGATAATGGATTGTATACAAGATACTCTAAAACCTTCTGGTGTTGCAGTAGTAATGGAATGTAAGCACATGTGTATGAGTATGAGAGGTATTCAAAAGCAAAATTCGGTGACTACTACTTCGGCTTTTACAGGTGAATTTGTAAACGAACGGACTAGATCAGAGTTTTTAAGATTAATTTCAGCTAATCTGGATTAATTATTTCTGGTAAACTAAAATATATTTAATATGAAAGCATACGTATTCCCTGGTCAAGGTGCCCAATTTGTTGGGATGGGAAAGGATTTATATGAAAACTCGGCTTTAGCCAAAGAACTTTTTGAAAAAGCGAATGAAATTTTAGGATTCCGTATTACAGACATTATGTTTAGCGGCACTGACGAGCAGCTGAAGGAAACTAAAGTAACTCAGCCTGCTATTTTCTTACATTCGGTAATTTTAGCAAAAGTTTTGGGTGATGATTTTCAGCCAGATATGGTAGCAGGACATTCTTTAGGCGAGTTTTCGGCATTAACATCAGCCGGAGCGCTATCATTTGAAGATGGTTTGACTTTGGTTTCAAAGCGAGCAAATGCTATGCAAAAGGCATGCGAAATTCAACCCTCCACTATGGCGGCAGTTTTGGGTTTAGATGATTTTACTGTGGAGGATATCTGCCAGAGAGTGAGTGATGTAGTAGTGCCAGCAAATTATAACTGCCCTGGTCAATTGGTCATCTCTGGGAGTATTGCAGGAATTGATAAGGCTTGTGAATTGTTAATCGCTGCTGGAGCAAAGAGAGCGATTAAATTAAATGTTGGAGGCGCTTTCCACTCCCCTTTAATGGAAGCTGCTAAAATTGAGTTAGAGGCTGCAATTGTAGCTACAGAAATAAAGGAACCTATTTGTCCTGTTTATCAAAATATTGACGCAAAGCCCTATACAGATGTAGCTAGTATCAAACAAAATCTAATTGCTCAATTAACAGGATCTGTGAAATGGACACAAACAAATCAGAAGATGATATATGATGGGGCAACCGAATTTATTGAGGTTGGACCTGGTAATGTTTTGCAGGGCCTTGTAAAAAAGATAGACAGAGCAATGCCGACTTCTAGTGCAAGTATTTAAAAAACTAGACAGGAATTAATTCCTGTTTTTTTTGGCTTGATTTTGGGTTAGTGCTTTATCATTCTAACTATATCTATTTTGCCATACATAAGGAAACATTTGATTGAAAACTAATACCAAAATTCGCTGGCTTTTACTGATAGTTACTATTGGGCTTTTTGCTACATCTTTAACAGCAAGATGGGCATCTACTAAGTTAGTTGATTTGAATAATATCGCCGATCAAATATCAAACAATCTGGGGGTAAAGGAAACTCAGGTTTATGACTACTTAACTGATCAAAAAAAGCTTAATAATCTTAAAAAACTCCCTTTCAGTTCAGATTTAGCGGATAGAGTCACTAATTATTTTAATGATGAGCATATTAATTTACAAATATTTGATAAAGGAAAACTCGTTTTTTGGTCTGATAACGAAGTCACAGCCAACAATTTTTCTAGTTTAAAAGAAGGGACCAGTTTTGTAAATTATCAAACAGGTTGGTACGAAGTAATTAAGAAACAAGAGGGAGACTTCTCCTTTATTTTCCTGATTCTTGTTCAGTCACAATATCCTTTTCAAAATAGATATTTAGATAATAGATTTAGTGATGATTTTATAGTTAATAAATCAATCCAGGTTGCCAGCTTAAAAGACATAAAGGTTGCTGATATCAAAAATATTGAAGGTAAATACCTTTTTTCTATCAAAATAAATCCAAACAATTTTAATATTCCATATAGCAATTTTGAAATTGGAATGTGGATTTTAGGATTTCTAACTTTATATTTACTTATTAATAGCATTTGTAAACTTTATGCTGATAAAGGATATCCTATTGGTGCAATAACCCTTTTGAGTATTTGTTTCGTTTTGTTAAGGTATTTAGGGTTAAAGTATCATTTTCCTGATGCTATTTATAGCTTAGAACTATTTAAACCAAATATTTACGCATCAAATATTTACTTCCCATCTTTCGCTGATTTATTTCTTAACGTTATCACCATTCTTTGGATTGTTATTTTTATTTATAGTTATAAAAATAAGATTTTTAAACCGATTCAAAATCCATGGCTAGGTTGTCCACTTTTAATATATTCAGGGATATTTATAGTTTTCCTTTCATATGCATATTCGAATGTATTCTTCGGTTTAATTTTTAACTCAAATATTAATTTTAAAGTTTCAAACTTGGTCAATCTTAATTGGCTTAGCTTTGTTGGGATATTATTGATGATGCTTGGTTTGTTGAGCTTTTATATCATTGTGGATATCCTTATTTCACTTTCCTTTTATATTCAAATAAAAATCAAAACAAAGCTGATATTATTTGGAGTGTGTTTTTTTACATATAGTGCCTACGAGATTTTTCAGGGGAATTTTACTGTATTTTTTATTCTCATTTTTGCTTTGGTCTTAATCATAGCTCGTCTCATTTACAATCATAATGGGCAAATGATTTTCCCCGCTTTATTAATTATTTCTTTGATTTTTGCAACGTTGGTATCTATTAAACTCACACGATTTGATAACATCAAAGAGTTAGAAATTAGAAAAAGGCTGGTTCTTAGGTTAGAAACTGTAGATGATCCCTATGCTATCGTTTCGTTTTATGAAATTGAGCGGAATATTCCTGATGATCCTAAACTTAAATCGATATTTAAACAAGATTCGCTAAATGCCAAAAAAATAATTAACGAATTTTCCTCGAATTATTTGGGAGGTTATTTGAATAAATTTAGTTTCGGTACCTACCTCTTTGATGCTAAAGATTCTCTAATTAATAAGAATACCAATACTCAATTAAATTTTTTTAAGAAAAAGGTTGAAGAAGGCTCTATCAAAGTGTCAAATTATTTTTATCGATCAAATAATAACTTTGGCTCCCAAGACTATTTTGCGATAATACCGATTAAAGACAATGGAATAAATCTAGGAACAATAGTACTAGATTTAACTTCTAAACAACTAGAGACTTATGGTGCTTTTCCACAACTTTTACAAAATGGTAAAAAAGATCAACAACTAGATTTTGCCGATTATTCTTATGCATTTTATGAAAATAAAAAATTAGTAAACCAATATGGAAATTACGTTTACGATTTAAAGAACAATGATTTTAATGGAAAAGTTAAAGATTTCGTTATTCTTAAAAAAGCTGGATTTGATCATCTTATTTTTAAACCCAGTAGTAAAAATACCATTGTGGTTACTCACGAATCCAGCACATTCTGGCGTGAATTGGCCTCGCTCTCATTCTTCTTTATCATCTTTTTGATTTTTGCTTTGCTCATTGTTTCTTATAAATGGCTATGGGGTGTAATTTCCTCCTATGAACTAAATATAAGAAGCCTGAGGTTAAAATTATTTTTAAGTAATAACAAGTTGCTTTACAAAACGCGTATTCAAGTAGCACTTGTTTTAGCAGTGGTGAGTTCTCTTTTAATTATTGGTATTATTACTTTCTCATACATTTCTATACAATATAAGGATCAACAAAAAGATCTTATAAAAGGTAAAATTAAAGTAATTGCTGGCGCATTCGAAGAGAATATTTCCAATGAGTTTAATAGCATAAATGGCGATGAGAAAAATATATCTTTTGATGAGTTTTCGAAAATGTATGGTACTGATCTGAACTTGTACAACAAAGAGGGTAAGCTACTTTATTCAACTCAATATAAGATTTATGCTATTGGATTGATTGCCGAAAGAATGAATGCTCAGGCCTATATCAACCTTCATTTGAAACAAAAGTCAGAGTTTATTCAGGAAGAAAATATTGGATATCTAAAGTTTACATCGGCATATATGCCTGTTAAAAATCTTCAAAATAATGTAATTGCCTATTTACAGTTGCCTTATTTTTCCAATCAGGACGATTATAACCAAAAGATTGGAACCTTTTTAAACTTGTTGATTAATATTTATGTATTGGTTTTTGTCGCCATAGGTTTTTTCGCCTTTGTGGTAGCAAATCAAATTACAAGTCCTCTGAGTTTGATTCAAGAAAGTATTGCCAAAACCATGATGGGGAAAAAGAATGAACCAATAGAGTGGAAAAGGAATGATGAAATCGGCAGTTTGATTAAGGAGTATAACTCGATGATTGAAACTTTAGAAGAGAATGTGAATAAACTCGCACAGTCTGAGAGAGAAATAGCGTGGCGAGAAATGGCAAAACAGGTGGCTCATGAAATCAAAAATCCTTTAACGCCACTTAAATTAGGGATTCAGATGCTGGAAAGATCCTGGAAGGAAAAGGATGAGAAATTTGATGAGAAATTTAGGAAGTTTAGTAAATCTTTTTTAGAGCAAATAGATAGCTTAAGCCATATCGCATCAGAATTTTCGAATTTCGCTAAAATGCCAGCGTTAAAATTGGAAGAAATAGAGTTAGCAGATGTTTTGGGCCAGGCGATTCAAGTTTATGGGCAAATGAATCATATCCAAATCAATTGGAAAGAAAAAGAGTTAAAGAATATTTTCATTAAAGTAGATAAAGATCAGCTTCTAAGATCTTTTAATAACTTACTAAAAAATGCCATTGAAGCAATGCCAGAAGGTAGAAATGGAATTATTAAAATTGTTGGGCATAAATCGAGCAAAAAAATCGAGATCACCATCCATGATAATGGAAATGGAATACCTGAAGAATTAAGGAGTAGTATTTTCGAACCAAACTTTACCACTAAAACATCAGGAACAGGCTTAGGATTAGCCTTTGTAAAACAAGCCATAGAGAATGTGGGCGGAAATATTTATTTTACCACTGAAATTAATGTAGGAACAACATTCCACATCATTTTGCCTTTGGTAAATAAATGGTCAAAAGAATCATAATCGGCTTATTCTTAATTTGTATTAGTTCTTGTGTTATTGCACAATCTGCCAGTTTTATTTCGTTTAAAAGAATAGCAGTTAAAGATTCTATCATTTTAGACGAGTTGAGTATTTTACCAAGTAGCCTTAAAGTTTTTAATGGCGTTTTGGAAATTTCCTCTAACCAGTATCAGATTAATTATTCAAAAGCACAACTCACTTGGAAAATTAAACCTCAAATAGATTCTCTAAATGTTCAATATAGAACTTTGCCATTATCCTTATCGGCCAAACAATTCCATAAGAATCCTTCATTAATAGAACGACAAGTTATTGATAATAATCCTTATATCTACTCCATAGGTAAAGAAGAAAATGCTGTTTTTAACTTAGATGGATTTAATAAAAGTGGTAGTATTTCTAGAGGGATTGGTTTTGGGAACAATCAGGACTTATCCGTCAATTCAAATTTGGTTTTGCAGTTAGCAGGAAAGTTAAATAATGACATTGAAATTTTAGCGGCTATTTCAGATGATAATATTCCCATTCAGCCAGAAGGGAATACACAACAAATCAATGATTTTGACAAGGTATTTATTCAGCTGAAAAGAAAAGGAACAACTTTGATTGCTGGAGATTACGAGTTAAGAAGACCTGATAGTTACTTCACCAATTATTATAAAAGGACCCAAGGAATATTTGTTTCTAATATTTTTAAAGATAAAAAGGGGAATGATTTTGAGACGAAATTTGCAGGTGCGGTTGCCAAAGGCAGATCAGCAAGAAACTTGATTAATGGAATAGAAGGCAATCAAGGTCCTTACCGTTTAAATGGTAATAATGGGGAGCAATATATCATTGTATTATCAGGAACTGAGCGAGTTTACTTAGACGGAAATTTGTTGTTGCGTGGACAGGACAATGACTATATCATGGATTATAATACTGCTGAATTAACTTTTACCACTAAACGATTGGTCACAAGAAACTCTAGAATTACTGTGGAGTTTGAATATTCGGATAAAGTTTTCGCCAGAAGTTTGTACAATTTAAACGAAGGATTTAAAAGTGAAAAGTTACAAATGAATTTCAACTATTACTCTGAGCAAGATAATCCTAACTGTCCATTTCTTCAGGATTTAAACGATAACCAAAAGCAGTTTTTGAGTAGGATTGGCAATCAGATAGATCAGGCAATTTATCCAAATATTGATAGCTTAGGTTTTAACGAGAACGAGATACGGTATAAAAAAATAGATTCCTTAGGTTTTCAAGATGTTTACGTTTACAGTACCAATTCTAATTTAGCAAAGTATAGGGTTGGCTTTACCTATTTAGGCCCAAATAGAGGGAATTATCGTTTAAATAATAGTTCACAAGCTAATGGTAGGGTTTACAGTTTTGTAGTGCCAGTAAAAGGAATTTCACAAGGAGATTATGCTCCCGTTACGCTGTTAGTTACACCTAAAAAACAACAATTAATTACTTTGAATGCTAAATATCAAATCAGTAAAAGAACCAATATTTTTTCTGAGGTAGCAATGAGTAATAACGATTTAAACCTTTTCTCTAAATTTCAAAACTCGCAAAATAAGGGTGTTGCCTACAAGTTCATTTTAAACGATCAGCGGTTGTTGAACAATTCAGACTCTTTAGGATGGAAAGTAAAGACTAGCCTCAGTTATGAATATACCAATCAGCGATTTAAACCATTGGAGAGGTATCGCCCAGTAGAGTTTGATCGTGATTTTAATTTTAGAGGAGTAAATTTACCTAACGCAAATGAATATTGGAGCACTTTAAATTTTCAGCTTTTGAAATCACCAAATCAGCAATTTAGTTATGGTTTTGCAAATTTTGTTAGAAAAGGAAGCTACAATGGTTTGCAACAAAATTTCAATGCAAATTTCGAGTTAGATAGATTTAAAGTCTACTATAATGGTAGCATGCTAAACTCCACCACTGATATTGATAATGGTAAATTTCTGAAACAAAAATTCGCTTTTAGTAAAGCCATAAAATCTATCGAAAGCGGGTTTATTTATGAACAAGAATTAAATAAAACATCAAATAAAAGTGGGGATAGTTTGAATTTTCAGTCTTTCTCTTTTAAGCAATACGATTTCTTTTTTAAGTCTGCGGACTCTTCAAAAAAAGCTTTTCTTTTACAATTCAGTCAACGTTTTGATGATTTACCTTTCGAAAATAAATTAAATGCATACACGAAGGCGAATACATTTACAGGTAAATGGACTCTAGCTCAAAACTCGAGATCTAATCTTTCGATAAATGCAACTTATCGTACTTTGAACTATTTAAATAATGATATGCTAAAGAAAAATGAAGAAACGCTTTTAGGACGAATTGATTATAATTTCAACACCCTAAAAGGATTTATAAACTTCCAATCTTTTTATGAATTAGGCACAGGGCAAGAGCCGAAGAGAGAGTTTATTTATCTGGAAGTAGCAGCTGGCCAAGGGATTTATTCTTGGAAAGATTATAACAAAAACGGGATTAAAGAATTGAACGAATTTGAAATTGCTAAATATCAGGACGAGGCGAAATTTATTAAGGTTTTTAGACCAACAAATGAATTTATTAGGTCTAATTTTACAAATGTTAATCAAACATTGACCTTAAACGCAGCTTCGTTATTAAAAAATAATAAGAAAGATTTTTACAGATTTCTTGCCAAACTGTCTAATATCAGTGTATTAAGGATCGATAAAAAAGTTTTAGCAAGTAACGGACTTAAGATTAACCCATATCAAACCCAAATTGATTTAAATAACTTGGTTGCTTTAAACTCATTTATCAGAAATACCTTTTTCTTTAATAGATCAAATCCAATTTTCGGTATAGATTTTAATTTCCAAAAAACAGCCAGTAAACTTTTATTAACAAACGGATTTGATAGCCGCAATAATCAAGAGGAAGGGCTTAGAGTAAGATGGAATCTTTTGAAAAAAAGTAGTTTTACAATGAGCTTAAATTCGGGATCGAAAAGGTATAATTCTCAACTATTTACAGAGCGGAACTATCTCATCAATTATTTTGAAGTCGCACCAGAGTTTAGTTATCAATACAGTTCAAACTTTAAAACCTCTTTTAAATTTGATTTAAAGCATCAGAAAAATGAGATCAATTATGGAGGAGAGAACAATTTAAATCTTAAATTGAGCGTGGAAACAAGGTATAATATAACTAAAAAGGGAACTTTATCAGCTCAGCTAAATCTAATTAATAATAAATTCACTGGAACAAATAACTCATCTATTGCTTATGAGATTTTAGATGGTTTACAACCAGGTAATAACTTAACGTGGTCAGCTGGTTTTCAAAGAACCATCTCAAATGGCATCCAACTTAACTTTACTTATGACGGCCGAAAATCAGATGGGGTTAAGGCGATACATACAGGAGGTTTGCAAGTAAGAGCATATTTTTAAAAAATAAAGCCCAAATTTTAAAATTCAGGCTTTGTATATATATCAGTTTATCTTAATGAAAAGTTTCCTCTACCCATGGCATAACCATCAGCATAAAGAATTACTGTATATTTTCCTACTTCAAATGGATTTCTATTGGTCCAATCAATGGTAAAATTTTTAGCCTCTCCATTAAATTCTATGGCAGTTTTATAGGTGTATTGCATGTCTTGGTCATTTGCCGTAAAATTCCCACCCTCACCAATGATTAAATTCCCAGCAGGGTCTAAAATCCTCATATAAATATCGTGAGTACCTTTATCAGCAATAGGGTTTGTGTTTATTGTGAAATTCACTTTAATTTTTTGAGCAGTATTAGCCCTTGTTACATCAGTTTCTTTGCCGCTTGATCTTACTCTAAAAGTACTTATAGCCAAGGCAGAAGTTTTAATTGCTGCACCAGCTTTTACTCTAATCGATAATGAATCATTAGTTCTGCTTAAATTATCTGCCAGTTGCTTAACGTTCGTGACCGTATTTTTTAAACTATCTCTTTCTCCGGTTAATGAGGCATTTTTCTTTTGCAAGTCGTCAATGTCGGTAGTATATTTAGTTACAAAATACCTTAATTGTTTAACATCTTCTTTTGCTTTCGATAGCTCACCAGCAGTTAATTTACCTTTATTAAGAGCTACCCTTAATTGGGCTATTTTTGCTTTAATCTCTTCGTCTTTAACTTTTAAATCATCAGAGAGATGAGTGGTTGAATTGTTGGCTTGTTCTAGTTCTGTTTCTAGTTTTTCTAGTTCTGTTCTTAATGCAGTTTTCTCATCACTTACAGTCACAATTCTTTGATCAGATTTGGTTTTTTGAAGAAATAAATAAAGATTAACGCCCAAAAGAACTACTATAACAGCAACAAGAAAAAATATTTTATTAGTATCTCTCTTTTTTTGCCCTTGATTTTCCATGATGTTTTTATTGTGTGTCTACTCCTCAACACAAAAACTATTCCAATTAGTTGGTTTTTTTGTGTCTTTTCTATATATATGCTTTCAACAAAATTTTATTGTTTAATCATTAAATATGATTTAACAATAACCCCCGAAGTTAATTTTTTTAAAGTTATATCATAATATTTATCAAGATTTATATCTGCTAAATCACCTAAACCCATTATGATGCAAATAAATGTATTTAGCTTCACATAACCAATAAACTATTTACAACCATCTAAATAGAATATTTATCTTTACCAACCTTAATATTATCGATTTCCCTTATGAAGTTTTTAAAGTATTTTTTATTTTTTATTTTCTCGTGTGTTCAATTAACTTTTGCTCAAGACTCTTTTAGTCCAAAAAGAGAGTTTAGAGGAGTTTGGATTGCAACAGTTGTAAATATAGATTGGCCAAGCAAACCAGGTTTAACTACGCAGCAACAAAAGGATGAACTGATAAAAATCTTAGATCAACATCAAAAGGAAAAAATTAATGCAGTTATGTTTCAAATAAGACCTGCTACTGACGCTTTTTATGCAAAAAGTTTTGAGCCGTGGTCTCAATATCTTACTGGAAAACAAGGTCAGGCGCCAGATCCATTTTATGATCCTTTACAATTCGCAATAGAAGAATGTCATAAGAGAGGAATGGAGCTTCATGCTTGGTTTAATCCCTATCGAGCCACATTTGATGGAAAGGAAGAGAATATAGCGACTGATCATATAACTCATCAAAAACCAAATTGGTTTTTTAAATATGATGGCAAAAAATTGTTTAATCCTGGTTTACCTGAAGTTAGAGCGTATATCAACAAAGTGATATTAAATGTGGTCGACAATTATGATATAGATGGGGTACATTTTGATGATTACTTTTATCCTTATGCCGTAAGAGGACAAGAGATTGATGATTCAGAATCCTTTATTCTTTATAATAATGGGATTAAAGATATCAAGGACTGGAGACGTTATAATGTTGATGAATTAATTAAAGGCTTAAATGATAGTATTCACGCTCACAAGAAATATATGAAGTTCGGTATTAGTCCTTTTGGTATCTGGAAAAATAAGAGACAAGATGTTGAAGGTTCGGAGAGTGCCGGAGGAGATTCATTTTATGGGCTTTACGCCGATTCTAGAAAATGGGTTAAAGAGGGCTGGGTAGATTATATCAATCCTCAAATTTATTGGGCATTTGAAACCACTGCTGCTCCGTATGGGAAATTAGTTGATTGGTGGAGTAATAACGCTTATGGCAGACACGTATACATCGGAATTGGTGCTTATAAAGTGAATGCCGCAAGAGATGTGAATTGGAAATCGGCTGCTCAGGTGGGCAGACAAATTAGATACAACAGGGCAAATCCAAGAGTTGAAGGCAGTGTGTTCTTCAGCTCTAAATCTTTAACTAAAAATCCTGTGGGATTAGAAGATACTTTGATTGGTAATTATTTTAAAAATCCTGCTTTACCACCTTTAATGCTTTGGTTGGATTCTGTTGCTCCAAATAAACCACTAAATTTGTTAGCTGTTGAAGACGATAATGGCGTTTTATTAAGTTGGAAATTACCAAAAATTGCTAAAGACGGCGATAAAGCCTATGGATTTGTAGTTTATCGATTTAGTGAAGGTGAAAAAGTGGACTTAACCAACTCATCGGCAATTAAATCTATTTATTACGGTGATATTACATCCTTTGAAGATATTACCGCTGAGAAAGGAAAAACCTATACTTATGTCACTACTACATTAGATCGGGTTAAAAACGAAAGTGAGCCATCTTTGCCTGCTATTATTACCTTAAAAATATCTAAATCAAAACCCTGACAAATTTTTGATGAAACGGCATTAGAATTAAATTTTATTATCCGTAAACTTGTTACGAAAAGACAGAGCTGATCTGTCTTTTTTTTATTTAATTAAGCATTAAAATTTCATATTATACGTTAATGATTCCTGTGAGTTTAGAATTTGAAAAATTTAAAGATATGTTAAAGAGAGTTTTTTTAGGTTTATTTATAGCAGCAACAATAGCGTGTTCTGCCGCACCAAGGGTAGTGAATAAGGATGTTCCAGGGTCTAATAATCTAAAGCCAGACCCTCGTCAAGAGTTGATTACCAAAGAAATTGCAGATTTGGTTCAAAACCTAAATTATAAAAAGCCAGTGCTTAATGACTCTTTAGGTTCTGTAATATTTAATAATTACATCAAAGGGATGGATCCTAATAAAAGCTATTTTCTAGCTTCTGATATTTTGGATTTCGAGCAATACCGTAAAACTTTTGATGATGATATGAAAAACGGAGATTTATCTGCCGCTTTTTATATGTTTAATGTTTACCAAAAGAGGTATAACGAAACAATGGGGTTTTCAGTAAATGCGCTTTCTAATCATTTTGATTTTAATAAAAACGAAGCATATGTTTATGACAGGGAGAAATTGCCTTGGTTTAAGGATTTAAGTGAGAGTAATCAATCTTGGACAAAAAAAGTAAAATATGATTTCTTAAATTTAAAATTAACAAAGCAAGTTGATACAGCTATCGTATCTACACTTACAAAGCGTTATAAAAATTTATTGGCTCAGTCTAATAAAATTAATAATCAGGATGCTTTTCAAGTCATTATGACGGCTTTCACTAGTTCAATAGATCCTCATACGAGTTATTTTAATCCAGCGAATGCCGCTAATTTTAATATTGATATGTCAAGATCTTTAGAAGGAATTGGAGCAACATTAACATCCGAAAACGAATTTGTAACTATCAAAAGCGTAGTAACAGGCGGTCCAGCAGATAAGAGTAAGCAATTGAAAATTGATGATAAAATTATAGCAGTCGCACAAGGGGATAAGGATTTTGTTGATGTAGTAGGATGGAGATTAGATAATGCAATATCATTAATTAGAGGTACAAAAGGAACCACCGTAAAGTTGAAAATCTTATCAAAAAATCAGGATTTATCCTCTACACCAAAGACCGTTTCAATGGTTCGTGAGAAAATTATTTTAGAAGATCAATCGGTGCAAAAGAAAATAAAATCAGTTACTCGTGACGGTAAAACTTATAACTATGGAGTGATTGAAATACCAGCATTTTATGCTGATTTCGCTGAAATGCAAAAAGGAAATCCTAACTATAAATCAACTACAAGAGATGTGAAATTGATTTTAGATTCATTGAAGAATGAAAATATTGATGGGATTGTGATTGATTTACGTGGCAATGGTGGCGGATCTTTAACGGAGGCAATAGAATTGACAGGCTTGTTTATTCCTAAAGGGCCAGTTGTACAAGTTAAAGATTATAGAGGTAAAGTTGAAGTTGATGAAGATGAAGATCCAAGTGTAAGTTGGACGGGCCCGATGGTAATCATGACCGATCGCTTTAGCGCATCAGCATCAGAAATTTTCGCTGGAGCAATCCAAGATTATGGACGTGGAATTATTGTCGGAAACCAAACTTATGGTAAAGGAACTGTTCAATCTGCAATTGATATGAAAAGGGTTAATCCTGATTTAGGTGATAAAGGTGGACAGATTAACTTAACGATGGGCAAGTTTTACCGTATTACTGGAAGCTCAACACAACACAGAGGTGTAACTCCCGATGTTGAATTTCCAACTATTTTTCCAGCTGATAAATATGGAGAAAGTTCAGAACCATCTGCTTTGCCTTGGGATGAGATTAAAAGTAGCAACTATACTAAATATGCCGATTTAAGTAAAGCAATTGGAGAGTTAAAAATTTCGCATGATGCTAGGATGAAAGTCAGTCATGAGTTCACTTATCTTTTACAAGATATTTCCGAATTTAAGAAAAGAGATACAGAGAATTCTTTACCGTTAAATGAGTCAATGCTTAAAAAGCAAAGAGAAGAATTGGAAATTAAAAATTTAAGTCGTGAGAATGAAAGAAGAGTTTCGAGAGGGTTATTACCTTTAAAAAAGGGCGAAGCGAAACCTGTAAAAGAAGAAGACCATGATTTTGTAAAAGAAGAGAGCATGCAAGTCTTAACAGATTACATCGCAAATCCACAAATTGCGAAAACAAATAAAAAATTCTAATGGAGACGCCCGGTTAAGCCGGGCGTTTTTTGTATCAAAAAGGTTATTAATTTTTTAATATTAACTTCTTAAATTGGGGTTTCAACTTTTAACAAAAACTTAAATCAAAATGGATAGAAGAAAATTCCTCATCAGTACCTCTGTAGTTGGTCTAGCATCTACTACCTTAGCGTCTACTTCTTTTAAACTGCAAGCTTCAGAATTAAATAAAAAGGATCATTCAGATTTTTCTGCTGATGGCTTTGAGCTCAATGAAATTACCATAGATCAATTGCAAAGTATGATGGAAAGTGGAAAAGCTACCGCTAAATCTATTACCGAAATGTATTTGAAAAGAATTGATGCGATGGATAAAAAGGGGCCAGCAATTAACGCTGTTATTGAGCTAAATCTGGATGCTGTAAAGATTGCCGAGGAGATGGATAAAGAAAGAAGAAGTGGGAAAATCAGAGGTAAAATGCATGGAATTCCTGTTTTAATTAAAGATAATATCAATACAGGAGATAAAATGATGACTACAGCTGGTGCTTTAGCTATGGTAGGAAACTATGCAAGCGAAGATGCATTTATTGTAAAGCAATTAAGAGCTGCAGGGGCAATTTTATTGGGTAAAACTAATTTAAGTGAATGGGCAAATTTCCGTTCAGATAATTCTACTAGTGGTTGGAGTGGAAGAGGTGGTCAAACGCGGATGCCATATATTTTAGATAGAAATCCATCGGGCTCAAGTTCGGGTACTGGAGCTTCTGTAGCGGCTAATTTTTGTGTAATTGGAATTGGTACTGAAACCGATGGATCTATCACCTCACCTTCTTCTATGAGCGGTTTAGTAGGAATTAAACCTACAGTTGGTTTATTAAGTAGAACAGGAATTATTCCAATATCCGCAACACAAGATACTGCCGGACCAATGGGACGCACAGTAAAAGACGCTGCAATTTTCTTAGGTGTTTTAGCCGGAGTGGATGAAAAAGATCCAGTAACTAAAGAGAGTATTGGTAAAGCTAAAAAGGATTATACCACCAACCTAAGTACAGCAGGATTAAAAGGGAAAAGAATTGGAATAGAAAAAAGCTTTTTAACTCGTGGAAATCCTGAAGTAGTCGCCATTTTCAAAAAGTCTATCGATATCATGAAAAAATTAGGAGCTACCCTAGAAGAGGTTGATTTTAGAACTAAAGTTTATAAAGAAACTGGAAACACCGAGGGGGAAGTTTTACAATTTGAATTTAAAGATGGTTTAAATAAATATTTGGCTACAGCCAATGCTAAAGTTAAAACATTAGCGGATGTCATCAAATTTAATGAAGAGCATGCAAAGGAATCGATGCCGTTTTTTATGCAGGAAACTTTAATAGAAAGTGATGCAAAAGATAGTTTAAATAGCGAGAAATATAAAGAGGCGGTTGCTAAATCTACCAAATCGAGAGGAGTCATATCTAGCACATTAAAAGAAAATAATTTTGATGCGATTATTGGTATTTCTAATGGGCCAGCTGCTTGTATAGATAATATTAATGGCGATTATGGTTCTGGATTTTCATTCTCTGGGCCGGCTGCAACAGCAGGTTATCCTCATATAACATTACCAATGGGAATGTTGCATGAATTGCCTATCGGGATTTCATTCATTGGGGATGCTTATCAGGAAGAAAAACTAATTCAAATGGCGTATGCTTTTGAGCAAGCTTCAAAAGCTAGGAAAGCGCCAAAGTTTATTCCTTCAGCAATTCCAAAAGCGGGGACTAATTCTTAATAAAAATTAGAATAAGATTCTCTAATAAAATTTAGAGAATCTTATTCTAATTTTCTAATTTTTCTTAAATGGATCCTCCATTTATTAACACAGAATCGATAGTTAGCTCTTGTATATACGAATTGCCAGCCATACAAGTTATCATTCGACTAAATGCAAGCTTTCCTAATTTAAATCCACTAGTTTCAGCATAGGCAATTTCTGGAAAATAGAGTTGAGGAATAAATCCATCACTGATAGCGACTACGCTCAAGTCATGCGGAATTTTTATCGCTAACTTTTGTACCACCTTCATAACCCCCGTTAAAATTTCATCGCTCATACAAAAAACGGCATCAGGTTTACTTTCCTCCAAAGCCTTAGTGAAAGCTATACTTGCTGCTTTTGCACTATTTGCAAAAGCAATTGTATAACTAATTGTATTTCCCTTTTTGACCATCTCTTTTTCAAAAGCGGCTAACCTTTTATTGGAGATTGATAAATTTATATCTCCGAATAATGCTAAAATATTTTTTTTCTTTTTGGTGATGAGCGCTTCAACTGCTAGTTGAGTTGCTAAAGAATCAGCTACACAGACTTTATTACAAACTTCAAATGCAGGAACTTTATCAAAAAATATAATGGGAATATCTTGATCTTCAACTTTTAAAAACGGTTTAATATCCTCAGTTTTTGAAGTTATGGACACAAAAATACCTGCGACTCTGCTTTGCTTACATCTTTTAAGATTCTCAATTTCTATTTCTGGATCATCAACAGATTGCAGAATAATTAATGAGTAACCAAATCGTCTGGCTTCTTCTTCTAAAGAACTAATGAAAGAATGATAAAAGTAGTTTGAAATAGCGGGTATAATTACCCCAAACTCTTTACTATTATTTGTTCGTAAATTAATAGCATAAGTATTAGGTTCATACTCTAATATACCTGCTAATTCCCTTACTTTTTCTTTTGTTTCTTTTGAAATATCTGGATGATCTTTTAAAGCTCTGGAGACTGTTGAGATACTCATATTTAGCATCTCTGCGAGTTTTTTTAAGGTTACGTTTGGTTTCAAAATAATTATAATTTGATACTCCAATATAGTAATTTTCCACAACAAACATTTTCGCAAAGCTTTGCGAAAATGTTTGTTGTACTTAGGTATTTTTTATCACTAAGTTTATTAGGGTTTAAATATAATTTTGAAAAACTAATTATTTTAAACCATTTAAATAAACGCAGCAAAACTTTAATAATCAAAGTAAGCGGCGAAAGTATTCTAATTTTTACAATATCATATTATTGATAGAATGACTAGAGAGAATGTGTCATGTAATTTACAATTAATTAGAGCGCAGTTGTTTATCTGTTCTTTTTTAAATTAAAGCTTATGAAAGTATGAATTGGCGAGATAATGATTTATTACTAACAGCGGCTGCAATTGAAGTTTTAAATAGCGCTTCAAGTAACGTTGGTATTAAGGCATCATCTCAGGAAACTGATAATTATAATAGAATATGGGCAAGAGATAGCGCTGTATCTTCTTTAGCAATTCTCACCAATCAAATTACTCACCTTTATCCTAATATTAAAGCATCTATTGTTACTCTACAAAGTGCAGCAAATTTATTCGGACAAATACCGTCTAATGTCTCAACTGATGAAGGAGGCATTATAAATGGGATTAGTTTTGGAGGTCCAGTAGGAAGAACGGATACCAGTTTTTGGTGGTTAATTATGAGTATAAGTTATTTGCAACAGCAACCAGATGCAGCTTTAAGATCCTCAATTTACGAACAAGCAAAAATAATTTTTCGTTTAGCGGATTCTTGGGAGTTTAATGGCAAGCATTTGATGTATGTTCCTATGAGTAGTAATTGGGCTGATGAATATGTGACTCATGGTTACGTGTTATATGATCAATTATTAAGATTTTGGGCTTTAAACTTAGCTTCAAATTACTTCAACCAACAAATTTGGAATAAAAAAGCATCAGCTATTAAAACGGCTATAAAACAACACTATCTTTTAGAAGCCGAATTGGAAGATAGTTTATATACCGAAGCACAAAGAAAGGAATTAAAAGACTTCGATTTAGAAAAAAGATTTATAGCGTCTTTTTCACCTGGTGATAGGATAGAAAAGTATGATACTTGGTCTATTGGCTTACTATTTTTACTAAAAATTCCATCACAACAGAGTGGAATTAAATTAGAAAAAGCCATTAATAAAATCTTTGTAGAGGCGAAAGGAAAAGGAATACCAGCTTTTTATCCTTTAATTACTAGTGATGATAAACTCTTTGATTTTATAAAATTAAACCATCATTACAGATTTAAAAATCATCCTGGTCATTTCCATAATGGAGGTATTTGGCCTGTAGTAAATGGCTTTTTGATTTCGGGTCTTAAAATTTCAGGCTTTAGTAAAACGGCCATGCTAATAATGGATGCTTTAAATCAGAATTTAATAAATGAAAATGCTAACGTCCCATTTACTGAATATTTTGATTTTTTTGAAGCCAAACCATTTGGAGTTTCAAATTTGTGCTTTAGTGCCTCAGGCTATTTATTGGCCAAACAATCATTAATAAATGAAAATGTTTTTATGAATCAGCTATCGTTGCCTCATAACGATTTTGAAAAAATATATGAAATAATAAAGGCCCAAACGGCAAACATCATTTCTCATTTGAATATTGGTGAAAAAAAAACAATTACTATTTCTTTAGCTGGAGAATCAGGAAGTGGCAAAACTACTTTGGCTAAAGCAATAAAAATGATGCTAGAAGAAGAAGATAAAAAAGTAGTGCTTCTTCATCAAGACGATTATTTTAAGCTCCCTCCACAGCAAAATCATATCGCTCGAATGAAGGATTTCAATCATGTTGGTCCGCAAGAGGCCAGATTGTCATTGTTAGATGAACATCTTCATCTAATTAAATCAAATCAAATAACTTCAATAGAAATACCGCATATGAATTGGTTAAATGACTCAGAAGAAAAAATTATGTTAAACGTAGCCAATGTTGATGTTATTTTAGTTGAGGGAACTTACACATCGTTGCTCAAAGAAATTAATAAAAGGATTTTTATAAATTCTGATTTTAAAAAAACAAAACAAAATCGGATCATAAGAAACAGAGAAACGGTAACTGACTTTATAGAAAAAGTATTAAAACGAGAAAATGAAATTATCCAGCAACATTTAAAGCTTGCTGATATAGTTGTAGATCATGAATTTAAAATAGTTCCTTAAACTTTAAATTATTTATATGAAAATCCCCAAAATCAAACTCAGTTTCTGGCAAATCATCAATATGAATTTTGGGTTTTTTGGCCTACAATATAGCTTCGGTTTACAGCAAGCTAATATGAGTCCTATATACTCTTATTTAGGTGCCGAAGAAAGTAAATTACCTTATTTGTGGCTAGCTGGTCCTATTACGGGATTGATTATTCAACCTATCGTAGGTGCTTTAAGTGATAAAACCGTTACCAAATGGGGTAGAAGAACACCATATTTTTTAATAGGTGCAATTTTTTGTAGTCTTTGTTTATTCATTATGCCATATAGCAGTTCAGTTTGGATGGCAGCTAGTATTTTATGGATTTTAGATGCTGCAAATAACATTACCCAAGAGCCTTATAGAGCATTTGTAAGTGATAAGTTAGATAAAGAACAACATGCCTTAGGTTTTTTGACTCAAAGCGCTTTCACGGGTTTGGGTCAAACACTTTCTTATTTAACACCTACGCTACTCATATTTTTTGGAATTAGTAAAATGGCTGTCAATGAAAGTGGCATACCAGTAACCACTATGATTGCCTTTTTAATAGGATCAGTAGTTTCCATAGGTTCTATTTTGTGGACATTAAAAACAACAAAAGAGATTCCTTTAACAAAAGAAGAGATATCCGAAATCAGACAGTCACCGGTAGGAGTAAAATCTACTTTTAAAGATATTTGGGAGGCAGTAAAAGATATGCCAAGTGCTATGAAACAAATGATACCAATGATGTTTTTTACTTGGTATGCAATGTTTATTTATTGGATATATATTGCAAAAACATTATCGAGATCAGTATTTGGAGCAACTGAATCTGGTGCTACAGGATTTAGAGACGCTGATATTTTATCTGGTCAAATAGGGGCATTTTATAATTTTATTGCTTTTGTGTCAGCATTTGGACTAGCATGGCTTGCAAAGAAATATGGCCCTAAATATATACACGCTATTTGTTTGAGCTTGGCCGGAATTGGTCTTTTAATTCTCCCATCCATTCATAATCCAACATATGTGTTTATTCCGATGATTGGGATGGGGCTTTCATGGGCAAGTATGATGGGTAATCCTTATATTATGTTGGCAGGGAGTATTCCATCTGAGCGAACAGGAGTTTATATGGGTATTTTTAATATGTTTATTGTGTTACCCATGTTATTACAAAATGTAACCATGCCATTATATTATGAAAGTTGGTTAGATAATAACCCAATTAACGCAATGAAATTAGCGGGAAGTATGTTGCTAATGGGGGCTATATGTACTTTATTTATAAAATACAAAAGAAATAACTCTACTACTGGTGAAATGATAAATAAACCAGGTGGACATTGATGTAAAATTTAAAAGCTTATTTTAAATTTAAACCTTATCAAATATAACGAAAGGAAGATTGGAAGCTTTTAGTTACAGTATAATTGCCGTCTTTATAAACTGATTTTAGAAATGAAAGTGACAAAAGGGGCAAATTTTAAATATTTATCATTAATATTTAGCGTGTTTAGAAATTAAATCCTCAGTTTAAAACAGATTTAAAAATATTGCCGCACCTTTGATTTATGTGATTGTTTTATCGATTTCCTTTTTTAGTCCATTAATTGTTGATTTGCTTTATGTAATTGAGCCTATCCCTAACAAAAAAATAGAAAAAATTATAGCAAGAGTGGATTATAACTCTATTAGCTATACCTGAGGTAAAGTGATTTTAAATATTGCACCTTCATCTCCAGAAGAATCAATGGTAAAAGTTCCTTTTAGGCCAGCAATAAGATGTTTTACTAATGCTAATCCGAAACCATAACCTGTTTCTCCTCCTGTTCCGTTCGAAGAGTTTACAGAACCACTTAGAATTTCTTGTATTTTTTCTGGTGTAATTCCTGCTCCGCTATCTGATACAGTAATATAAAGATGATTTTTATTTTCCATTATTTGTAAATCAAGTTTAACCTTTACACTACCACCAAGCGGTGTGAATTTTAAAGCGTTGGATACTAGGTTTCCAATAATTTGTAATAACTTATCTTTTGAAAACGGGACTTGAGCCACTTCACTATTTATAGTCACTTCAAAATGTATAGTCTTATTTAGTGCTTGCGGTGCATACAATTTCTCTAGTTTATCTTTTAACACTAACAAATTGAACTCATTAGATTGGAGTTTAAGCGTTTGTTTATCGCCACTTAAAATTTCATCTGCAAGTTCCAATAATGAAGTGCCACTTTTTTGGATCAATTTGATAAACTCCAGAACTTCCTCTAGTTTATTTTCATCACCTTGTTCGCTAATTAATTGTGCGAGACCAATGATACCGCCCAACGGTCCTCTAATATCATGAGCTACCTTTTTATTAGTTTCTTTTGATTCTGCCAAGCTACTTTTTAAGTTTTCAATTACTTTAAGAGCGGTTAGTCGGTTAACAATCTCATTCGCAATAATCTTAAGTAGCTCAATTTTTTCTGGAGAAATTTCTTTTAAATTGGAATCAAGCACACACAATGCGCCTATATTTACCCCACTACTGGTTTGTAGAGGCACACCTAAGTAATATTTTAACTTATTTTCATCAGCTACATAAAACTTTTTACTGAAGCGCTCATCAATCGTTAAATCTTTAACTTCGAATTCAGAATCTTCTAGGATAGTGTATTGGCAAACAGAATCTTCCCTTGGCATTTGATTGATATCTAAGCCATGTGAAGAAATTGTCCATTGCGTGTAAGAATCAATTAAATTGATTAAGGAAATAGGGGTACCTGCAACTTTAGCTGCCAGTAAAGTCAAGTCTTTAAAGTTTGACTCTAAGTCACTATAATCTAAGTCAAATTCTGAAAGGCTTGTTAACCTTTCCATCTCATTTTCAGGAACTGGAGCTTGCATTTTTTATTAACTGAAGTAATTAAATCAATTATTTTAATTTATTTAACGCTGTCCTAATTTGCGGTATTTTATTTTCAATGTCTGCTGCAGAACACGCACCAACTGAAGCTCTATACCAACATACATCTTCTGTGCCAAAAGCCGAAAATGGAACTAAAGCGATATTTGCTTCCTTAATCAAGTAAAAATTGAGTTTTGCAGGGGTGTCTAAAACTTCACCATTTGGCGTTGTTTTTCCCACATAATCAATTTTTATTGTTAAGTAAATTGCGCCCATTGGAGGAATAGCTTCAATTGCAAAACCTTCTTTTTTTAAAGTCATTAAGCCTTCATATAAGGCGTTTAAACTTTTTTTGATCTTGGCCTTAAAATTAACTAAAAACGTATCTACTGATGCTGTATCACTTAAAAATTTAGCAGTTGCAACTTGCTCTGCTTTTGGTGACCAAGCCCCCATATGACCAATAATAGCTTTCATTTTACCAATGATATTCAATGGGCCAAAACCCCAACCAACCCTCACTCCTGTCGCGGCAAAACATTTTGAGCCTCCATCAATAAAAATGGTATAATCCCTCATTTCAGGTACTAAACTTACTGGATCAACATGTTGATGATCTCCGAAAGTTAATTGTGAATAAATTTGATCATAAAGAATATAAAGTGGTTTTTCTTGTGCACTTCTTGATTTATTTTCTTCTAAAACCAGCTCACATATTTCTTTTAAACCTTCAGCAGAAAACATTGTTCCTGTAGGATTTAATGGAGAGCATAGCGCTAATAAAGTTGCGCCTTTAACATGAGGTTTTAAATCAGCCGCGGTAGGCATAAAATTATTCTCAGGCAAGGTCGGAACGGCGACACCATTTGTACTTAACAAGTGTACATAATGGTTATTATTCCATGATGGCGCAGGATAAATCACCTTATCTCCTGGATCTAATAAAGCTAAATAAGTAGCATAAATTAATGGTCTAGAGCCACCAGAAATCAGAATTTCGTTAGTAGCATAATTTAAACCTTGTCTGGTTTTTATGAAAGAAGAAACACTTTCTCTTAACGCTAAAACACCATCTGCTGGTGGATAATTAGTTTGTTTATCAGCGTAAGCAGCAACGATATTTTTCTCTAATTGTGCTGGAATTGGAAATATTTGCGGATCAAAATCACCGATGGTTAAATTGGCAACTTTAATTCCTTTGGCTTTCATTTCGTTTACTTCGCCGGCGATTTTAATAATCTCTGACAAAACTAAAGATTTTGCTAATGCTGATACTTTCATTAAAATTTATTTTTTGTGAGGCAAAGGTAAGAATTATGATGAATCTGAAACAGGATATATGATTTGTTAAGCGTAATTTTTTTATAGTAATTTCAATTTTATAAATCAAAATCAATACCTTAGAAACACCCTAATTAATTGAAAAGGTATGAAAAAAACATTTTTTTTATTTGTATTTGTTGCTTTAAGTTTTTCTGTATTTGCTCAAAATGCACAACAGAAGGTTGCTGCCGCAACTGAATTTTTGAGGCAGGCTTTAATAAGTGGCAATCAAATTGATTTAAAGAAAATTGTAGCTGATGATTTATCCTATGGGCATTCTAGTGGTGAAATTCAGAATAAGATAGAATTTGTAAATGCGTTGGTATCCAAACAATCTGATTTTGTAACGATTGATTTAAAGGATCAAACCATAAAAATTATTGGGAGAACGGCCATAGTAAGACATCTGCTTTATGCAACAACTAACGATGGGGGAAAACCAGGTGAAGTGAAGTTGGGGATCATGTTGGTTTTTGAAAAACAACATGGAGACTGGGTATTATTGGCTCGACAAGCTTATAAAATTTAAGTTCCTGATTTCTTTAAATGATCTTTTAATCTTTTGTCAAAAGCATCTATTTTCTCGATTTGAGTTTTTTGGATTTCGAACAAATTTTTCATTTGCTCTGCAATCAGTAAATCTATTTTTTCGTGAAGATTTCGTAATTCAATTTCTGATTTAAGGTTCACCATGTAATCATCTTCAGATCTTCTTCTATCCCGTTCTTCTTTACGGTTCTGACTCATCATAATCACTGGTGCCTGAATAGCAGCAATACTAGAAAGTATAAGATTTAATAATATAAATGGATAGGGATCATAACCTTTGTCATGCAAGAGAAATACATTTAGCATCATCCATAAAACAAGAAATACAGAAAAAAGAATAATAAAGCGCCAACTTCCACCAAAGGCAGCCACTTGGTCTGATAGTTTTTCTCCGTAGCTTTTTGGTTTTTCAAATTTCTCGTTTTTAAGCTTTTCAGATAGTAATTGTTCTTCATCAATCGCTTTTAAAACAATGTTATTTAGTTTTGCAAGATTTTGATTGTTGGTTTGAAGTAGGTTTTTATAATTCACTTTCTTTTCCATTAAAAAAATATATTTTATGTGAATTTACAGATTTATAAGCTGGTTTTTATAAAGATTTTGCTGGCTTAGGGTTTAGAAAAGTTTAATATTTGGGGTAACGAAGCAGTGAAAAGCCCGGCCCCCGATTTTTCTTCGGGGGAGGCTCCATTTAATATTTTATTTCTGATAACTTAATCCCATATTCTGAAACATGAAGGTCCATTTATTAGCTTGCTCTTCTATAATTTTTGAAGTTGGTTTACCTGCCCCATGCCCTGCATTATGTGCTATGGCAATTAAGACAGGAGCTTTACCTGCTTGATATTCTTGCAAACGGGCAGCAAATTTAAATGAATGAGCAGGAACTACGCGATCATCATGATCTGCAGTTGTTATTAAGGTTGCTGGGTAAGCCACCCCTGCTTTTAAGGCACTGTAAGGCGAATATTTGTAAAGATATTCGAACATCTCTTTAGAATCTTCTGCAGTGCCATAATCATACGACCAACCAGCACCTGCCGTAAACTTATTGTAACGCAGCATATCCATTACGCCAACGGCAGGGAACGCGACTTTAAACATTTCTGGACGCTGCGTCATGGTAGCGCCAACCAAAAGTCCCCCGTTTGAGCCTCCTTCAATAGCCAAATATTCTGTTGATGTGTATTTTTGATCGATAAGGTATTGTGCTGCAGCAATGAAATCATCAAATACGTTTTGCTTTTTCATTTTGGTTCCAGCATTGTGCCATTTCTCACCGTATTCTCCACCGCCACGTAAATTAGGAACTGCATAAATACCACCTTGTTCCAATAAAATAATATTTGAGACACTAAAAGCAGGGGTAAGGCTGATGTTGAATCCTCCGTAAGCATATAAAAGGGTTGGGTTTTTACCATTTAATTCTATGCCTTTTTTGTAGGTAATGATCATCGGGATTTTGGTACCGTCTTTTGATTTATAGAAAACTTGTTTTGATTCATATTGCTCAGGGTCAAATTGAACACCCGATTTTTTATAAATTTCTGACTGCCCATTATCCAAATGATACTTGAAAATTGTGGCAGGGTAAACGTAAGAAGTGAAAGTAAAGTAAATATCTTTCTCGTTCTTTTTTGCAGAAAAACCGGATGCTGTTCCAATTCCTGGTAATGCAATCTCGCGTTCTTTTGTACCATTCATGTCAAACTGTAAAACTTGAGAAATGGCATCTTTTAAATAACTGGCGAATATTTTACCACCGCCAGTAGAAATACTCAAAACATTTTCGGTTTCTGGAATTAAATCTTTCCAATTAGCTGGAGCTGGATTTGCAATGTCAGCCGTGGTTAAACGATAATTTGGTGCATTTAAATTGGTATAAATATATAATAGACTACCAACACTGTTGGTTACGCTTTGCTCACTATCAAAACCTCCAACAACTTTTACAATACTGCTGCTAGACCTACTTAAATCTTTTACATAAAGCTCATTTCCTGATGTAGAATTTGCCGCTGTGATGACCAAAAATCTTTCATCCTCAGTTAAATAAGCGCCAATATATCTCCGTTTGGTTTGGTCGCCACCAAAGATTAGTTGGTCAGTATTTTGGGGTGTACCCAACTTATGGAAATATAGTTTATGATATTGGGTTAAGCCTGATAATTGTGAACCATCAGTTGGTTTATCATAACTGCTGTAATAAAAACCTTCAGTCTCTTTCCATGCAATTCCCGAGAATTTTATATCTGCTAAAGTGTCTCCTACTACGGTTTTATCTGATGTTTTTAAAACGATGACTTTACGCCAGTCAGATCCACCTTCTGAGATTTGATAAGCTGCTAAGCTTCCGTCTTTGGAGAAATCAATTCCTGCTAAGGAAGTAGTAGCGTCTGCGGAAAATTGATTGGGATCTAAAAAAACTTCTGGCGGACCTTCGCCAATTTGGCGATATAAAACTGCTTGATTTTGTAAACCATCATTTTTATAGAAATAGGTGTATTTGCCTTCTTTAAACGGTGCTGAGAATTTCTCGTAATTCCATAAAACTTCTAATCTTTTTTTAATGGCATCCTGATAAGGAATTTGTGAGAAGTAATTATCAGTTACTTTATTTTCTGCAATTACCCAAGTCTTGGTTTCTGCGGAGGTATCATTTTCTAACCAACGGTAAGGATCGGGAACTTTGGTCCCAAAATAATCATCTACCACATCACCTTTTGTAGTTTGTGGGTAAGGCATGTTGTTAATGGTGTCTGCCGGAGCAATCATATGGTCTGAAGTATTTGTTGTTTTACTATTGCAGCCTGCTAATATCGCAACTGCAGGAATGAAGAATAAGGCTAACTTTCTCATTTTAAAATAATTTGGCTTTTGATAAAGCTAACTATCTAAATTTCAAATACCTTAAAAAGGTTGTAAAAATTTGGTTGAAATTCTTTTACTGAATTGTAAATCTCAAATTAACGCCAAAGTTAGTAAAGGCAGTTACAAAAGTTTGTGAAGTATAAGGCTTGGTTACGTTCGAATCGTAAAATAAACGGAGGTTAAATCTTTGATTAATCACATAGTCTATGCTCGGCCTAAAAGTAATATTTTTAGAACCTGCAGAAATCTCTGGATCATTTACATCAGCTCTGTAAATCACAGTTTTATTATCTCTAATGGCTACATCCATTTTAAAATTTAAATCATTTTTAAGGTTAAAGTTCCTGAATAGACCAAACGGAAATCTGAAATCTGATGTACGGTAACCAAAACCAATAACAAAGGCTTGATCTTTTTGAGAAGCTAATTGACTATTGGATAATCCCAAACTTAAGGAGCGTGATTTACGATATTCGACATTAGCAGTCATGTTATTTTTCATTCGCATATCAATACCTAAAAGTGGGACGAATTGTTCGAATAAAGTGATTTGCGAGAATTGGTAGAAGGGTAAGAAATTACTTTCGGCATCTCTCACATTTACAGCACCGTTGATTTGCGAATAACGAATCAAAGAGTTAAAACCATTGACATTATAAGTAGAACTATAACTATGTGTTAAATCAAAAGACGAGAATATTTTACTTAAGGCATCAAGCTTTGCTAAACCATTATAGGTAATTCGCCAGTTTGGAACTGGGATTTTAGGAAATTTATTTAGGCTTACTTTATCAGCACCTTTGTTCTGATAAGCAGCTAAAAATGCGGGAATTACTACATCTTGGGCATTTTTACCATAACCATCAGCAAATTCGCCAATTACACCAGCTGAGTTTGGATTATCACGACCTAATCTTTGAGAAACCAAAGAACGATTTGTTATAAATTGGTTGAAAACTTGTGAGGCTTTAGCATTTCCTTTATCTCTAAAAGCGCTACCCAAAGAAATAATAGAAATGCTGTAATTTCCAGAAGTAATTGGGCTCAAACTTTGGAAACCACTTGTCGCATTTGAATATCTAAAATTGGTCGAATAAGTCTTACTGTCATCTTTAAAAGCCGTTAACTCGATTCTAAAATCTTTAAAAGGCTCTATTGTCCCACGTAAATTTAGCTTTTGATTAAGATTTGTTAAATAAAGCTGATTTTGCAGCGTGTCTTGAGTTAGCCAACCATTTGATAAAGCTTTGCCCCTGATATCTTGTTGTGAGCCTAAAATGAAGCCTACACCTGGAGCGTTTGCTTTAAAATCGTATCCAAAGGCATCAGTTTTTGGTAAATAACCAGGTAAGAATGTACCATCGTTTCTGATGTAAGAGCCACTTAGGTTTTTTACACTCGTTAATAAATTCAAGAAAAATTTACTCACACCACTACCCTCATAATTTGGGTCGTTAAGCCTTCGATATAATCCGAATTTATTATAGAGTAAATTCATATTTAAGGTTGGATTTAGCTGAATAGTTCTGGAGTTTTGAATGGTATTTCCAAAATTAATTTCAGGACTATTTAAACTGATCAACGGTTCAGTTATCCAGTTAAACTGAGTTTGGTAACGTGTAATTAAATTGATAAAATCTAAACCTGGTATTTTATTAATTGGGACCGAATAAGACAAACTAACGGTATGATTATAGTTTGTGGTTCGGCCCAGTTTTTTTAGATTTTCCCATAAGGTGTCTCTTTTTAAACCAGTAATTCTTCCTTGGGGTTCATCTACAACAGAAAGATTTGTGGCGTTAAAATCTAACTTTAAAGATTTTGTTAAATCCCAACTGATACCGTATAAACGATTGATTTGGAAGTTTTTGTTGAATGTGGTCCTTATCGGGATGAAATTATTTGGATCATTATCACGTAAAGTATTTTCAGAGTATAAACGATTAAGTTCAATTCTGAAATTTAACACCGATGGTAATAAACTAAAATTAAAATCTTTAATTAATCCTAATGATTTTGATTTGATGAGCTTATCAAATGGAGTAATAAACTTTGCAGGATTATTATAATTATAGCCTAAAGCACCACGATAAGTTTTTTGAACCGCGTTTTGATTGATAAAATCATGATGTCCATATTCTGTATAAGCATAAGTCAAATTCCAATTTTCGATATCCCATAGATGATTTTTTACAGTTGGATCAGTTTTAATCTTACGAACATTGGTAAAGTTGATGCTTCGCCTTTGGGTGAAATCCTGTGCATAATTCAAAATAGAATCTCTTACCGAATTCGAAACCTGATCTAATACATTTTTAAGCTTAATATCTAGATTTTTTGGATCGTATTGCGGAGTACTTAACTGACTAGAATAGTTAATGTACATAGGGATTTTTAAACCTGATTTTTGAGGGAAGAATTTTCCAAGCTCAAAGCTGGAGGAGACATCAAAAAATCGATCATCCGAACGGTTTAACTCGCTTACTCGTTTATCTAAAGATCCAAAACCTATAGTGCTTTTATTTGCAGAAACAGTAACATCTCCAAAATCAGCTAGTTTTGCATTTAATCTTGCCGTTGCTGCCCAACCGCCACTTTCATCAAAATCTGTTAAACGTAATTCGTTAAACCATAAATTAACACTTTTATCCAAACCGTCATCCGTAGAACCGTTGGTTTTTAGAGGATTTCTGGCACCCAGCATTAAAATTCTGATTTTACTTAAATCGGGCTGACCTTTTATGGTGATGGTATTTTTTCCGTCAGAAATTGAATATGGGAGATTAATAGGCCAAGGCTGTCCATTTAGCATGGCCGTATTTCTGGCTACTTTAGCTTTTTGAAATAGGCTGAATTGGATATCAATATTGTTTTCTTCTGGCCAGATAACAGCAGGATCTTTTGATCCGGGAGCAGTTATTTTTGTAGGAATTTCATACTCATAAAAATTATCTTGATAATCTGTTCCTAATCTGATAAAGGCAGTGATATCTTTATCTTTCAGAAAATCACCTTCAGCATGTACAAACATTTTTAAACGCTTATAAGAACGTACATCATTTAATGTGGTTTTATAGGCAGCCCTTGCATAGCCATCTCTCAAATTTTTTATGTCAACAGATAAAGACTGCTCATTTTGTTTGGTGTCTCCTCTAAAGTTCGAATAGTCTTTTTGGCGTTGAATACCCGGCGGAACCACGTAAGGAATTGGAGTTCTGGTGCCATTTTCTTCCAAAGAAACGGTGGTTACATCTAAGATAGAGTTATCTAATCCAGGATTATTTAAAGAAGGATCTGTTAGGGCTTTTGCAGGATTATTTTCAGCATTAAATCTTCTCCATTCGCCTCTTACCAGTTGTAAACGAGCAAATCTTAGAATGGTGGTGTCCACAAAATCAGTTAAAAATAATCGCATAAAACGGATGGATTTAAAATCTTGAATGTTACCCACTTTATTGGTGTATTGTGCAATAGGAACTTTGAATTGATACCAGTTTACTGACGTTTTATTTCCATTTGCTAAAGTAACATTAGATGTTACCTTATCGGTAATAAAGCCTTTACCAACCATCATATCTTGGGGACGCAGACTTACTTTATATTGAAAATACTCATCGGCTTTTGTGGAGTTGTTATCACGATTGATATCTTCTCCATCGGGATAAGAAGTAGACGCCGAATTGTCAATTCCAATCGCATTATTTGATTGTTGTGTAGTTTTTGAGTTTCCTTCTGTACCGTTATAATTCTCGTATCTTTTTAAAATTCCTGCATTTATTTGATCCAGCTGAGGGCCACGGTAATAAACGTAATCGTCAGAGGAAGGGTCATTCTTAAAAGTAGTGGCAGCTTGAGGGCCTAATATTGAAGTTACCTGATTAACTATGGTTTGATACTTTTTTAATTCACCAGCATCATCCAAACCATCTAAACCAACGTCTTGTACTTTTCTGGCATTAGGGTCGTTGTCAAAAGCCTGAACAACAGGCTGAAGTTTAGGAACTTTTCCCCAAACGGTTTCATCTGTTTTTGTGGGATCTCCGTCAACTGGTAAGCCATTTTCTAAGCTTTTTCTACCATCTTTTAATATATCTTCCGAGATATTACCAATGTTAAAGTATAAATCGCCGCCTACTGAATTTTGTTTATCAATGAAAGGATCCATTATCCAGAATTCTATAAATTCGATATTTAGAGCTTCAAAATCATTGGTCTCAATCTTTCTAAACATTCCGCCCCATCGGTTTCTTGGATTGTTTAATGTCCCATCAGGATTAACGCCAGTAGCAGTAAAATTATAAGGCCCCCTTAATGTTGGATAATAGGCAACGTTTAAAGTAGGCAATGTTAAAAGTGTTCCAGTTGCTGATTGTTTATAAGGGAAAACCTCAGTCTCTAACACTTCCCTGACATAAGGTTTAGAAAGTTCTGCCTTGTTATTTTGTATATTAGAGGGCGTAAAATTGCTTGTTCGACTGTAAAAAATAGGGTCGATATTAAAGAAAGATAATTTAGCCCTGTTAAATCCGTAAGATAAATCATTAGTGTATTGAGACTCTGGAAATAACTGAGGTGTGCCTGAAATTTGCCAAACGTTAGCACTTTTTAAATCGATAACAGATCTTGCGCCTTCAAAATCATCAATGTAACTGGTTCCTCCATTACTCCCGGCAAAATCTAATGCTTTTGGGTGACCTGGGTTAAAGCTTGCAAATTCACCTGTAAAATTAAGAGAAGAGATTTCTTTGGTAGAAATGAAGGGTATTTTATCTACTAATTTTGTTAAGAACCGACTGTCTTTGGTGTAATTTAAATCAAAACCATAAATGGTGTTAGAGATAGACTCTTCTCCGAAATTCACTTTTTGTGTAAGTGGAGTTTCTTTTAGATTCATTAAAGTGGCGCCTAAATTTAAATTATCACTTACTCGATAATCTAATCTTGTTCCAAATAATGATTTTTGCTGAATGCCAAAAAGCTCATTACTTTCTAGTTGAATTTTAATGGGTTGTCCCGAGTTTAATAATGCTTCGTTCAAAATTTTCACTCGCCCAATGTTATAATCAACTGTGAAATCAGCACCTTCCTGTAGTTTTAGAGTTCCGGCAGTTACTACTACAGATCCTTCTGGGACATTAATGGCATTTAATTGAAACTCTGAACTTACCTGAGATTGATAAGTTCCTTTAATTATATAGCGATTTAAACCAGGGAAAAATTGTTGAGCAACTGTTTTTGTTGAATCATATAACGGTTGATAAACATATTTATTAATCAACCCTTGCTCAGACCCTAGAATAAATTGCGAAGCTAAATCTTTACCAAAAGGTTCTATGGTTGGGAATATAATTTTCCCATTTTGCGCATCAATAGTAATTCCTTCTAAGAAATCAAATTTTCCATCAGGTTGCTTGGCATTTTGTTGGTTTAAACGATCAAGATTGGTCACCTGAATCCATAATTTTCCTTGTGTGTTTTGTCCTTCGGTAATCAGTGGTTTTTCAACGCCCGATTTATCATCTATCCTAAAAATATTCAAATTAAAATCTTGAGGACTAATTTGATAAGCACCTAAAGAATAGATGTTTTTCATCATTAAATTCCATAGTGGAAGATTGGTTTTAATAGTTTCATTTTTTAATAACTTAGTATAAAGAACCTGCGGATTGTCTGGCGTTACGTTTAAATCAGTAGAAAATTCGCCCACTTGATATTCTGTACCGTTTACCGTATAGCGGTAAGCGACAGCTAAAACTTCATCTGCATTTAATGCATTATTTAAAGAGATGTAACCTAATTGCGGATGAAGTATAAATTCCTTTTCGGTTAATTTTCTGGCGTAGGTAAGTTTGTTATAGTTGTCGGTTTTGCCAGTATTCGAAAAATAGGTGTCAATATCATTCGAATTTGTCAAACGGGCTCCGGGAGGTATGTTTTGTAATAAATTATTGGATTGTTGAGGAAAACCGGGGCCATTAAATCCTCCTGGCAGCACAGAGAATCCTGTGCCGCCCTGAAATCGACTATTGTTGTAAGGCTTATTTTCTCCTAAATCTAAAAAGGCTAAAATATCTCTAGAATCTGTAGTGCTATTGCTTCTGTTTGTTACCCAAACTTCAATTTTTGTAATGTTAATATTAGAGGTAATGATGGGTAAGTTTGCCATCGCTTTATTGTAATTAGCTCTAAAATATTGCGCTAAAAAATAGTGTTTATTTGCTTCATAACCATCAGTTGTAATTCTGAATTGATTTTGCTGAGCGCCATTGCTGATGTTAATTTCTTTGGATTGAGATTTCTGTTGTGAATAAATACTTGTTACTCCTAACCTGCCAAATTGTAGTTGTGTTTTTAAACCAAAAAGTGCTTGACTTCCACTAATTAAAGTAGTATTTAATGGGAAACTGACCATACCAGCCTCAATTTTTCTAATAATTTCGTCTTTCCTTCCGGTGTATTCTAACTTCACCTGATTTTCAAAATCGAACTGGGCTTCAGTATTGTAATTTGTTGTAATTTTCAGCTTATCGCCGATATTACCAATCACATTCATTTGTATTCTTTGATTGAAATCGAAATTACCTTGTTTACGCTGACGTTCGTTAAATAGCGGGTTTTCATTTCGATTTATCCTACCAGAAAAAGTTAAATCAGCAGAACCACGGGGTTGAATATTAATGGTATTTCCACCAAAAATTTTCTCAAACGCCTTATTATTAATTTTAACATCTGGAATAAAACCTTCTTTGGGTTTTTCTCCTCCTGTGGCAACAACAGTTTTCCAATATGAATTGATAATATTTTTTTCTTCTAAAGCCTGATACTCCTTAAAAGTGAGATACTGTGGAGGTTTAATTAATTTTCCATTTACAGTTTCTTTTACGATATATTTCTTCGTAATTGGATCATACTCAACCGTAGTTTTTACATTTTGTGGATTACCTAAAAATAAGCTGTTATTACTAAAAATAGGAGTGGTATAGCTGTCTTTAACTGGATATTTTAGCTTTAAAGAATCTTTTTTATCGGTTTGAGCAAACGCAGTGATGCCTGATAATAGCAAATTAAAAAACACACACAATCCATAAGAAAGACGAGTAAGTTTAATTTTCAAGCGTTTTTAGTTAAGATTGTAATTATAAGCTTTTCAGAGCAATTTTTATGATTTCTTCTACACTTAAAGGCTCAACGGATTTTCTTACAGCAGCCTCAACAGCCTTATCAGCTACGCTTTTGGCAAAGCCCAACATCACTAAAGCACTTAACGCTTCATCTTTAGAACTATTATTTAAAGGAGCAGAAATTAATGTTCCAGGGCCATCTTTCTTCAATTTATCCTGAAGTTCTATGATTAATCTTTGGGCCGATTTTGGGCCGATTCCTTTTATCCTTTGGATTTGAGGAACATCACCTTTTACAATAGCTTCTTGTATTTCTGAAGGAGAAATGGAGGACAACATCATCCTTGCAGTATTAGGACCTATGCCATTTACAGAAATCAAATGAATAAAAAGTCGCTTTTCACCTTCATCTGCAAAGCCAAATAATGTATGAGCGTCTTCCTTCACTACCAAAAAGGCGTATAACTTACAACGCTCTAGATCTTTAAGAGCGCTGTAAGTATTTAATGAAATGTGAATATGGTAACCAATCCCTCCGGTTTCTATCACCACATATGCGGGACATTTGAAAGTTAATTTACCATCTATATATGCGTACATATTAAACGTTAGTTTTTGTTCTTCTTACTTTAGATAGCAAGCCACCTTTTCTCTCCAAGGTAACATTTTCTTTTGTTTGTACATCAACCACTGCAATAGTAATCATGTTTACAATTTCCCTAACCGAGCTTCCTAATTGCAATACATGAACTGGTTTGTTCATCCCTAATAAAATAGGGCCTACTGCTTCAGCGCCACCTAGTTCTTGCAATAATTTGTAAGCAATATTTCCAGAGTCTAAGTTAGGAAAAACCAAAGTGTTAGCTGGCCCGTCTTTTAATTTTGAAAATGGAAAATTATCAGCTAATAAAGATGGGTTTAAAGCGAAATTAGCCTGCATTTCTCCGTCTACTATAATATCAGGATGATTTTGATGTAAGAATTTGACAGTTTCTCTGGTCTTTTGTGGAATTTCCCCTTCGTTAGAACCAAAGTTAGAATAAGATAAAATCGCAATCCTTGGTTTAATATTGAATTGTTTCACAGATTTATTAACCAATAAGGTAACGTCAACCAACTCCTCCACATTTGGATTTACATTAATGGTCGTATCTGCAAAGAAAATAGGTCCTTTTTTAGTGAGCATCATATACATACCTGCCACCCTGTTAACACCAGGCTCGGTACCAATAATTTGTAAAGCTGGTTTTACAGTAGAAGCATAGTTTTTAGTTAAACCAGAGATTAAAGCATCAGCTTCGCCAAACTCAACCATCGAGGCACCAAAATAGTTACGATCTCTCATGTTTTTTCTGGCTTCGTATAAAGTAAATCCTCTTCTTTGACGCTTTTCGTAAAGGTTTTGAGCAAACTTTTCGCTCATTTCCTTTTCTTCAGCAGGGTCAATAATGGTGATGCCATCTAGTTCTAATTCATTTTCTTTAATGATGTGATGAATCACTTTTTTATTCCCTAGCAATATTGGAATGGCAATACCTTCATCATGCACAATTTGTGCTGCCTTTAAAATTTTATAATTATCAGCCTCAGCAAAAACCACTCTTTTTGGTGCTGCCTTTGCTTTGTTAGTAATAGCTCTTAAAATGGCATCATCCATTCCAAGACGTTTTTTTAATTCGGTATTATAAGCTTCCCAATCGGTAATTGGATGTCTTGCCACGCCAGACTCCATCGCTGCTCTGGCAACAGCCGGAGAAACTGTAGTAATCAATCTAAAATCAATAGGCTTCGGAATGATATAATCCTTGCCATATTTTAAATTTTTTGCATTATAAGCTAAGTTAACAGCTTCCGGAACAGGCTCTTTAGCCAAAGCTGCAATTGCTCTTACGGCTGCAATTTTCATTTCCTCATTTATAGCTGTAGACCTAACATCCAAAGCACCTCTAAAAATATAAGGGAAACCTAAAACATTATTTACTTGATTTGGATAATCAGAACGGCCTGTAGCCATAATAATATCCTTTCGTGTTTTTACGGCTATTTCATAAGCAATCTCGGGGTTTGGATTAGCCATTGCAAAAACGATTGGATTTTTCGCCATGGTTTTCAAAGCTTCAGCACTTAAAACATCTGCTGATGAAAGCCCGATGAAAACATCTGCATCTTTCATAGCATCTGCCAGAGTATGAATATCTCTTTTAGTAGCAAATTCTAGTTTTGTTCCGTCTAGGTTTTTACGATCAGCTCTAATGACACCACTTCTATCCAACATCACAATATTCTCTTTTAAAGCACCTAAAGAAACATATAAACGGGTACAAGAAATTGCGGCGGCACCTGCCCCATTAACTACAATTTTAACTTTATCAAGTTTCTTTTTTTGCAGCTCACAAGCATTTAATAAAGCTGCTGCCGAAATAATTGCTGTTCCATGCTGATCATCATGCATCACTGGAATTTTCATCTCGGCTTTTAAACGCCGTTCAATTTCGAAACATTCTGGAGCAGCAATATCCTCTAAGTTTACACCCCCAAAAGTGGGCTCTAAAGCTTTAACAATTTTTACAAAATCGTCAACATTTTTAGTGTCTAATTCTAAGTCGAAAACATCTATATCTGCAAAAATTTTAAATAATAATCCTTTGCCTTCCATTACTGGTTTCCCAGCTTCGGGGCCAATATCACCCAATCCTAAAACAGCGGTTCCATTGCTAATTACAGCTACTAAATTACCTTTAGCGGTATATTTATAAACATCATCTTTGTTTTCGGCTATTCTTAAACAAGGTTCGGCAACACCGGGTGAATAGGCTAAAGCAAGATCTCTTTGTGAGTTTGTTGGTTTAGTAGGTATTACCTGAATCTTCCCTGGGCGCCCTTGAGAATGATAATCTAAGGCGTCTTGTTTTCTATTCGATTTACTCATTTTTTGTTTAATCAGTTCGCGTCAAAAATACGATTCTTAAAATGGAGCAGAAAATAAAATACTGCTTTTAAGATTTTTATATGAAAAGCAAAGGTTAGCCTTCGTTTCTTTCGATAGTATAGCTATCCCTTGCAATCTTTTTGTTGATGTTCTCTATTTTTTAAAAAGCAGCAAAAAGTCTAGCTGCCGCAGGAAGGCTTTTTCAGTACTATCGGGTTTATTAAACTCAATTTAACCCATCTTAATTTAGGTTTATCATCGTCTGTGTTCTCAGAAAACATTAAGTTTGTAAGGTTTTCGTTCTGAAAAGACACAGAACGAAGAATAAGATTTCAATATATTTTATTAGTTTTTTCTGCAATTCATGGTTTGTTTGCTCACAGGCTATTCTTTTACAAGGTTCCTTTCTGTAGGAACAAATATCGAGGAATAAAATTCAACACTATAAACTAATCTTCATCATCCCAAAATCATCATCCTAAATTTATAAGCTGACAAATTGTCATTTTCACATAATCTTTTATAATTTTGTAATCCAAATAAATGCGCATGATAGAATTAGATTTAGCTTCTAAACAACACGATGAGACCAGGCAGGGTGAAGCTTTAATTTTAGAAAACAAAACATTAGAAAAAAATCAACGGAAGCTTTATATAGAAAGTTATGGTTGTGCCATGAATTTTTCGGATAGTGAAATTGTAGCTTCAATTTTAAGCGAGGATGGTTTTTCAACCACGCCAGACTATAATGAAGCCGACGTGATTTTTATCAATACCTGCTCTATCCGCGAAAATGCTGAAACCAGGGTTAGAAATAGATTGAAGCAATTTAAAGCCATAAAAAAAACAAATAAAGGTTTAGTAATTGGTGTTTTAGGTTGTATGGCCGAACGTTTAAAGTCTAAATTTTTAGAAGAAGAACAATTGGTTGATGTAGTGGTTGGTCCAGATGCTTACCGCGATCTACCTAATTTGATTAAACAAGTAAACGGTGGACAAAAAGCAATCAACGTTTTGCTTTCCCGCGAAGAAACCTATGCGGATTTAAGTCCAGTAAGGTTAAACTCAAACGGTATTTCTGCTTTTGTATCCATTATGCGTGGTTGCGATAATATGTGTTCTTTTTGCGTAGTGCCTTTTACTAGAGGACGTGAACGTAGCCGAGATGCATATTCTATTGTAAAAGAGGTAAAAGACTTGTTAAATGATGGTTACAAAGAAGTAACGCTATTGGGACAAAATGTAGATTCCTATAAGTGGTCTTCGGAAGATGGAACGGAAAAAGTGAATTTTGCTCACTTACTAGAAATGGTGGCTTTGGTAAGTCCAACCGTGCGGGTGCGCTTTTCAACTTCTCATCCAAAAGATATTACAGATGAAGTAATAGAAACCATTGCGAAATATAAGAACATCTGTAATTATATTCATTTACCTGTTCAGTCTGGAAATTCAAGAGTTTTAGGTTTAATGAACCGAACTTATACTCGAGAATGGTATTTGAATAGGATAGATGCGATTAGAAGAATCATTCCAGAATGCGGGATTTCTACAGATATCATCTCAGGTTTCTGTACAGAGACTGATGAAGATCATCAAGAAACTTTGAGTATGATGGAGTTGGTTAAATATGAATTTGCTTATATGTATTCCTATTCAGAAAGACCGGGAACGCCAGCGGCTAAAAAATTTACCGATGATGTTTCTCCCGAATTGAAGCAAAAAAGATTAGAAGAAATCATAGCCTTACAGCAAATACATAGTCGGTACAGAGCTCAGAAAAGAGTGGGAAAAATCGAGGAAGTATTAATTGAAGGGTTTTCAAAAAAATCAAAAACAGATTATTGCGGAAGAAGCGATCACAACCATATGGTAATTTTCCCAGTCGTTAAAGGATACCAGCCTGGTGATTATGTGAAAGTATTGGTTGAAAAAACCACAACCGCAACTTTAATAGGAAAAATAGTGGAATAAAAGTGAGGCAGGATATTTGAGAATATTATAAAAGTCTCATATCTAACATCTCATTCCGATAGTTATCGGGACTTACATTTCAATACTCGCATCTAAATATGGATTTACAAGATATTAAACAGCGCTTTGGCATCATCGGAAGTTCTCCTTTGTTAACGCGAGCGATAGATATTGCTAGACAAGTGGCACCTACCGATATCACAGTGATGATTACTGGAGAGAGTGGGTCTGGAAAGGAAGTTTTTTCGCACATTATCCATCAATTAAGTGCCCGTAAACATGGTCCGTTTATCGCAGTTAACTGTGGCGCAATTCCAGAAGGAACCATAGATTCTGAATTATTTGGTCATGAGAAAGGTTCTTTTACAGGAGCACACGAAGCTCGTAAAGGTTACTTTGAAGTGGTGAATGGTGGAACTATATTTTTAGATGAGGTTGGAGAGTTACCATTAGGAACTCAAGCCAGATTATTGCGAGTATTAGAAACTGGTGAATATATCAGAGTAGGTTCTTCCAAGGTTCAAAAAACAGATGCTCGAGTGGTAGCAGCAACTAATGTAGATATGTTTCAGGCAGTTCAAGCCGGAAAATTTAGAGAAGATTTATATTATCGTTTAAATACTGTGCCCTTAAAAATACCGCCATTAAGAGATCGTAAAGAAGATATTCATTTAATTTTCAGAAAGTTCATAGCTGATTTTTCCGATAAATATCGCTCTCCAAATGTGACTTTAGATGACGGTGCGGTACAGGTTTTAACAAATTATAACTGGCCAGGAAATGTTCGCCAATTAAAAAATATTGCCGAGCAAATCGCCGTTTTAGAAAGAGAGCGCCATATCACTGCTCAAACATTATTGTCCTACATTCCAACAGATCAAACCAGTAATTTGCCTATGCGGTTAAATCGGCAAGGGAAAGAAGATTTTTCTGAAAGGGATATTCTCTACAAAGTACTTTTTGATATGAAGAAGGATATGGTGGAGTTGAAAAAATTAGTGGTTGATATCATTCAGAACGGAGATAACGTTTCTAATTATGCTGATAATAATCCTCAGGTGATTAATTCTTTATATAAGGATATCGAGATGCCAATAAATGAGTCTACTTTGACTATACAGCAGCCAGTAAATATGAATCGTCAGCAAGATGATTATCACATTACACATGATGCAGAGGAAGTTGAAGAATCTTTGTCTTTAATAGATAAAGAAGCGGATATGATTAAAAAAGCATTAAAAAAGCATAAGGGAAAACGGAAAGCAGCATCAGAAGAATTAGGAATTTCTGAACGTACTTTATATCGAAAAATTAAAGAATTAAACTTAAACTAAACCATGAAAAGAAGAGTTTTTATGTTTTTGATAGTGCCATTTATCACTTTTACTAGTGGCTGTGGCGTTTATTCTTTTACTGGAGGATCTATTGGGGCACTTAAAACGGTTTCAGTCCCCATATTTGAGAATACAGCAGTCTTAGTAAATCCGAATTTGAGCCAATCTTTTACAGAAGCATTGAAAGCTCGTATTCGTTCTCAAACCAGTTTGAGTTTTGTAAGGACTGAAGGAGAAGCAAATTTCGAGGGTAGAATAACTGACTATAATATTCAGCCTGTGGCAATCCAAGGTAATCAAAAAGTGACTGCGGGTTTAACCCGATTGACGATAACCGTCCAGGTAAAATATATAAACAGGTTAAAAGGAGAAGAAGCTAAAAGTTTTGACCAAGCTTTCACACGTTATATCGATTTTGACCAAACAAAAGGTTCTTTTGCAAGTCAAGAACAAAATTTGGTAAAACAAGTTAACGACCAATTAACAGAAGATATTTATAATAAGGCTTTTGCCAATTGGTAGGCTTTTACTACCTTCACAAGGTTTAAAAAGAAAACAACATTGAGCTCAGATAAATCAGCGCATTCAAAATTTCTGGAATTTCACTCTCATCCAAAAGCATTAAGCAATAAGGATTTAGAGTCGCTTGAACTATTAATTCAAGAATTCCCGTATTGCCAAAGCATCAAAATGCTTGCGCTAAAATCTGCTGAAAATACAAATCGATATCATTCTTTACTGCAGAAAGCATCTGCTTCCAACGCTTCCAGATCTATTCTTTACGATTTTATTCATCAACCAGAATTATTTGTGGCTGATTTAGAAACGCATAAACCTTCTAAAGATGAACCTGACAATGGTTTATTTGAATCAAATAATGCTTTCGGGATTAATTTAGATGAGATTGTAGGTTCGGAATGGCATGAAGAAAAAGTAAAGGAACAGCCTGAGGAAGTTAAAGAAGAAAAAATCACAAATACGTTCGGAATTGATTTGAATGAGATTTTAGGCTCTGAATTTCAAGAAGAAAAACCTGTCGAAGAAGAAAATCAGGATTTAGAAATTGAAGCTAAAGAAGAAATAGAAAACGAGGTACAAGTTCAGGATAATTCAAGCGATGAAATCATAGAGGAACCAATTCCTGAAGAAGCTGAAGCGCAATTAGTTGAAGAACAAAAATTAGAAGTTAGTGATAAGGAGTCAGAAGCAACAGAAGAATCTGAAACGGAACCTTTAAATGAGCAAACGGAAGTAACTTCAGAAGCGGAAATCCAACAAGAAGAAACCACTTCTGAAGAAGAGCATTCTGAAACTGAAGATAGTGAAAATGAAACACATACAGAAGAAGAAATTGAAGTAGAAAATATAGAATCTATCTCTGAAGATTCTCCAGCTGAAACTAATAATAGTACAATTGAAGAAGTTGAAGAACTGGCTTTGGAGGAGGTGGAAAATGAAGTCTCGATTAAAGAGGAATACATTGAAGAGCAAACGATAGAACAAATAGAGGAGCAAGAGAATAAAGATGCTGTAGAAGAGATAGTGAATGATGAAGCGTCTAGTGAAGAAGGGGTTTCTGAAGAAGAATTAATAGAGTCAGAATCTACATTAAAAGAAGATTCAGTAGAGAAAATTGAGGCTAAACAAGACGAAGAGACAGAAGAAGAGCCAGTCTTAGACGAGGTGGAAACTGAAGTATTTAGTGAAGAAGAAGTTTCAGAGGAAGAAGAGCCAATTGAAATAGCTAAAAAGGCTGAAGAGTCAGCAGAGGAATTAGTTTTTGAAAGTCCTGTTCATTCTGATTTTTTGACTTTTGTAGATAAAGACGAACCAAAAAATATTGAAGAGAAAAAGGAAGAGGTTACTGCCTATAACGATGATACCATGCCTTATACTTTCTTATGGTGGTTAAATAAAACTCGTAAGGAGTATGCAGAGTCTCATCAGCCATATTTAAAAGCCAAGTCTTCATCCGTTAAATTAGATGCACAACAGGAGATTAGGAAACAAGAGAAGGATGATTTGAATCATCAGATTGCTGAAAATATTTTCCATTTAAGAGGTGTTGAAGAATTTACTGGAAATGGTAGTAGAACTCCAACGGTTCCTTTCGAGTTTATGAGAAAAGATTTTCAAATTATCGAGAAGTTTATAAAAGAAGAACCTCAGATAAGACCACCGGCGCCAAATAAAATAGATACAGAGAATAAAGCAAAGAAAAGCTCAGAGGATAGCAATGAAGTGGTTTCCGAAACTTTAGCGAAAATTTATGTAGAACAAATGCTTTATCACAAAGCCTTAGATGTTTACAAAAAATTAAGTTTGAAATTTCCAGAAAAAAGCGCTTACTTTGCTAGCCAAATAAAATATTTAGAATTAAAAGTTAATTAGAATTAGAATATATGGTTACGTTTTTAGTGATTTTAGGAATTTTAGTATGTATAATATTAGTATTAGTGATTTTGATCCAAAACCCTAAAGGTGGAGGTTTGTCTTCAGGATTTTCTTCATCAAACAATATTATGGGTGTCCAACGAACCGGAGATATTTTAGAAAAAGGAACTTGGGGATTAGCAATCACTAT
>JACMOI010000023.1 GCA_014378105.1 Pseudopedobacter sp.
TTGTTCACTAGAAACAGTCTAATTATTTGATATCCTTAAGAAGAATTAACATTAGATATCTCTGCTCATTAGAGATTTTTCAAAAAAAAGCTATTTAAATTATAAGCAATATGCAGAGTCTATCATTTTCTATTGTTGTAACTCCCATAATAGCTATTTCGCTAGACATTTTATTATATGCTATTTTATTGCATAAAGCGACTAAAAAAACGATTTTCAAACAGTTTGTATTTGCATTAATATTAGCTGCTTTAATTTTAAATGCAGTTTGGGAAGTTTTACAAATTCCGCTATATGTAGGAGGAACTTATTCATGGAGCCATATTCTTTTTTGCCTATTGGCTTCATTGGCAGATGCCATAATGGTAATGCTGATTTTTTTCGGTTTTGCAATGATTTATAAAAATGCTTTATGGATTCAAAACCTTAATCTTAGCAGGAGTGTTTTTTTAATATTAACAGGAGGAGTAGGGGCTGTTCTTGCAGAAACCAGACATCTATCCATTGGTACTTGGAGTTACGCCGAAACCATGCCTTTGATTCCAATCATTAATGTTGGACTTTCTCCGGTTCTACAATTCATGATTTTGCCCTTGCTTATTTATGTCTTCTCTTTTAAGATGGTAATGTTATTTAACAATGATTCAAAAGTGATTTAATCTATTAATGATGCACTCATTTCCAGAGTTAAATATTAAAATCAAATACTTAATGGAATTATTAAACTTACCACCTAAAGGCTGAACCGATATAAATCAAATAGGATCTAAATAGATAGGTGTTATTAACGCTAGAAGGTTTAATACTGAAACTATCAAATGTTGACCTAAAACCTATGTTTACAGTTGCTTTTTCCGTTGCGTTAAAAAGTACTGTAGTATCAAATAGAAAACCTGCTTTATAGTAGTTCGTTTGTGGAACAAATAAATTTGGTTTAGAGAAGTCGGCTTCATATCTATATTCTTGCTTGGTAGGTTTGCTGATATAAACACCAACTCCAAATGAATAATTTATAGCCCCTGCATTATAACGCGTTGGATTGCCAACAAAAACTGAAACTGGGAATTGAACCAACTGCTCCATCACTCTTATTTTGTTACTTTCATTTTGGACAGGTACATTAGTAAATTTACGTTGAAAATTCAATTCTGTTTGTAAATACCAACTCTTACCGAAATCTCTTCTATAATATAGGCCATTCTCTCCAGCGGCATTGGTTGAATAACTGCTAAAGCCTCCGTCAGCAAGTGAAAAAACAGCTAAGCCTGTGGTCATGGCAATACCGTTTTTTCTTTTTTTTACCGTATCATTTAAAGTGGTATCTTTTTTTTGAGCAAATGATGCACTAGCTATAAAAACAAAACAAGCAGATAATAAGTGTCTCAGAGTCATAAGTACCTAAATATCAAACATACTCATAAAATTAGATTAACGTATTAAAATTCTGAGTCTAAAAGTACCTTAAGTAATAAAAAAAAATTACAAAATTTTCTAAGGTGTATAATTTCAGAAGACTCAATAAGGATAATGAGTTTTTCTGAGAATTAGTGCTGTTTACAAGTATATTAAAAGGGATATGACTGATGAAGCTGATTAATCATTCTTAAAATTTTACAACTTATACCCTAAATTATATAACAATCATTTAAAAAAGATGTTATATCTTTACTATGAATAAATTTTAAGTTGAAAATTGAAAAATAAAATAGCCATACAAATTAAAACAAGCTTGTTACTATTGGTATTTTTACTAAATACAATGGTGGTGTCTGCTTGCTCTTTAGGTATGGATATGAAGTTTAATTCAACCCATCATCAAGAAAAAATTTCAATCTCCATAAGTCATCATCACGAAAGCAAAGCAAAACATCATGAAGATGAAAAGGATAATTGCTGTAAAGATGAAGCCGTGAAATTTGCTAAGTTTGATAAATTAAATCCACAAGCATCTCACTTAGAAATAAATCCAATATTTCACCCTGTCCTTTTAAATAACTTCTCTAATCATACGATTTTAGAAAACGGTTCAGATATTTTTATCAATAAATTCTTTGTCTTAAGACATCACCCACCCATACGAGACATTCGTATCGCTATCCAAAGTTTTCAGATTTGATTTTTTTGCTTTAAATATTTTCGGAATAGTATTTTCTTTTCCGGCAAAATAATTATTCAATTAAAATCAATAACAATGAAAAAGATATTTTTAATGGTTGCAATCTTAACAACCACTTTAGTGCAAACTGGGTTTGCACAGCATGATCATGCAACTCATAAAACTGAGACACCTGCTCTTCTGCCTTTATATTACAGTATAAAAGATGCTTTGGTAAGCGGCAACGCAAACCTTGCTTCCTCAAAAGCAAATGAACTGGTTATAGCGTTAAATACTTCTGAGGCAAAAGCAATATCTGGCAGTAGCGGAGATGAACTTTTAAAACATGCCGGAAAAATAGTTGAGAGCAAAGACCTGAAAATCCAAAGAGAAAATTTCGCTAATCTTTCGGCAACCATGGTGGTCTTGGCAAAAAACTTCCAATTATCAAATGAACCCATTTACCAAATGTATTGCCCTATGAAAAAGGCAAACTGGTTAAGTAGCAGTTCATCTGTGAAGAACCCTTATTTTGGTAACGCCATGCTCACTTGCGGGAAAGTAGTGGAAACATTAAAGTAAAATTATCAGGGCAAGATTTTTGTCCTGATTGAACTTTAACTCAAAAATCATGACAAATTTTAAAGCAGTATGTATAAAGATTTTTAAAATTCTTTTTATCAAAAAGTGCTGTAGATAATTACACTCAATTTTTAACAATATTTTAATTCAGTAAACAATGAGAACTTTAATTTTTAGTGCAGCCATTTCAACCTTATTTTTTGTGGCTTGCAACAGTAATAGCAATAAACAAGAGACATCTTCTACCACAGCAAAAAATACAGAGATGAAAACCGATGAAACAGCTAAAGGCCCGGTACAAGGAATTTTAGCTGGCTATTTAGATATGAAAAACGCTTTGGCAAAAGATGATGACAAAGGAGCCGCTGATGCAGGTAAGGAGTTGGTAAAAGCTTTTGATAATTTTGATAAGACTACTTTAACAGCAGAGCAAGCGAAAATGTTCGATGATATCCAAACAGATGCTAGAGAACATGCAGAGCACATTGGTGCAAATGCAGGTAATATAGCTCACCAACGCGAACATTTTGAGACTTTGAGCAAAGACCTTTACGATTTTGTAAAAGTAGCTGGAGCAGGCGAAAAGCTGTATTACACCAATTGCCCAATGTATAACAACAACAAAGGGGCTAACTGGTTAAGCGAAACCAAAGAAATCCATAATCCATACTTAGGTAAGTCTATGCAAACTTGCGGTTCGGTTAAAGAAGAACTCAATTAGACAAAAGATGAAACGGATTAAAATCATTGTATTAGTCCTGTTCATCTTTTTAATAGCTATTCAGTTTTTTCAACCTGCCCCTAATCAAAGCAAGCAGGTTGAAAAGATGGCTATCACCAAAATAGTTCAGGTACCCCAAAAAGTGCAAATGATATTAAGTGTTGCCTGTTATGATTGCCATAGCAACAATACCCGTTACCCTTGGTATGCAAATATCCAACCGGGTGGATGGTGGCTAGCATCTCATATCAAAGAGGGGAAAAGCCAATTAAATTTCGATGAATTTGGTAGCTATTCTAACAGAAGGCAGCAAAGCAAATTGAAATCCATTATCAATAGTATTGATGACGGTACCATGCCGCTATCTTCCTATACCCTGATCCATAAAGATGCTATTCTATCAAAGGAAGATAAAATGAGCTTAAAAAATTGGGCCAATGCCCTTAAGGATAGTTTGGCATTAAGAAACTAAAAAAATGAAAAAATTAATCATTTTATTGCTAGTGATTTGCATGGTGCAAATCTCATTTGCACAGCAAAAAGAGAATGGCATACCTAATGCGGCCCCTGAAATTACACAGGCCACATATACCTGTCCCATGCATCCGGAAATTCATTCATCAAAACCGGGCAATTGTCCAAAATGTGGGATGAAACTGGTAGTAGATAAACCAAAAGTAACTGCCCCAGTTCTAAAGGAAAAGATGCAAATGCCAGCTAAAAA
>JACMOI010000136.1 GCA_014378105.1 Pseudopedobacter sp.
AATAACCAGATATAAAATAAATCCTACAACAGGAAAGCCTTATGAGTATAATACTGATTATCCACAAGAAAATAAATACTCTTATATAGAAGATTTAGTGGCAAGTGGTAAATTAACTTTTGCTCCAAATCAATTGGCTTCCGTAGGTTTAGATGGGCAAGGTAATGATTTTGGTTTGGCACTATCTGCTACAGGTACCAACGATAATTATCAGGTTTATCTAAGATTTGCTTCTCCAAGTTCACCATCATCATTAGCTGGTTTGGGCAGAGGCGATATCATCAATAAAATTAACGGAACCAGTATTGGAACAAATTTCAATTCGGAGGTTAACTTAATAAATAGTGCCTTAGATGCAACCACGAAAACTTCCGTTCAACTGGGTGGTGTTAAAAAAGATGGATCAACTTATAATGTAACTTTAACAAAAATTAAATATACTAGTAGTCCAATTTACAAGGATAGTATTTATACTGTGGGATCTAAAAAAGTTGGTTATTTTGCATATGCGAGGTTCTCAAATACCGACAATTCTTTTACTGCCTTGGATAATATTTTCTCAAAATTTGTTGCTGCTGGAGTAACAGATTTGGTTGTTGATTTAAGGTATAATGGAGGAGGTTACGTTAGTACTGCGCAACATTTAATTAATTTAATTGTACCTACAGCTCAAAATGGAAAAGTCATGTTTGCTCAAGCTTATAATTCCACTATGCAAAGTGGGGCACCCGCAATTTTGAGAAATCAGCCTGTTAGAGATCAATCTGGGAAAATTCAATACAGTAATGGTAGAATAGTTACCTATGCAGATTATTCCTACACTATCGCCGCCAATACAGAAAAAATAGAAAAAACTAATGGTCTTACAAATGTTGGGAAAGTTGTTTTTATTACAACAGGAAATACCGCTTCTGCAAGCGAATTAGTGATTAATAGTTTAAAGCCATATGTGGATGTTAAAACTGTAGGTAAAACATCTTACGGAAAGCCTGTTGGTTTCTCTCCAATCAGAATAGATAAATATGATGTTTACATGTCGATGTTTAGCAGTACTAACTCTGCAGGCGAAGGGAATTATTTTGCTGGATTTACTCCAAACTCAGAAAAAACTGATGATGTTACTCGCGATTTTGGTAATACCAGCGAAACGTGTTTAGCTGCATCTTTAGGGTATATTAACACGGGCGTTTTTCCAAGTAGTACAGCATCAAATCAAACCATGAGTATAAAAGGAGTGACTACATCATCAGCTGCGGTTAACGTAAGAGATGTTTTCTCTCCTCCAAGTTTTAAAGGGATGATAGATATACCTCACACGAGGATTAAATAAAAAGATTTTCTATTTAATAACAAAAAAGGAGCGTTTACGCTCCTTTTTTGTTAATTCATAATCTGAGTTTCTCGATGTACTGTTTTTAAAGAATAATTCTTATCAAAATTCTTAATGATCTCTAAAATACTTTGAACGCTATTTACATAAAACTGCTGATTGATATTTTGAAACTCATCAGTTGCTTTGTGATAATCTTTATGATCTTCTACCCCAAAATAAATAAAAGGAATCTTCTTGGCGTAAAAAGAACCCTGATCACTTTGATCAGTCCAGTCATCATGCCCCTGTTTTGGATCGTCATGCCCCATTAATATTTTGGGTTCATTGGTTTTGGTAAAGATGAATTTTTTTAACTCGGGGAAACGAAAAGTTCCACTGGCATAAAGTTCATTTACATCATTATGTGCAATCATATCCATATTGATGTTTAGTTTAATGTCTTTTAAATCTACTGGCGGATGTTCTACAAAATACTTAGACCCTTGTAATCCCATTTCTTCTCCATCAAAAGCGCAAAAAATGAGGGTATGTTGTGGTTTGTTTTTCGAGAAATACTCGGCGTAAGCCAAAACAGCACAAGTTCCGGAAGCATCATCATCAGCACCGTTAAAAACTTCTCCGTTAATAACACCCAAATGATCGTAATGTGCAGAGATCACTATAATTTCATCAGTTTTTCCCTTTATGTAAGCAACCATATTATTGCCATTAACTTTCTCACCTTTTCTAGTAGTAAAATTGATGGGCTGTTTAAAGTTTGGATAATAAGTTTTTAGTCCTAACGCTTTTAATCGGTTAGCGATAAAATTAGCTGCCATTTCTCCACCTTTCGTATCGGTTTTTCTTCCTTCATACTTATCATCAGAGAGTTCTTTTAAATCGGCTAATACTTTGGTCTGACTGATTTTTTGCGAGCAACTCACCAATGGTGCGAGGAAGAATAATGCGATGAATATTTTTTTAATCATGATTTTTTTAAGGCTTAAGGCAGAAAGCGAAAGGCTTAAAGCCAATTAATTATTATTAACGTTAAAACTAATGAACTTATGCGACAAAGTAAATTTTATGCCACTTCTCGCAAATCTACCGCCACCACTCTGGATACGCCTTGCTCCACCATGGTTACGCCATAAATGATATCTGTGCTGGCAATGGTTTTTTTGTTGTGTGATACCACTATAAATTGAGATTGCCCTGAGAAAGTTCGGATGATATTATTGAATTTATCAATATTAGAATCGTCTAATGGGGCATCCACCTCATCAAAAATACAAAATGGGGCAGGTTTTAAAAGGTAAAGTGAAAATAATAGAGCAGTAGCAGTCAGCGTTTTTTCCCCGCCCGAAAGTTGATTGATAGAAACTGGTCGTTTTCCTTTTGGTCTGGCGATGATATCAATATCCGATTCTAAAGGTTGATCTGGTTGAGAGAGTATCAAATCGCAACTGTCTTCTTCGTTAAATAAGGAGCGAAATACTTTCATAAAGTTTTCTCTAACCACATGGAAAGCTTCCATGAATTTCTCTTTAGCAGTATCATCAATCTCTTGAATGGTTTGCAATAAGGAAGCTTTAGCAGTCAATAAATCAAGTTTTTGACCTTGAATAAAAGTAAAGCGCTCGTCCATTTCCTGATAAGCTTCCATCGCCATTGGGTTTACAGCTCCAAAACCATCTAATGTATTTTTGATGTTTTCTACTTTCTCTTTTAAATCTTCTTCGTTTTCATCCTTTGGCGGTTCACCGTCAATTAAATCTTCGATATCAATGTTAAATTCAACAGAAAGGCGTTCTTTTAAACTGTTTAGTTCAATCTTTAGATTCGTTTTTTGATCTTTTATCTCATTAGTTAATACTTCAGAAATTTCTCTTTTCTTTCTCAGCTCGCTTAAGCTATTTTCTAATTCGGTAGTGTTTCCACGAGTTTCATAATAATCTTTTTCAGCTTCTTGTACAGCCTTTTCCATCTCTTCTTTTTGCTGATATAGGACAATTAAATCTTCATCATTATGATCTACATGTTGGAAAACCTGAAGAATATCTGCTTTAGCATGATCTAAATCGTTTTGATTTTTGGCTACTCTGCTTTCTAAATTTTCTAACTGACTTTCGCGATACTCCAAATCCTTTTCAATACCAGCAACTTTATTTTTTTGTTGATGATATTTTAAATTATCTGTATTAAATGCAGAAGAGCGAACAGTTAAAAACTCGCTTAACGCTGAGTAAGAATTCTGTTGATTAATCAACAGACTATCTAAATGAATTTTTCGCTCTTTAAGTTGTTGGGTTCTAGGTGTAATTTCTAAAATAGATTGCGAAATATTGCTGAGTTTTTGCTCGATATCTTGACGTCTGTTCTGACTATTTTCTATGAATGATTGATATTGTTCTTGTTTCGTTTTAACAGTCGTTAATTCGTTTTGGAGCAAGTAAACATTTTTTTGAAGTTGCTGTATTTCATTATTTTTTGATGCTGCTTTTAAAGAGGTAATTTTGATTTGTTGTTCTTCAACCAAGTTTTTTAAATTCCTGATTTCAGTTTCTAACGTCTTTATCTCTTTAGAAAGATTGTCTAAATTTTTAGCTCGCCCTATTCTTTTTCCTTCGAACAAACCAATAGATCCACCTGATAAGGTATAAGCTGTTTTATAAAACTTCCCTGATTTACCAATCAATACCAAACCTTTGGCAAGCGCATCAGTATTTAAATTCTTTTCTTGTTCATCATTAATAAGATAAACGTTTTGTAAAAGGTATTGGCTCAAAGCTTGATATTTTCGGTCAACTTCAACCACACTCAATGCCAATAAACCTAAATCAAAATCAATTTTGGATGACTCCTCAGTCTTAATGTTATTAAGAATAAAGAAGTTTGCTTTTCCTCTTGCAGCATTACTCAATAAGCGTATCGCCTCAATGGCATCCTGATAATTTTCAACCACATAATGGTTCATCAAAGGCTCCAAGAAATTTTCTATAGCTACGCGATAATCTTCTTTACAAAAAAGAATATCTGAAAGGAGTAGAGCATTCTTATTCCATTGTGCATTTTTCTTTAGAAATCGAATAGACTCTGGGAAACCTTCTAAGTTATCAACCAAACTTTTGGTAAGGTTATATTCATTTTGTTTAGCATCTACTTTTCTTGATGCCTGATTTAACGAATCTTTATTTTCGATTAAATCTTCTTCGGTAGCTTTTAAAGATTCTTGTAAATCATCTTCTTGTTTTTGAAGGTGTTTAAATTCATGCGCTTTACTTTCTAATTTAGTTGTTAATTCAACTATTACTTTGTTGAATTCATTCAATTCGGTTTCTCTACTGTTAGTATCTTCAACGTTTCTTCTACTTTCCTGTGTTAAAGCTTCACTTTGAATGTGCAGGATATCTAATTCCTTTTCGGTTTGGTAAACTGAATTTTGAATTTCGTTAACTGTTTTTTGTTGACTATCTAAAGCTGCTTTTTCTGATTGTTGTTGAATTCGAAGTTCGTTCACTTCTTCATTCAAAATATCCAATTCTAATTTTATTTTTGTTAGAATTTGCGCTTCATTTAGTTGATCTTCTAATAATCGTTTCTTATTATATTCAACATGTTGAACTTGGTTTTTATCTTTTTCTAATTCTTCCGTTAGTCGGCGCTCTTTGTCTTGTAAGAATTTAAGTTGTTCATTTTTGATTTTCTTATCACTTTCGTAAGCTCTGATTTTAGCGACAAAGTCGTTAGTGGCTTTTTGTTGAACAGATAAGTTTTTTTCTTTGGTTAAACTACTGAACTTATGTTTTTGAATGTTTGACTCTAACTCATCAATTTGAGTGCCTAAAGCTGTTTTATCTGTATTTTGAATGAGTTCTTGTCTTTCTAATCTTTCTAATGATTTACTAAAATTTGCAATTTTAAAGGAAGACAAAATGATACTTAAATCTTTGTATTGTTCTTTTAAACGATAATAACGTTCTGCTTTTTTTGCTTGATTCTCTAGAGTTTTCAGATTTTTCTCAATCTCGAATAATAAATCTTCTACACGGGATAAATCTGTCTCGGTATCTTTTAATTTATTTAAAGTTTGCTTTTTGCGAAGTTTGTATTTAGAAATTCCGGATGCTTCCTCAAATAAATTTCTGCGGGAACCTTCCTTATTGGCAATAATCTCATCTATCATCTTCAACTCGATGATTGAGTAAGAGTCGGCACCAATACCGGTGTCTAAAAATAAATCAGTAATATCTTTTAATCGGCATTGCACATCATTTAAACGATACTCTGATTCGCCAGTACGATAAAGCTTACGCGTAACAGTTACAGTCGAAAACTCGGTAGGTAAAATATTTTTAGTGTTGTCGAAAGTCAAGGAAACTTCAGCTAGATTAGCAGGCTTCCGTGTCTTTGTTCCATTAAAAATAATGTTTTCCATTTTTTCGGAACGCAACATTCGGGTACTTTGTTCGCCCAAAACCCAACGGATAGCATCTACTACATTTGATTTGCCACAGCCATTAGGGCCTACTATAGCCGTTACCCCCTCGTTAAAATGGATGGTAATTTTGTCCCCAAAACTTTTAAAGCCTTTAATTTCAAGCTTATCTAACTGCATGCGTGGTTTGTAATAGAAGGCTTAAAATAGGGATTTTTGATTAAAGCAAAAATATTTTTAAGTAACGATTTTTTTGAAATAGTAGGATGAAACCGTGTATCGTAAAATGATTGTCCCAAAGGGATTCCTTCGGAAAATGGAAAACCTGCATTGGGTAGAGCGAGCGGATTTAGAGTCAAAGCCCCAAAGCGATGGCTTTGACACAAGACTACCAGTAGAGACCTTAATTGAATTTACTTTTAGAATAAAAATTAGCACAATAAAAAAGCCGCTATCTTACGAAAGCGGCTTTTAAATCTTTTAGGATTTAAAATTACATTGCTTTTTTAGTAGTATCTACCATAACTGTAGATGAATCATGAGCAACAGTATCAATAGCTGAAGTATCAACAGTGATTGAATCCATAGAAGCTGAATCTGTAGCTGATTTAGTAGCTTTGTTTGAGTTACAAGCAACAACTGACATAGTGATAGCTAGTGCAAAAAATCCGATTTTGAATAAGTTTTTCATGTTAATTTCTCTTTTAATTTGTGATTAATTTCACCTTTAATACAAAGAACCAAAAAAGGTAACCCGTAATTTTAATTTTTTTTTAATTTTTATTGAAGTTTAGTTTTTAGAGATTTAATGAATTAATATTCAGAGTATTTAAAAGAAATAATAGTTTTAATTTTTTTTTACGGATTTTGGGTTACAATTTAGCAGAAATAGTATTAACAAGTGAGCAGTAAGATAAATCATTCAAAGCCAACAGATAGTGAAATTATTTTAGGGATACTAAATAATTCGTCTTCGACTTTAAGGTATTTGTATAAAGCTCATTTCCCGATGATCTTACAACTGGTCATGAACAACAGCGGAAATGAGGATGATGCAAAAGATATTTATCAGGAGGGAATTATTATTCTACATGATAAAGTTAAAAGTGGAGATTTTGAGTTAACCAGTAAACTAAAAACCTTTTTATACGCTGTATGTAGAAGATTGTGGTTAAAGAAGCTAAGTCATAAAAGTAGATTTAGCGAAAACATTAAAGATTACGAAGATCATTTCGCTGTAGAGACAGAAATAGTGCAACATGAGGAGAAAGATCAACAATTAGCTTTAATGCAACATGCATTGACAGATTTGGGTGAACCATGTAAAACAATCATCGAAGACTTTTATATGCACAGCAAATCCATGCAGGAGATTTGTGAGAAATTTGGATATACGAATGCAGACAATGCAAAAACACAAAAATATAAGTGTTTGCAAAGGTTGAAAAAATTATTTTTTAGTCAAAAATAAAAGGTATGAAAAGTGAAATTGATTTAATTAAAAGGATTGAAGCTTATCTTTTCCAAGAAATGAGTGATGAAGAATTATTAACCTTTGAAAAGGAAAGGAAAGATAATGCCGAGTTAGACCATAAGGTTGTTGCCCATCTCGATTTTTTAAAAACCATAAAAGGTTTTGGAGAAAGAAAAGAGCTAGAATTAGCAATGAATCAATTGCATGAAGAGTTTGATATCGAAGCTTTAAAAGAGGAGTTAGTTGAAAAGCCATTAAAAGTTGTGGTACTTTTCAATAAATATAAAAGAAGTTTGGCTGTAGCAGCATCCGTAGCAATTGTTGTTACTTTAACTACTTTACTTTCAACTGGTCAATTTAACAAAGAGGAGCACAGCTCTAAATACAGTGAATTGAAACGTGATATGGAGAACATCAAACGTTCTCAGAGCGCTTTAATCAGAAACATCAATAAATCAGAGACTGACAATAGCCAATATGGAGGTACAGGTTTTGCACTTTCTTCAGCAGGATATATTGTAACCAATTATCATGTGGTGAAAGATGCTGACTCAATTTATGTACAAGACAATAAAGGTGAATCTTACAAGGCTCAAACCATTTATGTTGATCCTCAGTTTGATATTGCAATTCTTCAAATTTCAGATCCTGCATTCAAATCTCTATCTGCTTTGCCTTATACCTTTAAGAAAACTGATTCTGACTTAGGCGAGGATGTTTATACGATTGGTTATCCTAAAGATGATGTGGTTTACGGCAAAGGTTATTTAAGTTCTGCAACTGGTTTTGGTGGAGATTCTACCGCTTATCAAATCTCAATTCCGGTAAATCCAGGTAACTCTGGTGGACCTTTGATGGACAATAGAGGAAACGTGATTGGTATTGTGAGTGGTAAACAAACACAAGCTGATGGCGCTGCTTTCGCAATAAAGTCCGACTTTCTATTAAAAGCAATTGGTAATATCCCTCAAGATTCTTTAAAACAAAAAATCACGATTAATAAAAAGAATTCATTGGCTGGTTTAAGTAGAATTCAACAAGTGAAGAAGATGCAGAATTTCATCTTCATTGTGAAAGTCTATAATTAAAACCCTATATATGTAACGTCCTAAAATAGGTTGACTAGTTTGTGAATACTAATATGGCGTAAAAACCTCAAACATCTTTAAAAATGTTTGAGGTTTTTTTGTAGGTTTTTACTTTTATCTTTTGTTGATTGTGCATACGGATAGGTGT
>JACMOI010000137.1 GCA_014378105.1 Pseudopedobacter sp.
TGTTAAAAACCTTTACTGGTTGGTTTTTATAAATGAAAGTGATACAAATAAAATAGACAATTACATCGACTAAAAATGCAACCCCAGCTGATAAAAAGAAACGAACAATCGTACTATTAAAAAATTTACTCTTGATTAATATAGCATCAGCAGTTGAATTCACTAAGCGACTTCCTTTCTTCCTTTAGCATGATTAATAGACCAAAATATTCCGATGATTCCCGTTAAAACCAAAAGTGTGGAAATTAGCTCTGCTTGAGTAAAAGCAAACGACCCCACATGATATTTAGAATTCACACGGATCAGTTCAATAAAAAAGCGCTCCATTCCATTTAGTATCAAATAAATTGAAAATAAAATTCCGGGTGTTTTAATTTGCTTACGAATAGACCAAAGAAATGCAAACAATAGTATGCAAACAACTGCCTCATAAAATGAGGTGGGATAAACTCCATTAGCTAATTCGCTACAATATTTCCCTACACAACCAGGAATGGGTATCCCTTCATTGATTACATTATGAGGGTATTTAAAAGACCAAACCCAATCTGGAGCCCAGCTTAACCAATTTGGCTTTGGGTTTAAATTTTCTACACCCCAATCACCGTCTCCAGACAATTGACAGCCAATTCTACCTACGCCATAAGCTAGCATTAAGCCAGGAGCAGAAACATCAGCCATATGAATAGCTTTAATTCCATACTTACCCGAAATATAAAGAACTGCTATTGCGCCAAAAATCAAACCTCCATAAAAAGTTAATCCACTAAATGAAAGGAGATTTTGGATTGGATCCTGCATAAAACGATCCCAATACTCTAAATTATCAAATAATTTAGCCCCTATAATACCCGCAATTGCAGCATAGGCGATAAATGTCCCCATCATTTCATACGGATGTACCGTTTCTATTACTTTTTTTGGTTGAGTTAGCTGATGCTTTTTCTTTTCGTAATAAGCCCAATAAGCAAAAATACACGCTAAAATAATTCCAGCAATCCAGTTACCTTTTGTTGATAATATAAAATCCTGAGGATCATCAACAAATGAAGAATAATTTAATAAACCATAAATTAGTTTATAACCAATTAAGAATCCGAACAAACCATTTAACAGTAATTCAGTTAAACTTGCTGATTCACCAACTATGATTTCTTTTTTTATAGGTTGAACCTGACCTAATTTTTCTCTACGTTTTAATTCTTCTGAAAAACCCCAATAACCAGCTATAAACGCCATAGCTACAAAAAAACCAAACGTTTGAATAGGTAATGGTATTTCGATACCAATTAAATACTTAATAAAATGTGATAAGGTTGGGAACATTATAGGGAATGGTTTAGTGAGTTAATATTTCTTCTGCTTCGATTGCACTCACATCACCATCAGGCAGAATTACCTCTAATTTAACTTGTTTCAATTCGTTTACTAAAACGGGATCGTATTTTACTTTTATCTTCACGTAATTATTTGTAAAACCATGCATAAAACCCTCTTTTTGGTCGGCCTCGAAAAGCACTTCTGAAGTTTTCCCGATTTGGGTTTCGTAAAAAGCTCTTCTTTTCTTTTCAGATAGAATATGTAACATTTTACTCCTATCAGCTCTTTGCGAGCCAGGGACGCTTCCTTCCATACTTACAGCAGGTGTATTTTCCCTTTCTGAATAAGTAAACACGTGTAAATAAGAGATATTTAAATCATTTAAAAAATTATAAGTATCAATAAAATCTTCTCGCGTCTCACCTGGAAAACCTACAATTACATCAACTCCTATACAGGCATTAGGCATAAATGATTTAATTGTAGACACCCTATCCTGATATAATTCTCTTTTATATCTTCTTTTCATCAGCCCTAAAATTTTATTTGAACCTGATTGTAATGGGATATGAAAATGGGGAACAAATCTTTTAGATTGAGCTACAAATTGAATTATCTCGTTGCTTAGTAAATTGGGTTCTATAGAGGAAATCCTAATTCTATTAATTCCTGCTACTTCATCTAAAGCTTTCACCAAATCAAAGAATTTATCCTCTCTTTTGCCAGCTCTAATGCCAAAATCTCCAATATTAACACCCGTTAAAACGATTTCTTTAACGTCGCTTAATGCTATTTCTTCCGCCTGCTTTACAATGTTTTCAATGGTATCGCTTCTACTTTCCCCACGAGCTAAAGGAATCGTACAAAAAGTACATGAGTAATCACATCCATCCTGTACCTTTAAGAATGTTCTGGTTCGATCTCCATAAGAATAGGATGATATGAATTGATTAGTTTCTTCGATAGGACTATGATGAATAATTGTTTTAGGTTGTTTGGTTAAATCAGAAATAAATTCAACAATCCTAAATTTTTCTGAAGCACCTAAAACCATATCAACGCCTTTTATTTCTGCAATTTCTTTTGGTTTTAGCTGAGCGTAACAACCGACAATAGTAATATAAGCTGATGGAGAATGCTTTAAAGCTTCTTTCACTACTTTGCGACATTTTTTATCTGCATTTTCTGTTACAGAACAGGTATTGATAATATAAACATCTGCTGGATCAGTAAAATTAACTGTTTCGAAACCAGCATCATTGAACATGCGCCCAATTGTTGAAGTTTCGGAATAATTTAATTTACAACCTAGAGTATAAAACGCTACTTTTTTATTCATAATTTATCAGGTCGCAAAGATAGGAATTTTGTGCTAATTCGTCTCGTCTTCTCCCCAACGATAACTATCTAAATCAAAATCTGCCAAATCTAGCACACGATTGACTACCGTTTCTGCTACTTCTTCGATTGTCTTTGGTTTACTATAAAAGGAAGGAACTGCTGGACAAATAATACCACCGGCTTCTGTGACAACTTTCATACTGTTAATATGAATTAAATTAAGAGGTGTATCTCGAGCTACAAGAATCAATTTTCTACGTTCCTTTAAAATCACATCCGCGGCTCTAGTGGTTAAATCATTAGAAATTCCTGCTGCAATTCTTCCTAATGTTCCCATAGAACA
>JACMOI010000138.1 GCA_014378105.1 Pseudopedobacter sp.
AGAACGAGGAAAGCGCCTAGTAGAACTCAATGTCATTGAAAACGTGTATAATCTTTGTAAAACGAGTACGATACAAAATGCATGGAAAAATGGTCAGGGATTAAATGTTCATGGCTGGGTTTATAGCCTCGAAACAGGAATCATCAACGATTTAAAGGTCTCTTTTAATTCTGATGAGAAATTAGGAGGTGTTTTCAGATTCGAGAATAAATAAAAGGAAATTGAAAAGCGGGGAATGAAGAGTATTTTATAATATCCCCGCTTTTATATTTCAAAGAATAATTTTGATATATTTAAAAGTATCTTTAATTTTATTTTACAAATATCAATCAACTATGAAAAAGTATTTCAACTTCACAAAAAGAGAAGTCAAGTTTTTTTTATTGGGAATGTTTTTAATGTTTTTATTCACTGCTAACTGGTCTGATATGAAATGTGGTTTTATGGATGGTTGGAATAGCGTAGAGCCAAACACTGCAAATACCCATTAAATCAATAAGTGGTTGTCATTTTAGCATCCACACAAATAATATAGTCAGCTTTATTTAGGTTTTCTTTATCCAGTTTGTTGTTATCATCCTGCGAAACTGTAGAAATGGTTCCATATTTTAAATCAGGTTTTTCTTGTTTTAAGTACCATAAAATCCCCTCATAATCATCTGAATGGTAAGAGCCATTAAAATGGATAAAACCAGATCCTTCTTTATAATTTTTCAAAATAAAATAAGCCATTGTCGCATCTTTTATCGCTTGAGCTTTCACTAGAAGCGGACTGCCATGTTCTCCCATCATTTTAGAAATATTTTGGTAGGTAGGTAAATCAGGATCAAATTTAATGGGTAGGGGAGCTATCCAACTTTTTTCTTTTTCACTTAAACTATCTAAAGCTTGAAAATCATTCTTAAAAACCAAAGAAGCATATTTTCTTGGAATATTGGTAGCAATAAAAGGAAGGTTATTTTCTTTAGCAAAGTCTAATAGCGGGGCATAATCAGTGGCATAATTTGGCCATAATCTGGCTTCTTTTGGTAGTTGTTCTTCATCAATTTCACCTTTCAAATATTTATCTACTGCTTCCTGATTATCTGCCTCCATCATCTCAGCACCCAAAATCATCGGTTTTTGTTTAGCCAAGTCGGCGGTAACTTCATATTCTAACCAATGTGAAATAGGGTTGTTATGCGACTCTCCGAAAAGAGTGATGTCTTTTTTTGCTAAATCGGCTATCATCTTCTGATAGGTTACCTGCTTGCCTTTTGCATTGTAAATTAAATAAGCCGGTTTATCTTGTGAGAAAGACATAGAATAGGTAGAAACAAATAAGGCTATTAAAAAAAGACTTTTCTTCATGATTTTAGAGTTTGATCGTGATATTTAACCTGTAAACCATGAACAAAATTTCTTAAAATTTGATCTTTACAAGGGCGATATTGATTTTGGGTTGGCTTGCGAAAGAAGGCGCTCAGTTCGTGTTTGCTGATTCTAAAATTTACTAAATCTAAGATTTCCGTAATATCTTCATCCTTTAGAGCCAAAGCAATCTTCAATTTCCTAAAGACAATATTGTTGTTCAATTTTTTCTCTGCCTTTGGCTGTTCGCCTTCTTTTTGTCCTCTTTTTGCGTTGATAAATCCATTTAAAAAAGCAGCAAAATCTTTATCATAAATAGCTTTATATTCTGGATCGTCATCTTTTTTTAACCAATCGCTAATTTGAACTCTAGTCACTTCTTCCCCACCCGAGGCAAATAAATCTATTACATGTTGATCATTCAGTTCAAAAGTATAGCGTAAAAGTCTAAGAATATCGTTATTTGTCATTCGAAATAATATTTATTTGGTCCCGTCTTTTTTAATATTGAAGCTAGGAGCTTTATAATCTTTTGGTAAATAATCATCAGGAATGGTAATTTGATTTCCATCTCTGATGGTTTGGTAATGAGCAGACATTATTTCTATACCTGCCTCGTTAAACTTATCTTGAATATTTTGATGAAGGTTTGAATAAATCAAAGCCGACTTTTCGGGCTGATTGGTATACGCGTTAATTTGGTAGGAAACATACCAATCATCTAAACTAGTTTGCAGTACAAATGGCTTTTTTAACTTGCTATTAATTCCTTCTGTAGCCATTGCTGCATCAATTAATAATTCATGGATTTTTCTCCATGGCGCATCATAACCAATAGTAATTGTCGTATGTAAAATACAACCTTCTTTTTTTGCCATAATAGAATAGTTTACGGTGTTTCCAGCTAAAACAGATCCATTTGGAATGGTGATAATTTCGTTTTTAATTGTCCTGATACGTGTAACCAATAAAGATTTTTCAATCACGTCTCCCACTACATCTCCAATTTTAACCCGATCATTTAGCCTAAATGGACGCATATAAGTAATGACCAAGCCAGCCACCATATTTCCAATAGTGGAAGAAGAACCAAAAGATAATAGTACTCCTAAAAACACCGATACCCCTTTAAATACTTGAGTATCACTACCTGGTAAAAATGGCCAGATGACCACGAGCATGAATGCATATAAAACAAACTTTACAATATTGTAAGTTGGTTTTGCCCATTCAGGATAAAAACCGCTTAGTTTTAGTTTTCCAATCTCAACTTCAGCGGCTAAAAACTTAATGCCTTTAAGTATATATTTAAACACCAATACAATAACAATGATGGCAACAAGGTCAGGGATAAATGCAATGATACCACTAAAGATGTCTTTTAAAGGTTTTAATATAAAGTCAATAAGTGCATCACTCCAATTTTTTGTCCATGGAAAAAGCCTAAAGATGAGTGGTAATGCAATATAGATACTCAGAATGATGATAAAATATTTAAAGACATTGATGCTTCGCCGTAAGAAAAACAGCGCTCTTTCTTTGCTTAATAGCTCATAAGATTTTATTTTAAAACTGGAGATTTTAGGGTCTAGTCGCTCACTTAACCATTCTTTAAATCGATTAAAATATCGGTTGAGGTAAAGAATGAGTAAAGCTAGAATTAGTAAAATCAATAAGCCAAGGCCCACTCTTTTGCTAATCTCTACAACGTTGTTTTCTGTTCGATATTGATTAATTACCCTAACAATGGCTTTCTTATAATTTGTAGCTAATTGAAAAGATGGTAAGTTATTGATTTTGGCATCTTCAGGTGTTATGGAAACAATAATTAAATCTTTATAAATAATATTAGTGTTACCTCCAGTAGAATCAACTCGAATAGAATCTGTTTTTGCAAGAAGATCTTTTTCGAGGATAGTGATTTTTTCAGTAGCAATATTCGCTCTGTCTTTTGCGGAAAGCGGCCCTAAATTGTTTTTAACATAAAAGAGCGTCTGGTTGTAAACAGTCACAGGGAATCCCGCATAGCTGATGCTATCTCTAATTGTTTGCGGAATTTTCGTGATGTCTTGTGCTTTTAAACTTTGACTACTTATAAAAAGAAGTAGGATGAAGTATAATCTCATTTTTAAATTTAAGTATAATCAGGTAATAGTTCAAATTACTTCTGCAACAACAAAAGTACTTCCCCCAACAAATATTAAATCACCTGGTTTTGCATGTTCTTTGGCAGCATTTAATGCGGCTAATACAGATGGAAATGATTCACCTTTTAAACCAAAAGATGCAGCTTCAGTTTCTAATTCTTTTGCAGGTTTGGCCCTTTCTAAAATTGGTGCGCAAAAATAATAAGTGGCATTTTTAGGTAATAGAGAAAGTATTTTGCTGATGTCCTTGTCTTTCACCATTCCAATAACCATTAAAAGATTTTGATGCGGAGTGGAATTTATATTTTTTAAAACTTCTTTTATGCCATCCTCATTATGCCCAGTATCACAAATGATGAATGGTTTTTCTGATAAAGTTTGCCAACGCCCCATTAAACCAGTTAGATTTTTCACTTGGCTTAAAGCCGATGAAATAGCCTCTGAAAAAATTTTATAGCCCAATTGATTTAATTCATCAATAACTGTTAATACTGTTTTGATATTTTTTAATTGATATGTTCCTAATAAATCAAGGCTTAAATCAAACGTCTGCTTCTGATTTTTAATCTTAATTTTTCTTTCTTTACCAACTATTTCATTTTGAATAATTTCCCAATCGTTTGATGCAAATCTGATTTTACTATTTTGTTCCTGAGCTTTTGTTAAAAAAACTCCTACAATATCTTCTTGTAATTCACCAATGACAACCGGGATGTTTCGTTTGATAATTCCTGCTTTTTCAGCAGCGATTTCAGGTAATGTATTTCCTAACAAATTCATGTGATCATAACTGATGTTAGTAATCACAGAAAGCTCAGGAGTAATTACATTGGTCGAATCTAACCTGCCACCCAAACCCACTTCAATCACCGCAATATCAACTTGATGTTTCGCGAAATGATCGAAAGCTAAAGCAACGGTTGCTTCAAAAAAGGAAGGGGAAAGTGATTCAATAAAATCCTGATTATCGGATACAAAATCAACTACTTCATTTCCCGAAATCATTTCTCCGTTGATTCTAATTCTTTCTCTAAAATCTTTTAAGTGTGGAGAAGTATATAAGCCAGTTTTGTAACCAGCTTTTTGTAAAATTGCCGCTAGCATGTGCGAGGTAGAACCTTTGCCATTGGTGCCTGCGACATGAATAGATTTAAATTTTTCCTCAGGATGATTTAAATGCGCACAAAACTTAATCGTATTGTCTAAATCTGTTTTATAAGCAGAAATACCCACTCTGGTAAACATGGGGAGTTTTTCGTAAAGATAATCGAGGGTTTGCTGATAGTCCAATTGTGAAATTTATTGAGTGCTATTTCACCTTAAAGTTAAAAACAATTGTTCCAATTTGTGTATCTGGAGCAGATTCTAAAGTATTGAAACGAGAACCTAATGCTGCGGTTTCACATTTATCCCACAATGTGGCATCGCTTAAAGTAGTGCCCCTTGCTCCAGCTTTGGCACTGGTGACAATACCATTCTTATCCACTCTTATTTCCACTACAACTTTACCAGATTTTTGTCCATTATCTTTAATGGAAGGTAAATTTATAAACCTACGACTAGCTAGCGTAAGCGCTACTCCACCATTTCCAGAACCTGTTCCATTGTAATTATCACTTAAAGGGTCTCCTTCTGGTTTGCCTTGGTTGCCAGCAACATTTCCATTTCCATCGCCTTGACCTGTACCAGAATTTTTATTCCCTTTAAATAAAGCATCCTGATTAATGGTGGGTGCTTTAGGTTTTTCTTCAACTTTTTGAGTAGGTACGGTATTGGTTGACGTTTTTTTGGTATTTATACTTACTGCATCAGAATTATCTGAAGTTACGATGTTGTTATCACTACTAACTGCCTGAGAATTTGGGGTTACCGCCTGATTAGGTATGATTTTATCAGGAGCTTTTCCATTGGCATTCGGATCCATTGAAGGTTTTTCCACGTTCATGTAGTCAGTTCCCATGCCTTCATCAGCAGTGCCGTAGTTTACAATAATACCTCCAATGCCCACTTCCTCTGCAGGCTTTGATCTGCTGACGATATAAAAAATACTCAGCAACAAAAAGCCAATCACAATCGCAACAGAAACGGCAATCGCTTTTGGGTAATTATTATCTGGGTTATTTTTTAAAATACCGATCATTTTTTGGGTTCAGTAGCTAAAACTAATTTAACTTTTAATCGATTAGCGATATCTGTTAAACTAACGATGTTCTGAATAGCAATGGTATTATCTGCATATAGCAAAATCGTTAAATCGGGATTTGCCTGCTGATAGGGGATAATTTTTTGTTCCAAAGCTTCAAATGGCACTTGCTCTTTCTCTACATAATATTTCAAATCTTTGGTGATCGAAACATTAATGGTTTTTTGCGGTGATGCTTGCCCTGAATTGGAACGTGGCAGAAATAATTTCACCACATTAGGGTTCACCACTGCCGATGCCAACAGAAAAAATAAGAGCAGGAAGAACATGATATCGTTCAAAGCCGAGGTATGTACCTCTACATGTGGTCTTGATTTTTTCCTTAAATTCATCGTCCTGGTTCTTCTAATAAATCAATAAATTCTATAGAGTCGGTTTCCATTTTTAAAACTACCCTATCTACCATTCCATTTAAAACATGATACAGGATGTAGGCAACAATACCAATGATCAAGCCTGTTGCTGATGAAATCATCTTAATGTATAAACCTCCTGAAATGGTCCCAATCTCAATGACTCCTTTTACAGATACATCATGGAAAATAGTGATTACTCCAATAATCGTTCCTACGAAACCAAGCATAGGCGCAATACCAGCAATAACACCTAAGATGCTGATATTCTTTTCTAGCTTAGAAACCTCTAACTTTCCAACGTTTTCTATTGCGCCTTCAATGTCTTTAATGGGGCGACCAATTCTTAATAAACCTTTCTGTAACATACGGCCTAAAGGGGTATTGCTACTTTTACAAATTGCAACTGCCGAATCTAAGTTCCCGGTTTTGATACTGGAGCGAACTTGCATGGTCAATTGTGATTCGTCTTTGCTGGCTTTACGAATGGTGAAATATCTTTCGAAGAAAATAATCAAACCTAATAAAGCTAAAATAGCAAGTGGAATCATCACCCAACCACCTTTTGTCATCAATTCAAAGAGACTTAATTCTTGTTCTTTTGTTGCTTGCAAAGCTTGGATGGTATTTGTTGCAGTATCTAGTATAGGCTGTAAAGCACTCGTGTCTTGTAAGAACATATTCTTATTTTAAGGTTTTAATAGGCTTAATAAAAGCCTGAGGGTTTAAATCTTCTTGTATTCTTTTTAATTCTCTCTTAGCTTCGATTTCATCGTAAAATGCTCCAGCACTTATTTTAACTAACGGTCCGTCGGCATCTGTAACCACATAGGAATTAATTCCATAACTTTTTAATTGTTTCACTCGATCTTCCGCCTGTTCCTGTTTTGGATATTGTCCAATGATAATTTCGTAACGAATATTATTGGTATTTGGTACTTTCTTTTGATCTATGGCTACATCGGTAGAGTCTCGAACTTTTTCTACATCAAAGCCCATATTTTTGAGTTTTTCTTCGGTAGATAGTTTTGAATTATAAATAGAATCAGCAGTTTTAAGGCCTTTATCATCTGCAGATTTTGCTTCAACTGGAGACCCTTTTCTAAAATATTTTGCAATATTTTGATAGATGTCTGGTCTGATGGAATAAAGCGCAATCAAAACGCTTATTATTGTAAAAGCTATAAATAATAATAAAATCTTTAAAAGATTACTTTTTTTATGCCCCTTTTCGAAGGCGTCCTCATCATCTACGACCGCGGTATTTAAAGCTTGCTGCGCTAAACTATACTGGTCGTTATCATTCCCTTGGAAACTGGCCGCTGCTATATCAATAGTGGGTAAACCAAAGAAAGCCTTATTTAAATTGGGGTTATCGTCTGTTTCTAAAGATATTTTTTCATCTACCATTTGGAGTTTACCAATTCCCTCTAAGACAACTGGACTCCCTTTTAAGATGTTTTTTAAATCCCTCACATATTCATCTAATGCGCTATAGGCAGATGTTAAGGAAATATTACATTTTTGACTGATATGCTGAACCAATCTATCATCATGCATATATTCGCTAGAAAAATCAATCTTGCCTGATGGTGGATAGAAAGTCTTAGTTTCCGCATCATAATAACCTTCTGATCGCTTTTTGAAAAACTTGCCCAGTCCAGGTACAATTACCTGATCTTTTTGAGCAATCATTTCGGCGAAATAAGGTGATATATCCATAGAGGTGTAAAAATACTTTTTTTAATAGATGGAGGCGAAAAAATGAAAAACTAAAAACCGTAACTCAATCCGCCTAATATATTAATTCCATAATTAGGGTAGTAAGGATATTTATAATATTCGTTTCCTAAAATATTATTTACTCTAAAAAATCCACTAATCTTTTTATTGTATTGATATTCAATCCCTGTACTGATATCGGCGAAAGCCTTTATTGATTTCACTGTATAATCCCGCTGGTTTGGATTTATTGCGGAAATCAACAATATCTTAGCTTTGGTATCACCTTGAAAATAGACGTCTCCATTTAATTTAATTTTATCTCCAATTTTAAATGATGCGTTTGAGGAAAGCGTGAAGGAAGGGTGTAACCAAGCGTAGGGCTCGACACTATTATTGTATTGTTTTAAATTGATTTTACTATCTAAAGTAAAGGCGTCTGTAAAGTTGATGTTCAATTCTCCATCAAATCCTAAAACATTCATGTTACCGTTAAAATAGGCGATATCAAATTTTTGCGGCTGATAAAGTTGATTATTATTCACCTGATTATTTAGGTAATAAGAATAATCTTCTAATGTTTGATAAGATACCATGGCTTTAAAGCCAATGTTGGCTGCGAAAGTTCCTCTTATTCCACCAGCAGCATCAAATTTATTAACTGTATTTCTTAATTGAATCTGCTCATTAAGATAAGGATTTTCGGATGCAAAACCTTTAATGGTATTCTTGTCGATGTCGCCACCAAAACTACCGAACAGCGTTAAATAGTTTTTAATCAGCATAAAATCTAAACTGGCGGCAGGGAAAAAATGGATTCTTTGATTTGAGCCAAATTCATTGACATAATTAACACCAGCTGTAAATCTTAAAAGGTCTGTATTTAATTGGATATAAGGATTTACCTTGAACAGGTTATTGCTGAAGCTGTAGTTCAAATCTTTACTACTGGTGAAATCAACACTACCATTTGCACCAACTTTAATTTTATCTAATCCCTTACCAATACCACCAGATAAGTTGAAGTTATTTTCTTTCGCTGAGAAAGCATTATTGAATATAGAGGCACCGATTTTTGCAGCATAAGTAAAGCTGGTTTCATCATCAGCATCTACACGATTAAACAAAAGCCCTTCTCCTTCAAAAGTTCCAAATTTTTGCTGCTCTGGAGAAGCATTCGCAAATGAACCATTAGGATCTTGACCATAAAAATAGGTTCCAAAACGGCTATAGCCTAGCTTACCTTCCAAGATGATATGGTCACCAATACTTCGCCCATAACCACTAATTTTCTGCTTACTTATTTTTTGCGCATTCAATTTACCACTCATGGCTAAATGAGTAAGATTAAAACCTGCTTGTAAAGCTTGGTCTTGTCCAGTGGCTATATTTAGCTGACCAAAAGTGGTTCCTAAATTCCCAAATCCTATCTTGGCAAAATTATTTTGCAATTGAGCAGCTTTTTCAAGCGCTAATTTTTGTGCTTCTAACTCTCTTATCCCACTGTTTAATTCTAATCTTTTATCCAGTAAATCGTAAGTTACTTTCGGATTAAAAGGTTGGGTATCGTTTAAATTAGGACTACGTCTGATTTTTACCGCATCAGCTAAAACAGGTCTATAAGATCTAACGACTTCAATCTCTTCGGTAACGGCATTTCTAGTCGTATCTTTTTTTATAGGTGTCGTTTGGGCATTCGCCGATAAACTTAAAGCAAAAGAGCAGCTTAAAAAAAGAGCAGTGGCTATATGATATTTTTTGGTCATGTTCTTATTTACTAGTCAGTTTATCTAATTTTTGTTTAGCGATGGTTAAGATGTCATCATCGCCTGCATAATTATCTATGACACTTTTTAAGGTAGCAATTGCCTGTACATTATCTTTTAAAGCAGCATAGTTATCAGCTAGTAAAATGAAGGCTTTTGCATTCCAATAATCGTAATTAGGCATTGTTTTGGTTAAGTCAAAACAAGTTTTCTGTGAAGTTTTATAATCCTTTTTAAGATATTGAATTTCAGCTACATTGTATAGAGCTTCAGCGCCAGCGATAGATTTTGTTGCTTTTACTACATCTTCAAATTGTTTTTTTGCTTTGTCAACATCACCCATTACCAAATAGGCCTTACCTGCATATAAACCAGCCTTGTTTCTATCCTCTTCAGAGGATTTTTCGTAGTTTTTTACCAAATCAACATATTTTAAAGTTTGGTCAGGTACACCAATTCCGGCATAAGCCACCATTAAATTGTTGATGGCGAAACTGTAGTTTGCTTTATATTCCGATGCTATTTCTAATTTTTTCAAGTGTACGATTGCTTCGTTGTACTGCTTATTATTGAGGTAGATTTTAGAAATGCTAATCAGCGCTTTTTCGGTATACTCACTGGTCCAGTCGTTTAAGATATACTCATAATCTAGAATTGCAGGCGCAAATTTACCTAAGTTTTTATAGCTCTCGGCCCTGATGAATTTGGCTTGTTTATCTTGGATAGCCTTAGGGAATTTATCAAAATAAGCATTTACTGCTTCAACGGCTCCATCCCAGTTCCCTCTTAAATAAAGGTTATTTGCCGCCTGAAACATGATATTGTCCTGCTCAGCTGAGGTGTAATTTCCAATAGAAGTGGTGTTTGCATAATTAATAAACTCAGTTGCATTCCCTTTATCGAGGTAAATCTTCTGAATCAATTTCAAAGCTTGTTGTGCTTCATCTGTTGATTTATAATCAGCTACTACCTTTTTGAAAGTCACTAAAGCTTCATCATCATTTTTCTGGTCGTAATAGACTAAGCCAATGGTCACCAATGCCCTTGGGATGTAAGAGCTTCTTGGGTATTTCTCTACAAAGGCACTTAAATCTGTTTGTGCTTTTTCTCCTTGACCAATCAGGAAATAAGTGTAAGCCGTTTCGAAACCTGCATCATCCGCATAATTAGAGGTTGGAAACTTAGCTAACAAAGATTGCAAAGTGGCAATTTTAGCTTCAGGCTGATTTTGTAAACCTTGTATAATTCCTCGCTGAAAAAGCGCATAATCTTGGCTGGTAGATCCTTGATCAATGATTCTGTTATAATAGGCCATTGCACTCCCGTAATTCTTAGCGCCGAAATAAGCATCAGCTAACCTTAGAGTAGCATCTTGAATGGTTTTAGGATCTCTTTCGCTGCCATTTAAAAATCTGGCTAAATAAGTCGCTGCTTTTGGATAATTTTCTCCCTCTAAAGCGGCATAGCCTAATGCGTAATTAGCGTAATTGTATAAATCCGTTTTATTTGCTGCCGGCATCTTAAGGAAATTCTCAAAGTAAGTAACTGACTCACTATACTTTCTTACCTCATACATGGCTTCAGCACACCAATAGGTTGCTAAAGCATAAATTTCTGGATCAATAGGGTATTTGTTGGATCTTAAAAATACACCAATAGCATTTTCAAAAGCTCTTTCGTTATAAAATTCTAGACCACGATAGTAAGTTACTTTTTCATAAGCTTCTTTCGCATCGGGCGTTTTATTTTCGATTCCCTCTAAAACGTCAATGGCATCTTTGTAATTCTTGGTAGTTAATAAAGTCTTGGCTAATAAAGTCTTGGCTTCGTTTAACTTTTTAGAATAGGGGTATTTTTTTAAATAGCTCTGAATCGCATCTAAAGCAATATTATGAAACTCTAACTCGTAAGAAAGCTTAGCGAAATTAAATAAGGCATCTTCTTCGAGTTGCTTATCAAAATTCAATTTAGAGCTTACCTGAAAAGCATTTCTAGCGCTTTGTTTATTTTTAGTAGTTAGGTAATCATCAGCCAAGGTATATAAACCAAACTGACTGTATTCTTTTTCATCTTTAATGAGTTTTCCCAATTGCTCAATTGATTGGTTATATTTTTTTAGCTTATAATAAGTATATCCAATTTGATAGCTATCCTGATTGTTCTGGGTTTTCCCACGATCGCGATCCATAAAACGCTCATAGTATTTGATGGTATTGGTATAATCTGCTTTAGCGAAGTAAGAAGCTGCAACTATTCTAAGCAATTCTGTTTCGTTCAATTGTTTAGTAGTTTCAATAATTGGAATGGTGTAAGCTATCACATCATCATATCTTTTATCCATGAAATAAACTGCAGAAATATAATATGGATAGCTAGCCTCGTAAGTTTTAGAACCCTTTAATTTCTCGAAGTTTGTGAGTGCGGTTTTATAATCTTTATCCTGATAAGAAATGAAGGCGTAATAATAAGTCGCTCGCTCTGAATAGATAGACGGATTGTCTTTTATTAAACCAAAAAGTGGTTTAGCGCTTTGTAAATCACCAGTTTCAAAGTGAGCATAAGCCGTTTTGAATTTGTATTCTATACCCTCTTTACCAGTTAAATCAATGGCACTTACCTGAGTAAACCATGTCAATGCTTCGCTATACTGCTCTTTTTTGAAATAATACCTTCCTACCTGAAAATAGGCTTGTTTGGCTCTTGGATTTTCTGGATGGTGTTTGATAAATTTCTTAAAAAGCTGTTCGGCGTCATCATTCTCTAATTCTAAAGCACAATAGGCTCTATAATATTCGCTGTTTATTTTAATCTGCGAGATGGCGGCATTATTATCCTGATTGGTATTGGCGATGGCTTTGGTTTTTTCGACCTCATAAAATAGGGAAGAGGCTGCAGCATACTTTTCATGATCTACAAGTTCTAAAGCACTTTTATATTTAGTATTGATATCGAAATAAGCAGGAACTTGTGCCGAAGATATTTTGAATAAGAGTAGGAAAGCGAGAGATAATTGGATTTTTCTGAACATAATTGAGCTAAAATCGGTTATTCAAATTTAGGGCTTGTGATAGGCTATTAATTATTATTTAACTAACACCTGTTAATAAACTCTTTTTTTAAACGCAAAATTAGCACCATTCATTGTTAAGAAGATCAATTTTTAGGGAATTTTTAAGCTTAGGATTTTTGGCTAGCCAAAAGATAGAGCACCGCCATTCTTACTGCAACACCATTCTCTACCTGATCTAAAATGATAGATTGCTTACTATCAGCGACATCGCTGGTGATTTCTACTCCTCGGTTAATTGGCCCTGGATGCATCACCACGATTTCTTTATCTAAAGAATTGAGTATTTTTTTATTTAAACCATACATCATCGTATATTCTCTTAATGATGGGAAGTATTTGATGTCTTGTCTTTCTAATTGAATGCGCAACATGTTGGCCACATCACACCAGTTTAAGGCTTTCATTAAATTGTGTTCTACTTTGACCCCTAAGGTGCCAATGTATTTAGGAATTAAAGTTGTTGGCCCGCAAACCATCACTTCGGCGCCCAACTTTTGTAGGCAAAGGATGTTAGATAAAGCCACTCTAGAGTGTAAAACGTCACCCACAATCACCACTTTTTTACCAGCAATTCCGCCCAACTTTTCTTGGATAGAGAAAGCATCTAATAAAGCCTGAGTAGGATGTTCATGAGCGCCATCTCCTGCATTGATGATGTTGGCATTGATGTGTTTACTCAGGAAAACACCCGCT
>JACMOI010000139.1 GCA_014378105.1 Pseudopedobacter sp.
GTTTTTTGCTCATTCCAAATGCCAACTAACGAATCAAAGTCTTTCATGCTCATTGTATAATTCAGTAAGCTTATGCTTAATCCTGTGTATTTTAACCCTTAAATTTCCTTCAGATATTCCCGAAACTTCTGCAATTTCTGGATAAGGAACTTCGTCCATCACCATAGTAATGATAATACGCTCATTCTCTTCCAATTTAGAAATACATTGATATAAGGTTTTTACCTGTTCTTGCTTTTCTCTGTCTTCAGTTTCTTCTTCGCGGTTTTCGATAATGTTTGGCGTCAGCTCATCTTTTGCTTGTCTTTTCTCACTCTTCAAATAAGTCAGACAAGTATTTACTGCAATTCTATAAATCCAAGTCGAAATCATAGATTGATTTCTGAACTTCTCTAAATTTTGCCAAACCTTTAAAAAAGTTTCCTGCAAAAGATCGTTTGCTGCATCATCATCCCCAGTATAACCAAAACATAAGTGATAAATCTTCTTAGAATTAGCATCAAAAATCTCTTTAAATAGCTGCTCCTTATTAGACATTAATCTGTTTCAGTTTTGGGGTTTGTAGTTTTAGATAGGCTGATGATTGTTTTGTTACAATTTATTTTGGGCGTACCCCCATAAAAAATGGGGTCTGGCTTTTCACTATATCTTTTTTGTCACCCTGAGCCGAGTCTAAGGGCACACAAAAAAGGATGCCGTTTCAATCCCTTACGCAAATTCTATTAAAGACATTTGTCTATTCAATATCTCTCAAGTTAAAAGAAGGCTTATCCTTTTTCAATCTACTCAAAAGTTCATCAAACTCCTGCTGATAATCAAATTGAAAGTCTTCTTGTAATTTGGGTAACAGTTTATTAATTCTTTTTAACTGTCTAAACAGAATCAATTCTAGGGCTTTGTAGTTTAATTTCACAATGGGATGTTGAATATAACATTTACAAAAAGTAATTGAAATTTCTATTTCCAAAGGTTTCTCACCAATGTATTTGATGTGTTTATTCATAACTCTGGTCAGTTTTCTTAATTGCTTACCAACGTAATAAACACTTGGGTGTAAATCATCAAACTCATTAATAATAAGTTCTTTAACCTGTTCTACATAATCATTCTTTTTGTCATGATAAAAAAGTAGATAATGTAATAATTCTTTATTTTCGGTTTTATATTTAGCAATTCTTAAACATAAATCTTTCAATTGATGGGCATCATGAAAGTTCAATTCTTTTTTAAGTTCTGCTAATTTGGGGCTGTCCATAGATTACATTTGCGCTATTAGCCAAAATAGTTACTTTTGTTAGAATCCCAAAAACTAAATACATGAAGATAAAGCGCGTTCCGTTAATTTTACTCATTACTGTTTTTATCGCAGCATTAGCAACCATTTTTAATCATTATCATATTGTCACTATTCCAGAGAATACTTTAATTATTTTAAGATGGATAGCCTTGACAAGTTTGTTTGCATATGGTGTTCAACGGAAATCTTTAACCACCTGGATTTTAATTTCTATGGTGATAGGCGCAGAGATTGGTCATGATTTTTCCGAGATAGCCATCAATTTACAGGTTTTAAGTAAGGTCTTTTTAAAGATGATTAAAACCATTGTAGCGCCTTTACTTTTTGCTACATTGGTATTTGGTATCGCAGGACACTCTGATTTAAAACAAGTGGGCAGGATGGGCTGGAAGTCACTACTTTATTTTGAGGTAGTCACTACTTTAGCTTTATTTATTGGGGTTTTGGCTATAAATATTTCAAAAGCAGGTGTAGGTATTAAACCTCCTGCTGTAATTACCGAGACATTAGAAAAAGTTGAACCACAAACTGCAACAGATATTATTCTACATGTTTTTCCTGAAAACATAGCAAAATCAATGGCCGAAGGTCAGGTTTTACAAGTAGTAGTATTTAGTATTATTTTCGGTATTGCATTAGCAATGGTACGTGAGGATAAACGTCGCCCGATGCTAAAGGCCGCCGAATCACTTTCCGAGGTCATGTTTAAATTCACCAATATCGTCATGTATTTTGCGCCAATAGGGGTTGGTGCTGCAATTGCATTTACAGTAGGGCATATGGGTTTAGGTATTTTATTAAATCTTTTCCAACTTTTGGCAACCTTATATGTTGCATTAATAGCGTTCTTATTGTTAATACTATTACCAATCGCATTAATTGTTGGTGTACCTATTAAAAAGTTTTTAAATGCCATTGCCGAGCCTGTTTCTATTGCTTTTGCAACTACCAGCTCCGAGGCCGCTTTACCAAGAGCAATGGAAGCGATGGAAAGAATTGGCGTACCTAGAAAAATTGTAGCTTTTGTGATTCCGACAGGTTATAGTTTCAATTTAGATGGGACTACCTTATATCTGGCCTTAGCCGCTATATTTGTTTCACAGGCTGCAGGTATGGATTTGAGTATTGGTCATCAATTAGTAATTGTATTTACTTTAATGTTAACCAGTAAAGGAGTTGCTGGTGTACCAAGGGCTTCTTTAGTGATATTATTAGGTACAGCTTCTTCGTTTAATTTACCAGTTTGGCCAATATTTATCATTTTAGGAATTGATGAATTGATGGATATGGCTCGTACATCAGTAAACGTTATAGGAAACTGTTTAGCAACGGTGGTAATTGCTAAATGGGAAAATGAATTTGATAAAAATGCTAACCACATAGAAATTGAAGAATTATAATTATGAGTGATAGATTTAAAAAGATATTCTTAGGCGTAAGTATTGCAGTTCCGTTTTTATTGTATTGCATTTATTATTATTCCTTTATGATTAAAAATGCACCTTATAAGTTTTCGGAATTTAAGAGCATTACCATGAAGTCTGGAATTGGAAATCATTATGATAAAATTTATACATCTACTAACGAAAAATTCCAATACTTAAATGGAAATGATTCTCTAATTACGCATAAATTAAAGCTTTCTAAAGATGATTTATTGTATTTACATAGACGGGCAGCAGATATTGGAATGTGGGATATGCCCGCTAAAATGTTAAGTGATACTACCAACACGGCTCCAAAATATTATATAGAATTAGATTACGAACGCAAAAAGAAAATTATAGAATTTGATGCCGCTTTTAACGGCAATCCAAAATTAAAGGATGCCGCAATTGAGCTCGTTAAAACCGTTGAAAAAGTGATTGAAACTGCCGACGAAAAGCAGAATCATTGAAAAAAAATCGAAAGTTAAGAAAATCATCCTGCGTTTTATCAGGATGATTTTCTTTTTGACTTTTCCCAAGCTGCAGATTGCTTACCTTTAAAATATCTGAAAGTGCCAGCCATAGCCGCATAATTCATCATAGAGAAGTAAAAAGGAATAAATAAAATTTTAATTTTGATTTTTTTACTCTCTAATAAATATCCCGTCAAAGAAGCTAGATAAAACACAATCTGACCTAAAAGGATGAGTTGATAAATGAATAAGTTATTGTAATATACACAGATGATGATATTTAAAATTAAAACCAAAATCATTAACCAAGGGGTAATTGCCCACCTTAAAACTCGGTGACTGATGTACTGAAAAGTAAGAATTGGGTAATTAAATGGGTTTGCTGATTTTTTCAACCTTATGATAGATTGTATTCCACCTGCAGCAATTCTAATCTTTCTTTTTAATTCTTCTTTAGAATCAGCTGAAGCAGTTTCCATTGCATAAGCACCAGGCTCGTAAGCAATAATAAATCCATTTTCGGCAATACGCATAGCAATCATGTGGTCGTCTATAATAGTGTCTGATTCTACGGGTTGATATAAACCAGTTCTAATACTAAATAGTTCACCTGCTGCGCCAACGTTAGAATACAGCTCATAGTCCCATTTTTTTAATGCCGATTCATACTTCCAATAAAATCCTTCTCCAGCAGCACTCGCATCAGCAGAGTCAGCTACCATAATTCTTTTCTCGCCAGCTACCGCACCAACTTTTGGGTTTTGATAATGTTTAACTAATTGTTTGACGGCCGCCTTATTTAGGAAGGTATTGGCATCTGTGAAAACTGTAATTTCACCTTTGATAAATGGAATAGCTCTTTTTATAGCGGCCATTTTCCCAGCTCTAATATCCTGATGTAATAGTTCGACTTCTTTAGTTCGGCTAATAATTGTTGACGTTTCATCTGAAGATCCATCGGTAATAAAAATGATCTGAATTTTGTCTTTTGGATAATCTAACTCCAAACAATTTTTAATTTTCTCTTCAATAATATCCGCTTCATTAAAAGCAGCTATGATTAAAGAAACTGTAGGTAAAACTTCATTTTCTTTAAATTGAAAAGGTTTTACAAATAATCTTTTAATTCTTAACAAAAAGAACAAGAAAATTCCATAACCAAAAAATGTATAAAAGATTATAAATAAGCTAACCCAGAAAATTATAATCATAATTGATGGAGTTTAAAGCCTAAATCCTTGCTATTTTTTGAGTGAGAGAAATTCCACACCAAACCTTTTAATGCAAATTTGGCCAAATCGGTTCTTGAGTTTTTTAAATAAAGAAAAATCATTTTTGGAAAAGCAATTAAAGTATAATAAATACTAAATAGTAAAGTGTTGAAGATACCTGTATTCCTTCTTATAAAAAGCATTCTGTTTCTTGTCATGAAATAGGTTTTGATGATACTTTCTTTACCAACAGAGATTGACTCTTTATGATAAATATGTGTTTTTCCTGTAAAATTAATGGTTTTCCCAATCCTTTTAAACTTTTCGCACCAATCTAATTCTTCATAGTATAAGAAATAACTTTCATCCATTAATCCAGCTTTCATTAAATCATTTCGCTTACACATTACCGCTGCGCCATGGCAAAAACCTGTTTCGTAGCTTAATCCATCAAACTGTCCAATATTTTTTTCAAACTGTCCAATTTGCGAGTTTCTACCCGTCAAATAGTTTATTGGTGTGTAGCCCGCATATTGTACTATACTTCTATCATCATCATAAATAATCAAAGGAGAAAGCAAGCCTATTTTAGGGTTTGTTTGAAATTCATTGATTAAAATTTCCATACAACCGGCAATAATTTCGGTATCATTATTTAATAAAAAAATATAATTGCCACCAGCTAAATTTATTCCTAAATTATTGCCGCCGGCGAAACCTAAATTAGTATTCGAACGTAAAAAAACAAGATCAGGAAATGCGTTCTTAAATTCTATTTCTTGGTTTTCATCACTTGCATTATCAACTAAAATAACCTCTATTTGATTTTGATAATGTTTTTTAATGGATAACAATAATTCAATTGTAGCCTTTGGCTGGTTATAGTTGACTGTAATGATTGTAACTTTATCCATTCTTAATTTTTATTATTGAAGCAAAATAAAATAAATTGTCAACAGATAAGAAAATATTTGAAGAGTTAGATCATTTTTCTGAGATAGAACAGCAACCTCTGGCTATCCAAGATAAATTGGACGAACTCATTAATTTATTGAATAATAGCGATATAAATTCAAATAATATCAAACAAATTAAAGATAAATTTAATATTGCTATTGAAAAAAAATTAAGTGAACCTGAATTACTTGCTGAATTTCAAAAAGTTGATAATGTAGACTTATCTCGATTAGAAAAACTAGAAAAAATAGAAATGCTGCTTCAAAGTAATTACATAGATACAAAAGTGGCTAAGTCTATCAAGTTTAAAAACTTTTTAGAAATGATTTTTCCTGTTTTGGCTGGTTTAGTTATGGTAACCTTAGGTTTTGCAATGATTATTCTTCCTGCTCCACCATATTTCGAAATGTTTACTATCTTTCATTTTACTTTAAATGATGGCTTTACTTTAATGGATTTAATTTCTTTGGTGATCGTATTAACTGGTATTTTTATAATCATTAAATCATACATTAAATTTGCCAATTAGGCTTAAACCGTGGAGAAAAAAATTCTAATTGTTGATGATGAGAAAATGCAGCTAATGCTGATGAAAAAGCTATTGGAAAGTGCAGGTTTTGTTTGTTTAAGTGCAGATGGCGTAGATACGGCTTTAGCGGTTTTAGAAAAGGATATTCCAGATTTGATTATTTCTGACATAGAAATGCCGGAGAAGGATGGTTTTTTATTCAGAGAATTGACATTAAAAAATAAGTTATTAAAAGAAATCCCATTTCTTTTCCTGACTTCACATAATCAAGAGATTTTTATACAAAGAGGATTAGATTTAAAGGCAATAGATTACATTCCTAAAAAGATACCTCCAAATCAGCTAATTTCTAAGATCAACAATATTCTTGCTACTGTACAAGAACAAAAAGAGAAATCAATTAACGAGCTCAAATTAATCGCTGATAAATTAAACCTAAAAAACGTTCCATCAAAAGGTATTAAATTAAAAAACTTTGAGATTAATATTTTTCACCAACCATTTCAAAATCATCCTGGTGGAGATTTTATTGATTTTATAAAAGTTAATGATCGATATACTTTTTTGGTTTTTGGTGATGTAATGGGAAAGAAATGGGGAGCATGGTTTTTTTCTTTTACTTTCTTAAGCTATATCCGTTCTGCAATTAGGATTTGTGTTTTTGATGGCAATGTTTCAGTTGCCCAAATCATGCAGCGAATCAATCAAGTTATACATGTTGATGAGTTTTTAGACGATATCTACTCAACGCTTAGTTTGGTTTTAATAGATGATGAAGAAATGAAAATTACCTATTCTGGAGCAAGTGATTTACCCTTATTACTGTATAGAAATCAAGAAAATAAAATCACTCAATTTAAGTCAAAAGGATTATTATTAGGTTTTTTTGAAAACGGAAATTATAGCGAACAAGAGGTGGATAATCAGTTAGGAGATCAGGTGTTTTTACTTTCGGATGGGGCAATAGACTTTGAATCAAATGGTGTAAAAAAGACAGATATGAATTTCTTTATTCAACTGTTAGAAGGCCTTTTAGAGAAGAAAATGAACTTCAAGGAAATAAGCGACAAAATATTTAATCGGGAAAAATACCAGGTTGACGATTGTAGTTTGATACAAATCAAAAGAATTTAGTATGAATTTTAGAAAACAAGTACTCGAAAACGATATCGTTTTAATAACTGTAGAAATTACCGAAGCAGGTTTAAATTACTCTGAGCAGTTTAAAGCTTTTTTAAACGAAAATAGTAATCAAGATAATCCAAAACTGATTATTGATTTAGCCAAAGTAGAATACATGGATAGTTCATTTATTGGTGCTTTGGTTGCAGGCTTAAAACATGTCCTATCTCATAACGGAGAAATGGCTTTAGCAAATATTCAAAAAGATGTAAATGCACTTTTTGAACTCACCAGGTTGGATAAAGTTTTTAAAATCACTAATAGTATTACTGAAGCTGTAAACCAATTAAAATAATGGTTTATAATCCAAATACTTTAAAATTAAATGTTCCATCAAAAATTGTTGAATACAAATATTTTATTGAGCATTGTTGTGATTTTATTTTGGATTTAGAAAATTTCGGAAATGACTTTAATAGGGTTGCTAAGTTTAAATTAGTGATCATGGAGTTATTAACTAACGCTATAAAACACAGTGAAACAGAGTCTTTTTTAGAAATAAATATAATGGACCGAAGTGTAATTGTTAAAAAGATTGATTCTGGTAGAAAATTCAATTGTAAGAATATAGAAACAAATCAAGATTTACAAATTCCGATAAAAGATTTTACAACCGAATTTATAATAAATGCTCGATTGGGTAATAATTACGAGCTTCCCATCCTAATTAAAGGCGAAAATCATATAGAGTTTTTAGAGCCTGAAAACTTGAATCATGATTCATTCTTTAATATTCCAGAAAATTTTGGTCTGTTAATTATAAAGCAATGTTCAGATAATTTTAGCTATTATTACGATAACAAAAAGAATGTAAACGTATTTGAAGTAATTTTTAATTTATAATATTATAAATATTGATTCTTCATTTTTAACTCATAAATACGTCACTATCTTATCAGCATGCAAAGATTAATGACCAAAAAAGATATTATACACGTTGCATTTGCTAGTAATAATAATTATGCGGTACTATTAGCCACTTTAATAAAATCAATTATCTACAACCATCATACCGATGAAAATATCGTTTTTTATATTTTAAATGATAAAATCTCCCAGCTAAATCAAGATAAAATAAATTCACTTATTAGTAAATCGCCTGAAGTTAAAATACAATGGAATAGTGCTAAGGAATTGTTACCAGAAGGGATGAAGTTTCCAGTTGACAATTCAGCTTTTCCTTTTACTGCATTTTTAAGATTATTTGCCCCTTATATTTTAGATAAAGACGTAAAGAAATTAATCTATTTCGATGTGGATATGGTTGTCTTAAAAGATGTTTCAGAATTATGGAATATTGATTTAGAAGGCCATACTTTAGCCGCAGTAATAGATGTAGGAAAAACAGCAGATTGCTCTTGGGGTGGTATTCCAAATTATAAAGAGTTAGGAATACCAGGTTCTGCAAAATATTTTAACTCGGGATTGATGATTATTGATGTCGAAAAATGGAAAGAAGATGAAATTCCGGAAAAAGTTTTTAGAGCAATGGAAGACAATATTAATTACGTTAATTTTGCGGATCAATACGGATTAAATGTTGTTTTTGCTGAAAAATGGTTAGAGATTGATCCATTATGGAATTGGTTTGCCCATAATTATCATCCAAATCCAAAGAACATTCATTTTTTAGATATAAAGCCTATCTTTAAATCTTATAGATCTGATGAGTCTTTCAAGCGAGAGTTCTTTAAATATCTTGATTTAACACCATGGAAAGGAATGAAATTAAAAAGCGATTACTTAAGATTGTTTAGAAAAGGGATCATAAAGATCAAGAAAACAATGATTAAAGTATTTGCTTAAAGTTAATTTAAATGTATATTTTCGAAGAGGTTTCTTTATTAATTACACATTATAATCGTAGTAAATCATTAGAAAGACTTCTTCAGTATTTTGTAGATGAACAGCTTGTATTTGGTGAAATTATTGTTTCTGATGATGCTAGTAAGGCAGAGTATCAACCACATTTAAAGCAACTAAAAGAAAAATATTCTTTCAAATTAGTTTCAGCTCCTGTAAACAAAGGTTTAGGAAATAATATAAATAAGGGGCAGGATCAAGTTACCAAACCATATACTTTATATATTCAAGAAGATTTTTTGCCAAAACCACTTTTTTTTGAAAAACTTCAAGTTGCATTAAATTTTATGAATGCTGATAAAGGGATAGACTTTATTAGATTCTATGCTTATTTTAAATATCCACATTTGAAGCCTGTTTCTGATGGTTTCTCTGAAATGATTTTTAACCACAGTTACATTTGGGAAGGTTACCGTAAATTTTATTTGTACTCAGATCATCCTCATTTACGAAGGAGCAATTTTCACGATAAATTTGGAAGATATGATGAAGGAATTAAACCAGACCGTACGGAATATAACCAAATGATGAAAGTACTTGCCAAGGGTACAAAATCCTACTTTTATGATGATTTTAAATCACTTTTAGATCAATTAAATTCAGAAGAAGAGCCGAGTACAGTTAAGAGGAATTTCTGGCGTAATAATGCTGGTTTTTTTATTTCATTTACAAGACATTTATATAGATATTTAAGGTTTAACACCGAATTATTGATTTTTAAATTTCGAAAATAATTTTAATGAGCGTTTCTTTATTTACACTTCCTTCTTGGATAAAACCTCATCGTTATACCAATAAGAAATTTACTGATTTAACAACTAATGAAATCAATGATTTAAAAACTAGAATAGCAAAATATCAACATCCAGAACCCGAAGTTTCTGTAATGATTCCTGCCTGGAATGAAGAAAATAATATTTACAGAGCTTTATCATCTTTAGCATCAAACAAGACCAAAAGAAAGATTGAAATTGTAGTGATCAATAACAATTCCACTGATCAAACTCAACAAGTTCTAGATACCTTGGGTGTAAGAAACTATTTTCAACCTGAACAAGGGATTACATTCGCTCGCCAATTAGGTTTAGAAAATGCTAAAGGGAGATATCATTTATGTGCGGACTCAGATTCTTTTTATCCACCAAACTGGATAGACACGATGATAAAGCCAATGGAGGAAGAGGAGAAAATTGTGGGAGTTTATGCTAGATATGCATTCTTGCCAATAACCGGGAATGATAGATTTCTACTTTGGTTTTATGAAAGATCTGCAGGAGTGATGGTATGGCTTAGAAAGCGAAATAGAGAGTATATTAATTTTCTAGGATTCAATATGGGTTTCGTTACTGAAATAGCATTGAAAAATGGCGGATTTAAAGTAACTGACGTTCGAAAATTTGATAATGCTTTAGGGAGTGAAAATTATGTACAGGAATCTGAAGATGGTCGAATGGCCATTAACTTACAAAAAAGTGGAAACTTAAAATTAATACGCTCTAATAAAGCAAGAGTATTTACATCATCCAGAAGATTGATTGCAGAAGGAGGATTATTAAAATCTTTTGTTAATAGAGTGAATATTCATACAAATAGATTCTCTGAATATTTTAAAGGAAAGTAAGATTGGAGAAAACAGACCACATAAAAAGCAACATCTTAACCAAATTACTTAGCTTAATAGTGAGGTTTAAGTACGGGAAGCTACATTATGGTGTAAGATATTATTATCGAGACACTTATTACTGTCAACTAGTACAGCTGAAATATATTTTTAAAGATTATTTTTTTAAGAAGAAGTATAAGGTTGTTTCTTTTGACGGCGAGTTTGCGCCAGAATTAGAATTTGTAATTCCGTTTGCTTATTGGCACTATAAAAACGGCACTTTATTGAGAACAGAAGGGGCAAAGTACACGAAAGAAATGTACTTTTTTTCTCCTCAGCATGATGAAATTTATGACGTTCGAACAAATGAGGGTAACTATAATTATGAAACTCCCAGAGTGTTATACAGTCAGAATTATGATATGAAAAAATGGACTAAAGTTCCATTTAAAGCTCATTTTAAAAATGATGTTTATGTTTTTCCCAAACCAGCTTTAGTAATTGCTAATAGGTTTAACACCGAGTGGGGAGAAGCACCTATTAGTTACTTCAGTATTGAAATGCTTGAGTATATGATAGCAACTTTGCAAGATAAATACACCATTATTTATAATCGTCCTCGCCCACAAAATATTACTTCAGATACCAGCGAAGTCTCTGATTTAGATGAATATGATTTTATTAGTGATAAATATCCAAAGGTGGTTTTGATGGAAGATTTATTCGCCGTAAATAAAATTAAAGCAAACAATTTCAATCATTTTCAGATGTTAGTTTACGCCAATGCTGAGAAATTTATATCCATTCATGGAGGTACTGCCGCATTAGCGAGCTGCTTTGAGGGCTCCAATATCATCTTATCTAAACAAGGTCCTGAACATCATTTTGGATGTTTTAAAAAGTTATTCCCTAAACTCTCTGGAGCAACTATTTATCATGCAAGGAATAATGAAGAGGTAAAAGAATTTATTCTAAATCATTATTTGAATTAAGATGGTGGAAGAGAAGAAAAGTAATTACTGGATGAAGTCGGGTATTTTGAATGTTTTGCAAAATATGTCAGGATTGCTATTTGGTATTGGAAGTCTTTTTTTTCTAGTTAGGGTTTTAACTAAAGAGGAATACGGAGTTTGGGTCTTGTTTATGGGAACCGTAACTATATTAAACGTATTTAGGGATGGTTTATTAAGAAGTGCGGTTGTCAAATTTTTATCTGGCGCAACTGAAGAAGAAAAACCAAAAATTATTACATCTTCTTTCACGTTAGATGGAATTTTAACCACCTGTATCATTGTTGTTAACTTTTTATTTGCTCATATCCTTACCCGTTTTTGGCATACCCCAGAATTACTTCCTGTCTTTTATTTATACAATATTGTCTACATATTAAGTGGCATTCTCACACAATTTAATTGTATAGAACAAGCAAACTTAAAGTATGACGGAATATTTGTAACGAACACCGTCAATCAATTAGTTTTCTTTATCGTTGTTTTA
>JACMOI010000140.1 GCA_014378105.1 Pseudopedobacter sp.
CCAGGTTACTTCTACTTTAGAACTGTTTACTCCTTCAATATTCCTGATCTTTTCTTCCACTTCGGGCGGAAGAATTCCGGCTACCGGACAAGAAGGAGAGGTTAGTGTCATTATGGTGTGCACATTGGCTTCCTCATCAATCTTTATTTCATATATCAATCCTAAATCATAAATATTGGTAGGTATTTCTGGGTCGAAACAGGTTTTCAGAACATCTATAATCTTTATTTCTAATATTATTTTATCACTTGTTTCCATAAGTATATTTTTATTGCCTGTAATTATTTTTATTGTGTTTAATGCTTCATTTATCATATAACACCCCATCTTAGGGGTTTACTAATTCAATTTTTTCTTTCGATGAGGCCGTACTCAAATTTTTTACACATTCAATTACATTTTGGGCTAAGTCTTTAAATATTTTGCCTTCTATCGTATTTTCATTTAATGCTGCCGGTGCTCCAACATCTCCTGCCTCCCGTATTCTTGTTATTAAAGGGATCTGACTTAATAGCGGAACATTCATTTCTTCTGCCAATTTTTTTGCACCATCTTGTCCAAAAATGTAATCTTTTTTATCAGGATTACTTTCCGGTATATAGTATGCCATATTTTCAACCAATCCAAGCACCGGGACATTAATCATAGGCATTTTGAACATATCGATACCTTTTCTGGCATCAGCCAAAGCCACTTCTTGTGGCGTACTAACTACAATAGCCCCTGTAAGCGGGATTTTATCTACCAGCGTCAAATGAATATCTCCTGTACCTGGTGGAAGATCCACAAGCAGATAATCTAAACTACCCCAATCTGCATCCTGAAATAATTGAATAAGCGCTTTGGAGACCATCGGCCCACGCCAGGGAACTGCCTGCGAAGCTTCAGCAAAAAAACCTATAGATAAAATTTCCACTCCATGAGATACAATTGGCTCCATCAAATTTCGGCCAGATGTACTGGTAATTATTGGCTTTCTATTCACGAGGCCAAACATGAGTGGCATCGATGGTCCATAAATATCGGCGTCCAACAAGCCTACCTTTGCACCTGAAAGACTCAATGCCACTGCAAGATTAGCTGCAACAGTAGATTTACCTACACCACCTTTGCCAGAGGCAATAGCAATAATATGTTTAACACCGGGCAATATTGTTCTAAGTTCTGGAACTCGATCCTTAAAACCAGGTAGGGCTTGCATATCTATATCCACCTTAATATCCGTACCTAATGCTTGCAAAAGGCTTTCCAAACAAGCGTCTTTTACTATCTTTTTGCTGTTCATGGTAGGGCTGCTGATCTTAACGATAAAGCTAATTTTGTTCCCTTCAATATTGATGTTACTCACTAATCCTAAGGCAACAATACTACTCTTGAGGTCAGGCTCAATGATGTTAGTCAGTATTTTTAATATACTCTCTTTAGTTATTTCAGGCATGTTATTTATCTATTTAATAGTTCATTGTTTGTTTCCGTAAATCGCTTAAATTTATCAACAAGCATCTGTTCTACTTTTTCCCTTATAGGGTCAATTTTAATCAACTCCGTTATTTCCGTTAAAAAAGCCTGTTTTAAAACTGATATAGCTTCTTTATTCGATAATCCTCTGGAACGCATGTAATACAAAGCCTCTTTATTCAATTGACCGATGGTTGCACCGTGACTGCATTTCACATCATCCGCATAAATTTCCAGCTGGGGTTTGCTGTTCATTGAGGCGGTTTTTGATAATACAAGGCTATGGTTTTTCTGAAAAGCATTTGTTTTTTGAGCATCGGGACGTACGATTATTTTGCCATTAAATACACCTTTAGCTTTATCTGCGAGAATTCCTTTGTACAATTCGTTGCTGTTGCAATTTGGAAAGGCATGATCTATAAAGGTTTGGTTATCTATATGCTGCTTATTTACACCCACATAAAGTCCATAAAAATTAGTCATTGTTCCTCTATCCTTTAAAATGGAGCTTAGGTTGTTCCTTACTAATTTTCCACCTAAATCAACTACATAAGAACTGTAGGTGCTGTCGCAAAGTTGCTCAATTTCGGTATTATTGATAAAAAATGCATTCTCATCTTCATCTTGAATTCTATAATGATCAACAATCGCATTTCTTTTTAAAACTAATTGTGTAACCGTATTCGTGAAATACGTTTGTTGGGAATTAGTGAGATGATGATACGTTTCAATAATTGTTGATTTACTGTTTTCTCCGGCTACGATTATTTTTTGTGGGCTTATAACTGTTGGCTCTTCTTCTGTATGTGCTATATTTAGGATATGAACAGGGCGATCCAGCACTAATCCATCGGGCACATCAATATAAATTCCATTCTGCGCAAAGGCTGTATTTAAAACCATGAAGGAATTATTCACTTCGCTTGCCCATATATTCAAGTATTCGGAAACTGTTGCTTTTGTTTTTCCCTCTTCCTTAAGACCATCGGAAATAGCCTGTACTATAATTTTTTTGGATACTGCATCTTCTGATGAAAGCTCTTTATTGTATTTGCCATTTACAAAAACAAGCAAGTACACATCTAGCCCTTCGATAAGAAAAGGTTTTATATCCTCTGCTGCAATGTCAAAAAGTTTTGGCTGTTGGTATGTTGGCTGAAGTAACTCAGCAACATTGGTATATTTCCAATCCTCATTTCTTCTGGTTGGAAAATCTACGTTATTACCAAATCGTTCAATAGCAACTTTTTGAAGGCTATGCATTACATTATTTTTCTGTTCGTTTAGCGAATTCTTATATAGACGGAATAGTTCAATAAATTTTTCTCTACTATCTTTTTTATCTAATGTACTTTGAATTTTCATGCTTATCTTTTTAAGATATTGTTAATGTCGCTACTTCTTCTTTGATCCAATCATAACCTTTTTCTTCCAGTTGCAATGCTAAATTTTTGTCTCCTGATTTAACGATTTGTCCATTGAATAAAACATGCACAAAATCGGGGATAATGTAATCGAGTAATCGTTGGTAGTGCGTAATTACTATAAAAGCATTGTCTTTTGTTTTTAATTGGTTAACACCATTGGCAACTATTTTTAGTGCGTCAATATCAAGCCCTGAATCAGTTTCATCCAACACGGCAAGTCTTGGTTCTAATACGGCCATTTGTAAAATTTCATTGCGTTTTTTTTCTCCGCCCGAAAATCCTTGATTTAGGGAACGGCTTAAAAATCCATCTTCCATTTCCACCAATTTAGCCTTCTCTTTAATGTATTTCAGCATTTCGGGTGCACTCAAATCCGTCTTTTCTTGATGTTTTCTAACAGCATTAATGGTATGTTTAAGAAAGTTCGCAGTACTTACACCTGGTATTTCTATCGGGTATTGAAATGCCTGAAATATACCCTCCTTTGCTCGTTCATCAACTGATAATTCGAGGAGGTCTTTTCCCATATAGGTAATACTACCCTCAGTAATTTCATAACCTTCTCGACCTGCTAAAACGTGTGCCAGCGTACTTTTACCACCACCGTTTGGACCCATTATAGCGTGTACTTCGCCCGCATTTATTTGAAGGTTAATACCATTCAATATTTTTTTTCCTTCAATTTCTGCGTGTAAATTTTTTATTATTAACATGAGTTCTGTTTTTTTATTTAATTATTTTATCCAACACTACCTTCTAAACTGACAGCAAGTAATTTTTGTGCTTCCACTGCAAATTCCATTGGTAATTCCTTAAATACATCCTTGCAATAACCATTGACGATCAAATTAATAGCATCTTCCATCTTTAATCCTCTTTGCATACAGTAATAAAGCTGGTCTTCCCCCACCTTAGAAGTTGTGGCTTCGTGTTCAATTTGAGCGGTATCATTATCAATTTCGAGATAAGGGAAAGTATGCGCTCCACATTTATCACCCATTAATAAAGAATCACATTGCGAAAAGTTCTTAGCATTTTCTGCATTTTTTCCTACTTTAACTAAACCTCTGTACGAGTTGTTACTTCGGCCTGCTGAAATACCTTTGGAAATAATAGTACTGCTGGTGTTTTTACCAATATGCCACATCTTCGTTCCTGTATCGGCTTGTTGTAAATTATTGGTAACTGCCACAGAATAAAACTCACCCATGGAGTAGTCGCCTTTTAAAATACAGCTGGGATACTTCCAGGTAATGGCAGAACCTGCTTCAACCTGTGTCCAGCTGATTTTTGATCTTACACCTGCGCACAATCCTCTTTTGGTTACGAA
>JACMOI010000141.1 GCA_014378105.1 Pseudopedobacter sp.
GATAGATTTTGGTGAAGGCGAGACACTTAATGCTGATGAGGCGCAATCTGCTATTTCTGATGAAGTTTATTATATCGTTTCTGATAAGTGTACTGAATGCAAAGGTTTTCATGACGAACCACAATGTGCAGCGGTTTGCCCGGTAGATTGTTGCGTAGATGATGAAGATGTAAGGGAAACAGAAGAAGAATTATTAGCTAAGAAAGCTTGGTTACATCAGGAAGGATAATCTTTATAAAGAAGTTGATGAAAAGCATCCGCCATTTGGTGGATGCTTTTTTGTTATCAGCCTTTTCAGCATAAATAAAATATAGGTAAAGTTGGGATATGTTCTTACTAAAAGCAATTCCGGTTAAGACATTTCGGGTTTCCTTATGGTCTGATTTGGGTTTTGTTCGGACATCTTACGTTCCAAGACGTAGGATGTTCGAAGGATGGTAAGACCAGGTATGAACCAGTGACGAAGAAATCAGTTATTTAGCGGGGTGTTGTTGCATATATTCGGCGATAAGGGCATGATATAAACTTCCTTTACGATCTGTTAAGCGACGAGCAGCCAGTTCCTTATCTGGTAAATGATTCATAATGCCTTTTGCATAGGCTACGGCATCGGAAAAGCGGGCTTTGGCAGCCAGTTGTGCTTTACTGGGCTTCACTCTACTCATGTCGGGATAGGCGGTGATGATGGTACGGTCTCCGGGATACTGCTTTACAACAATCATTTTATCGATATGACCGCGAAAGCCTTTGAGTAAGGGGTTTTTAGATGTTGCCATAGTTTAGATGTTTTAACTATACTAATTTAATGGTTATGAGGCTTATTTGCAAGCAATTTCCTGGCTTTATCCTAAGCTAATCCTTACTCTATCCTATACTCAAAGTAGCTTCATCTTACGTTTGTCTAAGCTTCATCCTACGTCTTGGAGTAATTATTTAATGGGATTTTGAATGGATAGAAGAAGTAGATTTTATACTTTGAAAGTAGGTTTTTCTTTTCTGAAAAACAAGTAACAAGTTTTTATTCTTTGTTTAGTCTGGTTTGTGATTGTGGTTTAAAGCGGTAATATTTAGAAGTTATCTGAACTTGCTATCAGGTTGAATTATAAATGTTAAAAAAAGATAAAGTATTAACATTCACTTTTAATTAAGTCTTTAAATGTAGATATTGGTATTGTAAGAAATATCACTATCTAAATCATTAATTATATCTATCTAAAAACTATATGAAAAAAGTTATTCTAAGTTTATTGTTGTCAATGGTCATTTTACCTTGTTTATCACAAAATCTCAGTCCACAATTTAATTTTGATTTTGAACAAATTAAAAACGGAAAGATTCTAGGTTGGGATCAATTTGGGAGTAAGGGATATAAGATGTCTATAGACTCTACAAATGTAAAAAGTGGCAAATACTCTGCTGCCATAGAGTTTATAGGCAAGGATTTGAATTTTAAAGCATGGTCATTTACAATTCCCAATAGTTATGCAGGTAAGAAAATCACCTTAGTTGGTTATGTTAAAACTGAAAATGTAACTGAAGGATATGCAGGTTTATGGATGAGAATAGACCCATCGGTAGCTTTTGATAATATGAGTAGCAGGGGTATAAAAGGAACTACTGACTGGAAAGCTTACAGTATTACTTTAAAAATGAATCCTGAGGAAACTAAACAAATTGTAGTAGGCGGACTATTGTCGGGGAATGGAAAAATATGGATAGATGATTTTAAAGTTACAATAGATGGTAAAGATATCTCTAATCTCAAGCCCTTAGTCCAAAAGGGATATCCTGCAGAAAATGATAAAGAATTTGACCAAGGATCTGGACTATCTTTCAATAGCCTAAGTTCAATTCAGATAGAGAATCTAAAATGTTTAGGTCAAGTTTGGGGTTTTCTAAAATATTATCACCCTCAAATAGCTGAAGGTAATTTTAATTGGGATTATGAACTTTTTAGAGTAATGCCTAAGGTAATATCTGCTAATAATAAAGAACAGTTAAGTCAGGTTTTCATAAATTGGATTCATAACTTAGGTAACTTTAAATCAGGAAATGAAAGAGTATATACTCACTCTGATATAGGTAATCAACCTGATTTGACTTGGATTTCACAATCTGGATTCTCAAATAATTTACAAGAATTATTACTTAAAGTAAAAGATGCTAAAAGACCTAAAATAAATTATTATGTTAATATAACACAGGTCGGAAATCCTGAATTTAAACATGAACAAGCTTATGCATCGATGAGCTATCCAGATGTGGGGTTTAGACTCCTTTCTTTATTTAGATACTGGAATATCATTCAATATTTTTATCCATATAAAAACTTGATTAATGAGGATTGGAATAGGGTCTTATTAGATTTTATTCCAAAAATGATAAAGACAAAAAACGAAACAAGCTATACTCTTACTGTCTTAGAGCTCATTGGGGATATTCATGATACTCATGCTAATATTTGGGGTGGAAACCAAGCTTTGAATAAATATTTTGGCCTTAAGTGTGCGCCAATTAAAGTGTGCTTCATAGCCGGAAAACCCGTTGTGACCGGCTTCTTAGACCAGGAATTAGGATTTGAGAGCGGTTTAAAAATAGGTGATGTAATTATAGCTGTGAACCATCAAGACATTGATAGTCTTTTAAACAAGAGATTAAAGTATTATCCGGCTTCTAACTATCCCACTCAATTAAGAGACTTTAGTAGAGATTTATTAAGGTCAAATGACTCTACTATACAAATCAACTACCTGAGAGAAGGGATGGGAATGAGTAAGAATGTAAATACCTTTTCTATCAAACAGATAAACATCTATGGTAATTCTGAAAATACCGATACAGTGTTCAGGATTTTAGGAGGTGATATTGCTTACATTAATAATGGGGCTTTAAAGAAAAAGGATTTACCTGAAATCTGGAAGAAAATGAAGGACACTAAGGGAGTAATAATTGATGATAGAAATTACCCTTCGGATTTTCCATTATATGCCTTAGGAGAATATCTAATGCCCAAGAAAACAGCGTTTGTTAAATTAACCGAAGGTGATATCCAAAGTCCAGGGTTATTTCAGCAATCTAATGTTCTATTTGTAGGAAAAAAGAATAATAATTATTACAAGGGAAAAGTGGTGATATTGGTTAATGAGATTACCCAGAGTGCAGCGGAATTTAATGCCATGGCTTATCGGGTACAACCTAAGGCTGTAGTGGTTGGGTCTACCACAGCAGGTGCTGATGGTAATGTTTCGCAATTTTATTTACCTGGTGGTCTAAGTACTATGATCAGTGGGATAGGTGTCTATTATCCTAATGGTAAAGTAACTCAACAAGTTGGTATCGTACCTGATATAGTTGTCAATCGGAGTATTGAAGGAGTAAAAGAAGGTAAGGATGAACTTTTAGATAAGGCTATTGAGTTAATAAAAGGAAATTAGATTAGGATAGTTAGCCTATAATTAATGTTAACACAAATCACTAATAGAAGTGGTTCAGAAACAACACCAACCACAGGCTGAAATTATAAGATGCTTTTTTGTTATCCGCTAATTTGGAAGCCGAAAGTAAAAATATCATCACACAATAGATTTGAGGTTTAAAGATTTGTATCTTAAGCTTTTAAATCTTTTTAGTATGAGAAAAATAGTACTCCTTCCCCTTGTCTGTTTCTGTATCCAATCTGCGTTCGCTCAGCAAGAGCCTATTAAAGGATTCAGGAGCGCTGATTTAAGCAAACAAATCCAGATCGAAAAGCAATTTGATGCAGGTTTGGATGCCGCTCACATCGGTGAAACCATTAAAGAACTTGCTGCTGTGCCACATGCTCTGGGTTCTCCTGGTAGTAAAACAGTTGCTGAAGCCATCGCGAAAAAATTTACGAGCTATGGTTTTGATACTAAAATTGAAACTTATCAGGTTCTCTTCCCAACCCCTAAAACACGTGTTTTAGAAGCGGTATCTCCAAGTGGTATTAAGTTATTACTGAAAGAATCTGCTCTTTCTGAAGATGCAACTTCTGGACAAGCAGGACAATTACCCATATATAATGCATGGAGTGGTGATGGAGACGTTACCGCTGAATTAGTTTTCGTAAATTATGGCTTACCTGAAGATTATGATGAACTCGCTAAATTAGGTATTAATGTAAAAGGCAAAATTGTGATTGCCAAATACGGACATTCATGGCGTGGCATAAAACCAAAAGTTGCTTATGAACATGGCGCCATCGGTTGTTTGATTTATTCTGATCCGATGGATGATGGATATTTTCAAGGAGATGTTTATCCAAAAGGAGCATTTAAAAATGAGTTTGGTGCACAGCGAGGATCTGTAATGGATATGGTTCTTTATCCTGGCGATCCGCTTACTCCAAACATTGGTTCTACAGCATCGGCGAAAAGATTGGATAAGAAAGATGCAACTACCATCTTAAAAATACCCGTGATGCCTATCAGTTATCATGATGCACAACCACTGCTGAAAGCTATGGAAGGACCAGTAGCGCCTTCTGGCTGGGCTGGAGCATTGCCATTTACTTATCATGTAGGGCCGGGTAAAACTAAGGTGCATTTGAAATTAGCATTTGATTGGAAACAAGTTCCTTGCTATGATGTAATTGCCACAATTAAAGGCTCCGTATATCCGGACCAATGGGTATTAAGAGGAAATCATCATGATGCTTGGGTAAATGGAGCCAATGATCCTATTAGTGGACAAGCCGCGATGTTGGATGAAGCTAAAGCGATTGGCGATCTATTAAAAACGGGTTGGAAGCCCAAAAGAACCATTGTTTATTGTGCTTGGGATGGCGAAGAACCCGGATTAATAGGCTCTACAGAATGGGTTGAAGACCATGCAAAAGAATTACAGCAGAAAGCAGTAGCTTATATTAATTCTGATGGTAACGGACGCGGATTTTTAGAAGCTGGAGGTTCCCAAGCGTTAGAGCCTTTAATGGACGAAATTGCAAAGACTGTGACTGATCCACAAACCAATGTTAGCATTTTTGAACGTAGAAATGCGGCGAGAGCAATAGCTGCGAAAAGCAGTAAACAGAAACAGGAAGCGCTGGACACAAAGAGTTTGAAATTAAGTGCGCTAGGTTCAGGGTCTGACTATTCTAGCTTTTTACAACATTTAGGTGTGCCGTCTCTAAATATTGGTTTTGGAGGTGAGGATGATGGAGGTGAATATCATTCTATTTATGACTCTTTTGATGATTATAGAAGATTTAAAGATCCAAAATTTGAATATGGTTTAGCATTAGCCCAAACCGCAGGAAGAGTTGTGCTTCGTTTATCAGAATCTGATGTTTTACCATTTGATTTTAGGAATCTGTATAAAAACATTAATACCTATGCAACAGAAGTGATGACGAATATGGACCAGATGCGGGAAAGCACCGAGATAGAAAATCGATTGATTAAAACAGGTCAATATAAATTAGCAGAAGACCCAACAAAAACATTTATTGTTCCAGATGCAAAAGCTGAAGTTCCGTATTTGGATTTTTCACTTTTACAAAATGCTTTGCATGCCTTAGAAATGAGTAGTGATTCATTGGCGATCAAATGGACTAAACTAGCTCAAAGCAAAGAAGACGTAAATAATTTTAATAAGAAACTGTATCAAGCGGAGCAACAGTTGTTAATGCCCGAAGGTTTGCCACGCAGACCTTGGTATGTTCATGCTATTTATGCTCCTGGTTTTTATACTGGTTATGGCGTGAAAACCTTACCAGGAGTTCGAGAAGCAATTGAACAAAGAAATTATAAGGAGGCGCAAGCACAAATAGGTACTTTGTCAACAGCTATCAATAAGTTGGCTGATTATCTAATGGGAGCTGCGAAGTAATAAATCAAAATAAACCGCTGTTAGTTTAAAATTGAATTTGGCATTAACTAATAAGTCATAACCATAAAAAAACAGCAATCTTTTTGAGATTGCTGTTTTTTTATGGTTTATATATTTCTTAATTTAAAATTAATGTCTGCAATCTATCTGGACCTACGGAAAGGTATTTTACAGGAACCTCCAAATGTTTCTCTAAATAATCAATATAATTTTGAAGTTTAGCAGGAATTTCACTCACCTCTCTAATGCCGGTTAAATCTTCCTTCCAGCCATCAATCTCTTCGTAAATTGGCTCTGGCTGAATGGTACAGATATCGTAAGGCATATAGTCAATTAATTCGCCATCATATTTATAATGGGTACAAGCATAAATTTTATCAAAACCGCTTAAAACATCAGCTTTGGTCATCACCAATTGAGTAACTCCGTTTAGCATAATGGCATATTTTAATGCTGGTAAATCGATCCAACCAGTTCTTCTTGGGCGACCAGTGGTTGCTCCAAATTCATGACCAATTTTTCTTAACTCTTCACCAATTTCGTTATCTAATTCGGTAGGGAAGGGGCCTCCACCAACACGGGTGCAATAAGCTTTAAATATACCAATCACCTCACCAATTTTATTGGGGGCAATTCCTAAACCAGTACAAGCACCCGCAGTTGTAGTATTAGACGATGTTACAAAGGGGTAAGAACCAAAATCAATATCTAACATGGTTCCTTGAGCACCTTCGGCCAGTACTTTTTTACCTTCTTTCAAATATTTAGCTACTAGGTGTTCGCTATCTACATGTGGGAATTTTTTTAGTAATTCTAAAGCATCAAAGAATGCTTTCTCTTTTTCAGAGAAATCGTCTACTTCGCCGTAATTAGATAAAATAGAAAGATGTTTTTCTACCAGTTTTTGGTATTTCTCCTTAAAATCAGGAAGGTTGATATCACCCACACGTAAACCGTTTCTTCCGGTTTTATCCATATAAGTTGGACCAATACCCTTTAGAGTAGAGCCAATTTTACCGTCACCCATTTTCTTTTCAGATGAAGCATCTAACAATTGGTGCGTAGGTAAAATTAAATGTGCTTTGCGGGCAATCATCAGATTTTTTTTGGTTAATAAATCATGACCAGCTTCTTTTAATTTTTCAATTTCCTTTTTTAAGATGATAGGATCAATCACCACGCCATTGCCAATCAGGTTCATGGTGTGCTTCTCAAAAATACCAGAAGGAATGGTGTTTAAAACAAATTTTTTTCCATCAAATTCTAAAGTATGACCCGCATTTGGTCCGCCCTGAAAACGGGCAATTAAATCGTATTGAGGAGCTAAAACGTCAACAATTTTTCCTTTTCCTTCGTCGCCCCACTGGAGGCCTAATAAAACATCAACAGCCATTTATTATTGGTCAGGTATGTATAAAATAAGAGATTAATTAATTTTTATGTTCATGAGATTCGCAATATCCGTCTTGTAAACGAGTACAATTTCCGTAAAGATTTAAGGAATGATGTTGGATATTGAACTTTAACAAATCACCCATCATAGATTGGATTTGGTGAACACGAGGATCGCAAAATTCTACCACTTTTCCACAATCCAAACAAATGATGTGATCATGTTGCTTGTAGCCATAAGACTTTTCAAACTGAGCCATATTTTTACCAAACTGATGCTTAGTCACTAAATCGCATGAAAGTAAAAGTTCTAAGGTATTATAAACGGTTGCTCTGCTCACCCTATATTTTTTATTTTTCATATGGATGTAGAGTGATTCTACATCAAAATGATCGGTTCTAGAGTAAATTTCTTCGAGTATAGCAAAGCGTTCAGGAGTTTTTCTCAGGTTCTTATTTTCAAGATAGGTCTCGAAAATCTTTTTCACCATTTCGATGGTTTCTTGTACGGTCATACTAATTGTTAGTGCCTCAAAGTTATTAAAATTTAATGATTAGCATA
>JACMOI010000001.1 GCA_014378105.1 Pseudopedobacter sp.
TATTTCTACTTACCGCTTTATTGAGATTTCCAGTGGTCACCTGATAAAGTTCTGCTAAATCTTTATCCAGCATTACGTTCTGCCCTCTTATAAAGTGGATTTTATTTACCACAAATTCTTCAGGTAGTTTGATTAAATCAGTACTCATAGCATTAGATTGAATACCTAAATATATTTAAAGAAAATTGAATATCACATTTTGTGATATCCAAAATCCAAACAAAAACTTATCATCCTCAAAACAATCCTCCTCCAAATCTTCTTTTAATATAGTTCACATGAACAGAAAAGGAAACCTTAATAAAGAAAAAATTAATGTAGTTTGGTTTAAACGAGACCTTCGTTTTACCGATCATGAAGCTTTGTATTTTGCTCAAAAAAGTAACCTTCCACTTTTACTGATTTATTGCTTCGAGCCCTCTGTTATGGCTTATCCAGATAGTGATGTAAGGCATTGGCGTTTTGTGTATCAATCTTTAATGGATATGCAAAGCAAGTTGAAAGGCATCCAAAGTGAAATCTATATTTTCTACCAAGAAGTGGGAAATGTATTAAAAGCGATTCAAATTAAGTATCAAATAGAAACTATTTTCTCTCACGAGGAAACAGGAAATAAAGTTACTTATGATAGAGATATTGCGGTCCAAAAATTTTGTGATGATGAGGGAATTATTTGGCAGCAATACCAGCAGTTTGGCGTTATTAGAGGGTTGAAATCGAGGAGAGGTTGGGAGCAACAATGGGAAGATAAAATGTGCGAATTCCCAAAATTTGTAGAGGAAGAAAAGTGGAATATTTTGAAGCTCAACGCTGATTTTTATGAAACACTAAAGGGCGAAATTCTATCTGATGAAATTACCACTCCCAATAAAAACTTCCAACCCGGAGGTGAAACTTTTGCATGGAGATATTTGGAATCTTTCGTAAAGGAAAGACACGTAAATTACAGCAGCCATATTTCTAAACCAGCATTGAGTAGGAAAAGTTGTAGCCGTTTATCGCCTTATTTGGCTTATGGCAATATTTCGATGCGGATGGTTTATCGTTATACACAACAACATTATAAAACCTCCTATCATAAAAGGGATCTTGCTAATTTTATGTCACGCTTGCATTGGCATTGCCATTTTATACAAAAATTCGAAAACGAATGTCGTATGGAGTTTGAGCATGTAAATAAGGGTTATAATGCGCTTATCAAACCTAAAAATCCGCAATATATCAAAGCTTGGGAAAAAGGGAAAACAGGTGTCCCTTTGGTTGATGCTTGCATGAGATGTTTGGTGGCGACTGGGTATATTAATTTTAGAATGCGAGCCATGGTAGTTTCGTTTTTTACTTTTAACCTTTGGCAGGATTGGCGAGAGCTCAACTTCTTTTTGGCGAAACAATTTTTAGATTATGAACCGGGTATTCATTATCCGCAGATACAAATGCAAGCTGGAGTAACAGGTGTTAACACAATTAGAATTTATAACCCCATCAAAAATGCAGAAGAGCATGATGATGCTGGTGTTTTTGTAAAACAATGGCTCCCCGAATTAAAAGACATTCCTTCACATTTAATTTACGAACCATGGAAATTGAGCCAAATGGAGCAAGAGTTATATCATTGTCAAATAGATATAGATTACCCTTCGCCAATTGTAGATTTAGAGGCGAGCAGAAAATATGCGAGTGATATCATTTGGGGTTTACGTAAAGATGGAGCAGTAAGAAAAGAAGGCAAACGCATCTTAAAAAAGCATGTAAATTTGGGAGACGCCAGTCAATCCAATGAAAATAGAGGTTAGGATAAAAATTAACCTATTTTAGTTCCATGAAATTGATATTCACTGCTTTTATTCTCTTTATTTCTATTTCGGCTTTTAGCCAGACAGATTCTCTCACTTTTATGAAAGCTAAATGGGAAACACAAAGAATTACTTCAGGCGTAAAACTCAAACAGCATCAGTTTAGTCAACTTTTTGGAGGGAGTAAGTATGTAAATATGCTAGAAATTAAGAATAAGAAAAAGTTAAAATTTAGCTTTGATTACGAGCCTAAAGACTTGGTTTTAACCAGCGATTTTGGCAAAAAAAATGATGCACTGGCAGCTATCAACGGAACTTTCTTCGACACAAAAAATGGAGGCTCAGTTGCTTTTTTAAAAATAAATCATCAAGTGATTAATCAGAGTGTTAAGCGTCCAAACGGCAAAAGAACTTTATTTGCTGATGCCGGAGTGGTGATTAATAAAGGAAAAATCGGGATTGTAAATTGGAATGGCGAAGATGGTTGGGAAGAAAAATTATCGGATGAAAATGTGATGCTATCTGGTCCTTTGGTGGTTTACCGTCACCAAATAATGCTTATTGATACTGCTGATACTTTTAACAAAACAAAGCATCCACGATCTTTTTTGGTAATCAGCAAAAGAAAAACGTACTTGATTGCTGTTGATGGGAGAAATGAATTCGCAGGCGGAATGAGCATGACCGAATTAGCAAAAATTTCCATGTGGCTAAATGCTGATGCTGCTTTAAATTTGGACGGTGGCGGTTCAACTGGGTTATATGTTAAGGATTTGGGGATTGTCAATCATCCATCAGACAATAAAAAGTTTGACCATGATGGGGAAAGAAAAGTGGCCAATGTGATTTTGTTAAAGAAAGATTAATGATGAAAGACGCAAATTATTTTGTTGAGAAAATTGGAATGCTTCCTCATCCCGAAGGTGGGTTTTATAAAGAAATTTATCGTTCTGCCGATGTAATTTATAACTCAGACGTTCATCCTAGAAATATCTGTAAGGCTATTTATTTTCTGTTGGAGAAGGATCATAAATCTCATTTCCATCGGATAAAATCTGATGAATTATGGTTTCACCATGAGGGAGAAACTTTATAAATTTTATCTATCCAAAAAGGAGAATTGATCCGCATTTTTTTGGGTTCAGATTTAGAAAAAAGAGAAGTTTTACAAACGATGATTCCGGCCAATTGTTGGTTGGCTTCGCGGATGAAAAATTATCAAGGATTTGGATTGGCGAGTTGTACGGTTGCACCAGGTTTTGATTTCGCTGATTTTGAAATGGCGAAGAAAAATGAATTAGCTGTAGAGTTTCCGCATCTGAAAGAGATCATTGATGAAATGAGTTTGGAATAAAGTTCAATTCTTGTCAGACTGAGCGGAGTCGAAGTCTTTTTGTGTTTTAATAATACATTTCGATTCCGCTCAATGTGACAAATAAGTTTTTTAATTAACCTTATGGAGGTAATTACTCTTGTTTGGCTCCCTTTAATGGAAATTCTTTCGGATGTTTCTTACCCATCAAATTCTCTACAAAATAGTCCCATCTGCGGCGCATCATATAAGGGCCAAAAGCACCATAACCGTGACGGCTATTTGGGAAAACAATTAAATCATAATCTTTATTCGCCTTTTCCAAAGCTTCAACTACTAAAAGTGTATTAGAAGGAGGGACATTATCATCCAATAACCCGTGAGCCAATAATAATTTACCTTTTAGATTTTTTGCATATAATTCGTTAGCATGTGCTGCATAATCAGAGTTTTCGATTAAGCCATCATATCTTTCGCCCCAATCATCTTCATAATTTCTGTTATCATGATTTCCTGATTCGGCGATACCCACTTTAAAGAAATCAGGATAGTTAAACATAGCGGCCGCGGTTGCAAAACCACCACCCGAATGTCCCCAAATTCCAACTCGGTCTAAATCCATCGGATAAGTTTTAGCCAATTGCTGGATGCCCGTAACTTGATCAGGTAAAGTGTTTACCGACATATTTCCATAGCTCATATCATGAAAGCTTTTTGAGCGATTAGGGTTGCTTGTACCTTCGATAACCACCACTATGAAGCCCAACTCGGCCAAAGCCTGATGATCACCTCTTGAAGCAGAAAATGACCAAGAACCCACGCTTCCACCCTGTGGACCAGGATAGATATAATCTATCACAGGATATTTTTTGGTAGCATCCATTTTTGATGGCGTGAAAACTAACCCATAAATATCAGTTTTACCATCAGCTGCAATCAGTTTAACTGGAGCTGGTGCTTTCCATCCACTAGCAACTAATTTACTAATATCAGTATGCGCAAGATTAGCGACTAATTTCCCGTTGTTGTCTTTCAAAACTGTGATTGATGGAACATTGGGCTGTGAATAGGTATCTAAAAAATAATTTTCTGAAGGAGTAAAAGAAATTTGGTGATTTCCTGTTTCAGTTGTTAAATCCTTCAAGCTTTTTCCATCAAAACCGATGCTAAAAAAGTGTGTGAAATAAGGATTTTTAGCATCCTTTCCGTCGGCTAGAAAATAAAGTAATCTGTTTTTCTCATCTACCTTAACCAATTTAGTTACGACAAAATCTCCTTTGGTAATTTGATTTTTAAGCTTTCCAGTTTGTGAATTATAAAGGTATAAATGCCCCCAATTATCTCTTTCTGAGTACCAAATAATTTCATTGCTGTTTGCTAAATATCGCCAATTGATAGCTCCTTGTCCAGATTCGTATTGTGTAGGAACTACCTCTTCAAAAACTTCACGAACCTTTCCAGTTGTTGCATCTGCAATTCTAAATTTTTCTATTTTATGATCTCTAGAGGTAGAAAGAAAAGCAAGTTGTGAAGCGTCAGCAGTCCAATCTACATCATCAAAAGTCCCACTACTAGAAATATCATCACTTAACGAAGCTCGGTGTGGGTCTGCAGGAATAGCTAATTTAATCACCTTTAGGTTATCTATATCAATAATTACTCGCTCAATCATTGGAATATATTTATCTCCTACGAAGGGATATTTCCATTTCTGTAATTTGGGCGCCCCTACGTTGGTAGTTACCAAATACATCTCATTCACATTTCGTTGGTCTTGTTTAAAAGTGGCAATCTTTTTAGAATCTGGTGACCAACGTAAGATAGCAGCATCGCTATGTTTCCAACCCGCATTATCAGTAGCGTAGCCGTAATCCTTTTCCCCATCTGTGGTAAGCTGGGTTTCTTTTTTGCTTTCTAAATTTCTAACCCACAGGTTATCATCTTTAATAAAAGCTTCTAATTTGCCGTTTGGCGATTCAACTGCACTTCGGCCTCTTCTATTAAATTGGGCAGCATTAAGCGGTTCATCAGTAGTTTCTAATTTGTTTGATTTTAAATTGTAGCTATAATGAGTGTTGTCTAAGCTAAATCGCATAGATTTTTCGTCATCCGCAATACTTACAAATTTAATGGGGAGATTATTCGCCTCGTAACTTTTTCCGGTAATCTTAGTTAGGGTAACCGCCAGTTTTTGAGAGTCAAAAACAGACTTTTTACTTTTTTTGGCGGGGTCAACTATAAAGAATTCTATACTATTGGCTGTTTTATTTTCAAACCAAAAACGATCTCCATTTAACCAGTTAGGTGTGGCGTTGCTGCCTTCAACATGTTGTCCAATGTTGTAGTTTAAGAAACTTTCGGCTCTTTGGTAATCTTTAAAAGTCACCGAGTCTTGAGATTGAGCATTTGCATCACAAAAGAAAAATGCGGCAGCAGCAATCAAAACATATTTTTTCATAATGTTTGAAATTTGTTGGAAGCTAAAAATAAGAGAGTTTGGATAAAAATACGAGGATTTATCAAGAATAATACAAAATGGGATTTTGTTTATAACAGAAAAGCCCCGATAGAATCAGGGCCTTTCCAGTTTTGTCTCGGTGTTAACCTATGCTTACAAAAGTAAAGATTTTAAAAATTGTTTGAGGTAATAAAGAATATTTTTTTAACTCTACGAACCCATTTTTCCATTTCTATAATCCTGATAAGCTTCTTGAATTTCTTCTTCCGTATTCATCACAAAAGGACCTTGAGCAACTACGGGTTCATTAAATGGTTTTGCATGTCCAAAAAGGATATAGGTATCCTCTTCTGCTTTAACTTCAATTTCACCAGCCTCAAATTCAAATTGCACTAAATTTCGCATCGAAACTTCTTGTCCGTTCACCTTTAATTTTCCTTTTACTACATATAAAAAGATTTGATTTTCAGCCGGAATATCAAGCGTTAGATTTCCATCTTTTTTCATTCTGATGCTGGTCATGGTTAAACCACTTATCGAATCAATAGGTCCTTGATTTCCTTCCATTTCACCAGAAATTAAATCAACGGTTACTTTATTATTGTCTAAATCGAAATGGTAAATTTCATCATAATTTAAACCTTTGTAAGTAGGTTTTATCATTTTATGCTTGGCTGATAAATTCATCCAAAGCTGTAAAATCTCTTCTTCCCCGCCGTTTTTTATAAATGCTGCTGATGAGGTTTCGGAATGGATTAAGCCACTTCCAGCGGTCATCCATTGGATACCGCCATCTCTATTAATATGCTCGCTTCCGCTAGAATCCTGATGAGAAATATCTCCTTTAACGATGTAAGTTAAAGTTTCGAATCCTCGATGAGGGTGCGGACCAAAAGGTAAGCCTTGATTGTTTTTTTCAAATACTTGTGGTCCATGATGGTGCAATAATAAAAATGGATCCAGATAATCCAAACTCGAAGTAGGCAACGCTGTATAAGTGTTTAAATAAGCAATAGGCGTGTAAGCAGCTGGATGTATTTTTTTGATTGATCTCATTTCTAAAATATTTGATCTCAAAATAAGGAAAAAGAATAGAATGTTTTTTAAGAGTTGAGTTTTTAAGTTTGTTGGATAATTTACTGATATGGTAACAATCTTGTCACCGATTTTTGGTAATCGTATTAAAAGGTTAAAATTTTTAACTTGCCATTTGAACCTAATTCATTAACATGAGAAAACTTTACGCTTTATTGTTCTTTTGCCTTTCTATTACTTACACGAAAGCTCAGACGCCACTTTCTTACTATTTACCACAGAATATTTCTTATGATGCTAAAATCCCAAAACCGCAAGATGTTTTTGGTTTTAATGTTGGCGACCAGCATGTGAGCCATGACCAAGTGGTGATGTACATGAAGGAGTTAGACAGAGTTTCGGATAGAATAACAATGGTGGAATATGCGCAATCTTACGAGCATAGAAAGTTATTGTTGTTAACGATTACGAGTCCAGAGAATCAAAAAAATATAGCGCAAATTAAAGCGCAACATGTGGCATTATCAGATCCTTCAAAATCGGAAAATATTAATGTTGAAAATATGCCGATTGTAGTTTGGCAGGGTTTCTCTGTTCATGGAAACGAGCCAAGTGGCGTAAACGCTGCCATGATGATGGCTTATTACTTGGCTGCGGCGCAAGGTCCTGAAGTTGATGAATTATTAAAAAACACAGTGATTCTTCTAGACCCAGCAATTAATCCTGATGGAATACAAAGATTTTCTACTTGGGTAAATGCGAATAAGAGCAATACTTTAGTAACAGACCCAAATTCTAGAGAATTTAACGAACCTTGGCCAAACGGAAGAACCAATCACTATTGGTTCGATTTAAATCGTGATTGGTTGCCGCTTCAACACAATGAATCAAAAGGGAGATTAGAACAATTTCACGCATGGAAACCAAATATTTTAACGGATCATCACGAGCAAGGAACCAATGCTACTTTCTTTTTTCAGCCCGGCGTTCCATCTAGAACAAACCCTTTAACACCAAAAATCAATCAGGAATTAACGGCTAAGATTGGCGAATATCATGCGAAAGCATTAGATGAAATTGGCTCGCTTTATTTCACCAAAGAGAATTATGACGATTTCTATTACGGGAAAGGAAGTACTTATCCAGATATCAATGGGGCAGTTGGGATTTTATTCGAACAGGCGAGTTCACGTGGTCATGCTCAGGAAAGTGACAATGGAATTGTGCGTTTCCCTTTCACTATTAAAAATCAAGTAGCAACTGCTTTTTCAACTTTAAAAGCAGCACAAGGAATGCGAGTAGAAATGCTGAAATTTCAAAGAGACTTTTATAAGAACGCTGTAAATTTGGCTAAATCCGATGCGGTAAAGGGCTATGTTTTTGGTTCAGGTGATAATAAAGCCATCAGTTATCATTTATTGGATATCTTAAAAAGACACCAAATTAAAGTGTATCAATTAGCTAAAAACACAAGTGTTTCTGGTAAAAATTTTGATAGTGAAGCTGCTTATGTGGTACCAACAGATCAAGCTCAATACACCACGTTAAAGGCAATTTTCACTAAACAAACTAAATTTCAGGATAGTTTATTTTATGATATTTCCGCATGGACTTTCCCCTTAGCCATGAATATCAAATATGCTGAGTTAGGTTCAACAGCTGGGCTATTAGGAACTGAAGTTGCAGCAGCAAAATTTCCAGAAGGTAAAATGTTAGGCCCTCAAACCAATTACGCTTATATTTTTGAATGGACCGAGTTCTATGCTCCGAAAATTTTAAATGAAGTGCTTAAAAAAGGTTTATTAGCGAAAGTAGCTTCGAAGCCTTTTACCATTACTGTAAATGGGAAACCCAAAATTTTTGAGGATGGAACCATCATGGTTCCTGCCCAGAATCAATCAATGGCTGCAGGAGAAATTTATCAACTTCTATCGGCTTTAGCCAAAGAAAACGGCGTTGATATTTTGCCTGTAGGAACGGGAATTACCGAAGGAATCAATTTTGGAAGTGCCAATTTCAAAGTGGTGAAGCAACCTAAAACACTTTTAGTTACAGGTGCTGGAGTAAATGCGAATGATGCTGGGGAAGTTTGGCATTTGTTGGATCAGCGTTTTGATATGCCACCAGTTTTGGTAGAACAGTCGGATATGAACCGGATCAGTTTAGATAAATATAATGTCATCATCATGTCTGATGGTAGATACAGCTCTATTTCTCAAAGCGGCATTGATGAAATTAAAAGGTTTGTAAAAGCTGGCGGAACTTTAATTGCTCAAGGCGATGCCAACCGTTGGGCTATCGCAAACGGATTGATTAACATCAAATACAAAACTATTAAAAATGTCGATTCAGTAGCTTTTAGAAATTACGATACACAGCAAGAAGTAGCTAGAGCGCAATATATTCCAGGTGCGATTTTTAATTGTCGAGTAGACAATACGCATCCAATTGCTTATGGAATTACGACTTCAGAAATTCCGGTTTTTAGAGAAGGAACAGGAATGTTTGAAAAGCCTAGTGATCCATTTGCCACTCCTTTAGCTTATACTTCAAAACCTTTATTGGCAGGCTATATCTCGCCTGCGAACGAGAAAATGTTGAAAGGTACGGCGGCAATCATTTGCAGTAGCTTTGGTAGAGGCGAAGTGATTTCTTTTTCAGATAATCCAAATTTTAGAGCCTTTTGGTTTGGTACCAGTAAGTTGTTTATGAATGCTGTTTTCTTTGGACAAACGATTAGATAAAAAATGAAAAGATATTTATTGATGACCTTCCTTTTAGGAGGTTTGAGTATTGCAAATGCACAGGAATTAGGGAAATTAACTGTTGACAAAATTATGCGAGATCCCGTTTGGATGGGAACATCTCCATCTAACATTCAATGGAGCGCAGATAGCAAAACCATTTATTTTCAATGGAACCCAGAAGGAACGAGTAAAAGCTCGTGGTATTACATCACCACTTCAAATAGCAAACCCCAAAAACTGAGTAAAGAAGATGAGTTGACTTTACCCTCTTTCAGAGGGACGCTAAATAAAGCCAAAACGAAAAAGCTTTATGAAAAAAATGGAGATGTCTTTTTGTTGGATGTCAAATTAGGAAAATCAAAACAACTCACTAATACTACCGATAGAGAAAGCAGCTCGGATTTTGCCGAAAATGAAACAGCCATTGTTTACCAACGCGGTGATAATTTATATGAACAGTCTTTAGTAAACGGAGAACTCCTTCAATTAACCAACTTTACCCGAAGTAAGAAAAGACCCGAGCCTAAATTAAATGACCAGGAAAAATGGCTAAAGAGTGAGCAATTAGCACTTTTCGACATAGTTAAAAAAGAAGATGCTGAAGAAAAGGAAAATAAAATCGAGGCGAAATTTCGCGAAGCTAAGCGTCCAAAAGAAATCGATATTGATGATGCTTTTGTAAATGGTTTAGGATTAAGTCCTGATGGAAAATTCATCACTTACCGTTTGATAAAAAGAGCGGATGGTAAAGCAACAGAAGTCCCTAATTTCTTGGATGCATCTGGTTTTACTACAGACATAAATGGCAGAACTAAAGTAGGAGCACCGCAATCTATCATGACCTCTTTTATATATAATTTAAGCAGAGACACTTCATACGCAGTAAAAACTTCTGAAATGCCAGGAATTAAAGATATACCTGACTATCTAAAGGACTATCCAAAAAAACAGGCCGATATGCAGAAGAAAAATGAAGATAGGGCGGTAAATGTGAGCAACCCAGTTTGGAATGAGGATGGAAGCAAAGCGGTAGTTTCTGTTAATGCTCAGGATAATAAAGACCGTTGGATCATGCTATTAAATGCTGCCGACGGAACATTATCTTTATTAGACCGCCAACATGATGATGCTTGGATTGCTGGTCCGGGAATTGGCGGTTCTTATGGTGGAGGTAATTTAGGTTGGATTGATCAAAACCATATTTATTTTCAAAGTGAGGCCTCAGGCTATTCGCATATTTATGCTGTTGATGTGAACTCAAAGGATGAAAAGCAATTGACTTCAGGTAATTGGGAAGTGCAATCATTGGATTTATCCAATGATAAAAAGAGCTTTTATTTTACTGCAAATATGGAGCATCCGGGAATAAAGCATTATTATAAAGTAAGTTTAAGCAGTGGTGAAATTAGCAAGTTAACCAGCATGAAAGGCGGTAATGATGTGAGTCTTTCTCCTGATGAAAAATATTTAGCTGATTTGTATAGCTATTCTAATAAGCCATGGGAACTGTATTTGCAACCTAATAAAGTTGGAGCAAAACCTATAGAAATCACCCATTCTACCACCAAAGAATTTGAATCCTACAACTGGAGAGATCCAAAGATGATTACTTTTAATAATCGTTATGGGACTAAGGTTTATGCAAGGTTATACCAATCGGCAAACCCTGATGCATCCAAACCGGCAGTGATTTTCGTACACGGAGCTGGTTATTTACAAAACGTACATTTTGAGTGGAGCTCCTATTTTAGAGAATATATGTTCCATAATTTATTGGCTGATCAAGGTTATACCGTATTAGATATTGATTATACAGGCAGTTCTGGCTATGGCCGTGATTTTAGAACAGGTATTTATCGCCACATGGGCGGAAAAGATTTAACCGATCAGGTTGATGGCGCCAAATTATTGGTCGATAAATACGGTGTTAACCCCAAGCATATAGGAATTTACGGGGGCTCCTATGGCGGTTTCATTACCTTAATGGCTATGTTTAACGAGCCTGATATTTTCGCTGCTGGGGCAGGTTTACGTTCTGTAACCGATTGGGCGCATTATAATCATGGCTATACCTCAAACATTTTAAACGAGCCTTATAATGATGAAAAAGCATATCAACAAAGTTCTCCAATTAATTTTGCAGCAGGGTTAAAAGGTCATTTGTTAATGTGCCATGGCATGGTAGATGAAAATGTACATTTTCAAGAAATCGTTAGATTAGCTCAAAAATTAATTGAGCTTAAAAAAAGCAATTGGGAACTGGCGGTTTTTCCGGTAGAGGATCACGGTTTTGTACAACCGACCAGCTGGCGAGATGAGTATTCCCGGATTTATAAATTGTTTGAAACAGAATTAAAGTAGGGATAACCCTCGGGTTGTCCTAAAAAGATAAAAATTAAAAATACAAGGTCATCACATTTCGGCAATTGTAGTGCCCGCTATTCCTGCCAGTCCGGCAGGCTGGCGTTAAATTTTTTTTGTCACCCTAAGCGGAGTCGAAGGGCGCATAAAAAATGATATCGCTACTATCGGGATTAGAAACAAAATTCCGTGGAAACATCATTTTATAAATTCGATAAAGATTTATTGTTTAAAGATGCCTTTGTAGTTTGGAAACCATTTAAACATCCGCAATATGGGGATATTGAGATTGGTAGTTTTAAGAAAAACTACGGTCGTGTACATCCTGGATTTTTATTAGAATCTGATGCACACCGTAACATGGTATTTACCATTTACCATGTGTGTCAAACCCCAAAATTAGAGATATTGAGGTGAAGGATTTAAGCGGTGGTTTAAAGCAGGTAACTGCAACCATTAGTAATTTAAGGATGATCCTTACACATGCTTCATAGGATTTAAAATACCACATCGAAACACCTGATATTATTTCTTTAGCAGGATTGATGGTTGGTGACAATTATTTAAATATCGCAACGGAACAGAAAGTTCATCCAGCCAATATGAAGGTGGATAATATCTCAAGAATAAGACAAGTAATGGTTCGTTGGATTGTTGATGTAGGAGGAAAATATACCATCAAAGTGGACAGTAAAAAAGGTGGAATAGTCAACGTGTCTAAATAGCAAAAAAGGGAAGCCAATTGGCTTCCCTTTTTTGTTTCTAAGTTTTAATTATTTGCGAAATTTGATAATTAACTTAATAAGCATTGGCTTATGGCTGTTTGACATAAACTGCGGAACCAATTTTAAATTCTTTCCCAGCATCATTCATAGCCATACCAATAACTCCTGATTGCTTCCAAGTCCCGTTATCAAAGTAATTGTAATAATAGGCATTCCAATAGCCTCCTGATATATGCTCAACTTCTTTCATGCAGGTACCACCTTTAGCTCCAGCGGGGAATGCTGTTCCGGTAGCCAATACAACTCCATTTCCTAATGCTGAACCAGATACACCAGAAATTTTAACAATAAATCCACTTTTGGTTTCTTTCCAAGTTCCGTTAATTTCATTTCCCTTGAATCCGGCTGATGAGTTAGCAGAATCATCGGCATCTTTTGAGCATCCTACAAAAGCCATTATAATGACTGTTGCAAATAATAAGATTTTAGTCTTCATATTTTTATGATTTTAGTTTAGACTAATTTCTCGTTTCTAGAATAGAAAGATTCAGTCAATAAACTAAAATTAATACCGTTAAACCACGCAATTTAGTAATCTTAAATACAGTTAAAATACTGAGTATGTATTTGAATAATAACAAAAAAGGGAAGCCAATTGGCTTCCCTTTTTTGTTTCTAAGTTTTATGGTGTTAAAAAAAGACATCAAAGTTGGTAAGCTCGCAAACATTTTGATTACCCAACTTGATTAGTATATTTTTACGGTGAGTTTTAACAGTTTCAATGGAAATAA
>JACMOI010000142.1 GCA_014378105.1 Pseudopedobacter sp.
GTAAATATCCTAAGTTGGAATATTACTTTTAGGAGCACTTTTTGAGAAAGAAGAACTCAGTTTTACTGTGAGATAAATGATTAATATGATCATAACTAAGCTTATTTTGACACCAGTCGATTTAAAAATAACTCAACAATAGATTTAGATGATTGCCAATATTTCAATTTTTCATCAAAATACCTTGATCCTTTTTTAATTGCATTATTAAATCTAAGAGTTATTAGATGAGTAAATTATGAAGACATAAAAAACTCAATTAGTCTTAATTTGACATGCTTTAAACTCTAATACTTACACTAGATTACAATCTTTTCGAAATTTACAGTAATCACAAAAAACGAGGTCAAAATTTTGTTTATTTTTGTGCCTCATGCCAGATATCATTAAACTTTTACCCGACTCCGTTGCCAACCAAATTGCTGCGGGAGAAGTGGTACAAAGACCCGCCTCAGCCGTTAAAGAATTATTGGAAAATGCCTTGGATGCTGGAGCTGATAAAATTCAGTTGATTATCAAGGATGCTGGAAAATCATTGATCCAAGTAACAGATAATGGCTGTGGAATGAGCACAACCGATGCCCGGATGTGTTTTGAACGACATGCTACTTCAAAAATCAACAAAGCCGAAGATCTTTTCGCCATCAGAACCATGGGCTTTAGAGGCGAAGCCATGGCATCAATCGCTGCAATTTCGCAAGTAGAATTAAAAACCAAAAGGTACGAAGATGAGCTGGGAACTTTAATCCAAATTGAAGCTTCACAAGTTATTAATCAGGAAGCCTGTGCAGGAAATTCAGGGACAACCATTAGCGTAAAAAATCTGTTTTATAACATCCCCGCAAGAAGAAACTTTTTAAAAAGTAATCCGGTAGAGATGCGTCATATCATTGACGAATTTCAAAGAGTAGCTTTAGCCCATCCCGAAATATTTTTCACGCTACATCATGATGGACAGGAGGTATTTCATTTACCTATTGTGCAGTTAAAGCAACGCATTGTACATTTGTTAGGGAATAATTATAATGAAAAACTGGTGCCTCTGGAGGAGCAAACTAGCATTATCCAGGTCAAAGGATTTATAGGAAAGCCCGCTTTTGCAAAGAAAACCCGTGGAGATCAGTTCTTTTTTGTGAATAACCGTTTTATTAAAGATGGTTACCTCAACCATGCGGTAATGATTGCTTACGATCAGCTTTTGCCTGATGATTGCTTTCCGCTGTATGTTTTATTTATTGAGATTGATCCTGCAAAAATTGATATCAATGTTCATCCTACCAAAACCGAGATTAAATATCAGGATGAAAAAGCCATTTATGCAATTATCCGCTCGGCTGTAAAACGTTCCTTAGGAAGGTACAACATCACACCTACTTTAGATTTTAATCAAGAAACGGCTTTTCAAGGCATGATTACAGATAAACCATTTAATCAAATTACGCCACCATCCATCAAGTTCAATCCAAGCTTTAATCCTTTTCAAGAAGAACGGAAATTATCTTCTAAAGAAATTCCATTTTTAAGAAATTTAGAAGAGAAACGAGGTATTCCAACTAATTGGGATACTTTATATGAAATTGCATCTAAAAGAGAGGATGAGCAACAAAGCTTTTCACTTAACTCTGGCAAAAATATTTCGATTAATGAAGGAGCGCTGGAAAATTTAAGTGGCAGGCAAGTTTTCCAATTGCATCAAAAATATATCATCACGCAAATCAAATCTGGTTTTATGTTGGTAGACCAGCAAGCGGCTCATGAACGTGTTTTATATGAAAAATTCTTGGTTCAATTAGAACAGAATAAAGGTGTTAGCCAGCAAAGTTTGTTCCCGCAAACAGTTACTTTAAATACTACTGATTTTGCTTTAGCCAATGAGTTACTGCCAGATTTTCAGGCTTTGGGATTCCAGATTAGAGATTTTGGTAAAAACACTTTAGTCATTGAAGGAGTGCCTGCAGATATCCCCGAAAACAATGATTTAGCTACTATACTAGAGGAATTGATAGAAGGTTTTAAAAACAACCATAGCATATTAAAGTTAGATAAACGTGATAATTTAGCGAGAACGCTAGCGAAAAACTCGGCCATTAAAGCTGGCACAACATTAGAGACCGAAGAGATGAATGATTTGATTGATCAGCTTTTCGCCTGTCAAATGCCTAATATGGCAATTAACGGGAAACAAATTATTATTAAGATCACTTTAGAAGAATTAGCAGAGCGATTTGCAAAGCTTTAGATACAAGATATGAAAGAATTTCGTCCCCTTGGGAACACCCTTTTTCCTCCAGTAGTTAAAAATTTATTGATTATTAACGGGATATTTTTTTTGGCTACCTATGTTTTTCAAAACAGTATGGGTTTTGATCTTACAGAACATTTAGCTTTATTCTATTTTGCTTCCCCGAAGTTTAGAATTTGGCAATTGATTACGCATTTATTCATGCATGGAAGTGTGGGTCATATATTTTCCAATATGTTTGCCTTATGGATGTTTGGTTCCATTCTAGAGAATTTTATGGGTTCAAAAAAGTTCTTAAATTACTATCTGTTATCAGGAATTGGTGCATCTATACTTTATATGGGGGTTCTTTTCTTACAAACTAACCCCATACAAAAACATGCCGAAATGTATGAGGCACAGCCTTCGATAAGCCAATTTGAATCATTTATTCAAAATGATGTAAGTGAAGGTTATCGTCCAGATTTCAACAGATTGTTAACTTTATGGCAACAAAATCCTAATTCTACAGAGGCTGTTGGGGCGTCTAAAAACATTGTGAAAGAATATTTAAATATTAGACTTGATTCTTCAGTTTTAGGAGCATCTGGAGCCGTATTTGGTTTACTGCTGGCTTTTGGAATGTTCTTTCCTAATACATTAATCTATATCTACTTTTTCATCCCGATGAAGGCTAAATACTTAGTCATATTATACGGTTTGTTTGAACTATATAACGGCGTTGCGAATAACCCTGGTGATAACGTTGCTCACTTTGCCCACTTAGGAGGGATGCTAATTGGTTTTATTTTAATCAAAGTTTGGGATATAAAACGACCGAGCCAATACTAAAAAAGTTTTAAAATATTTATAAATTAGTCTTATGAGTATGTACGATGAATTGAAAATGAAAGTATTCCATTCTGGAAGTAGGGTTACCATGTTCATTGGGATTAATGTTTTGATTTTTTTATTCACTGCCATTATTGGAGTTTTTTGCTTTCTATTTGCTCAGCCAAACTTTATTGAGCCAATCATTCGCGATTATTTTGCTGCTCCAACCTATTTACCAAAGCTCTTATTTAGATTTTGGACTCCATTTACTTACATTTTCTTTCATGATGGTTTTTTACATATTTTGTTCAATATGTTATGGCTATACTGGATAGGTAGGATTTTAGAGGATTTTATCAACGGCAAAAAGTTCACTTTTATATTTTTGGGTGGTGGAATTGCCGGAGCATTATTTTACATCATTTGTTATAACTTATTCCCGGCATATTCAAATTCAGTTGAATTGTCAAGTATTGTGGGAGCATCTGCAGGAGTAACTGCCGTCATTATAGCAACTGCTGTATTATTGCCAGATTATACTATTTCTCTATTATTAATTGGCCCCGTTAAATTAAAATGGATAGCTATAGTTTATTTGGTTATTGACATCATAAGTATAGTTGGACCAAACTCTGGTGGTTATTTATCCCACCTTGGTGGAGCAATTTTTGGATTCTTCTTTATTAAGTCGTTACAAAGAGGAGCCGATTGGAGCAAACCTTTTGAAGATTTATTTAAACCTCAATCTAAACTAAAAGTAGTTTCAAAGAATCCAAACAAAGCATCAATACCTAAGAATGAAACTCCAAATCAAGTTGCCGTAGACGAAATTTTGGATAAAATATCAAAATCAGGCTATGATAAATTAACCAAGAGAGAGAAAGAAATTTTGTTTAATGCCAGCAAAAACGATGAGAAAAAATAAGACCAATTTTTGGCACAAAATCATTCTTTTTTTCAATTATTTAGCTATTATTTCTCTTTTATTGAGTTATGCTGCTACTTTAACTGATCCAGCCGAATTTTGGTATTTCACACTTTTTGGCCTAGCTTATCCATTCATTTTGCTTGCCAATCTGTTGTTTTTAATCTTTTGGCTTTATTGTAAAAAATGGACTGCTTTATTGTCCTTAATTGCCATTCTAATAGGTTTTGGTTTTATTCAGCGAACATTTGCCTTTCGCTTTAAAAGCGAAAGTGATTTTCGGGTCGATAGCAATACCATTAAAGTGATGACTTGGAATGTTCATTCTTTTAAGAAGTTCGGGGATGAATTAGATACCGTCACCAAAACAAATGCGTTAAAAATCATTAATACCGAACAGCCCGATATTGTAGGTTTTCAAGAATTTTTTACACGTAAAAAAGGGAGATATGATTTTAAAGATTCTATTTTAAAAGACTTAGATACCAAGTTTTATTATTACAGTAAAACAGTTGATAATGATTATGAATCAAATGGAGTTGCTTTCTTTAGTAAATATCCAATAATTAAAAGTGGAGATATTGCCTTCGAAGTACCAAAAGCAGGCAATAGGGGGATTTGGGTGGATGTAAAAAAAGAAAATACAGTTTTCAGAGTTTTTGTAGTACACCTAGCGTCCATATCATTTGCACCCGAAGATTATCATTTCTTAAATGAGGTAAAAAGCGACATTAACTCAGGTAAAGATGTACAATCTTCTAAAAGAATAGTTAGAAAATTGCGTGACGCTTTCATAAGAAGGAGTAATCAAGTAAAAGTTCTAAAAGCCGAAATGGACAAATGTACCACACCTTATTTAGTCATGGGCGATTTTAATGATACTCCAGTTTCTTATACCGTTTCTCAGATTTCCAAAAATTTAAAAAATGGGTTTAAAGAAAAAGGAAGCGGCTTAGCTATTACTTATAACGGAGAGTTTCCAAATTTCCAAATAGATTATATTTTATCCTCTAAGCAATTTGATTTTAAAGCCTATAAAATCATTAAAAAAGATTATTCTGACCATTATCCGGTAAGATGCAACGTCACCTTATCTAAATAACAATTCTCATATACAAATTTCGTAATTTGCGCAATGCAACATCAGCTAAATATATACAATACCTTAAATCGTAAAAAAGAACCTTTCAAAGCAATTAATCCACCTTTTGTTGGGATGTATGTTTGTGGACCTACTGTTTATAGTGATGTGCATCTGGGCAATTGCCGTACCTTCATTTCGTTTGATGTGATTTTTAGATACCTAACCTATTTGGGTTATAAAGTGAGGTATGTAAGAAATATAACGGATGCTGGCCATTTAGAAAGCGATGGAGATGTTGGTGAAGATAAAATTTCAAAAAAAGCCAAATTATCTGCTTTGGAGCCGATGGAAATTGTTCAAAAATATTCGACTGATTTTCATGAAGTAATGAAAATATTTAATGCATTACCTCCAAGTATTGAACCCACTGCCACAGGTCATATCATCGAGCAAATAGAAATGGTGAAAACCATTTTATCATCAGGCTTTGGATATGAAGTAAATGGAACGATTTATTTTGACGTAGAAAAATATAATAAAACCGAAAATTATGGTATTCTAAACAATCGTAAACTCGAAGATTTATTAAATAATACTCGCGATTTAGGCGGGCAAAATGAAAAAAGAGGAGCCTTAGATTTTGCACTTTGGATAAACGCAAAACCTGAGCACCTCATGCAATGGCCATCGCCATGGGGAATGGGTTTTCCAGGTTGGCATTTAGAGTGTTCGGCAATGAGCAATAAGTATTTGGGAGAGCAATTTGATATTCACGGAGGTGGAATGGATTTAGCACCAACTCATCATACCAATGAGATTGCACAAAATATAGCTGCATGTGGTAAACAGCCTGCAAATTATTGGATACACACCAATATGTTGACGGTAAATGGACAAAAAATGTCTAAATCTTTAGGAAATAGCTTTTTACCTCACGAGCTTTTTACAGGTAATCATCCATTGTTGCATAAAGGCTACAGTCCAATGGTTGTTCGCTTTTTTATGTTGCAAGCGCATTATCGTAGCACATTAGATTTTTCTAATGAAGCTTTAGATGCTAGTGAAAAAGGATTTAAAAGATTAATGAGTGCTATTGGTTTATTTGACAAACTTAAAGTTTCCGATAGTTCTGATATTAACGTAAATGATCTCGAACAAAAGTTTGCAGCCGCAATGGATGATGACTTTAACACTCCTGTTTTAATTGCAGAACTTTTTGACGTGGCAAGAATTATTAACTCTATCTATGATAGAAAAACTAAAATCAATCAAAAAGATTTAAACGATTTAAAATCACTCATTAAGAATTTGGTTGCTGATGTTTTAGGTTTAACAGATGATTTACAAGCGCAAAATGATGTTTCACCTGTGATGGATTTTATATTAAAAATAAGAAATGAGGCCAAACAAAATAAAGACTATGCCACTTCGGATAAAATAAGAATTGGCTTAAACAATATTGGTTTCCAAGTAAAAGACGGAAAAGAAGGCTCAAGTTGGTCAAAAATATAGTGAACAAAAAAGCTTCCTGAATATCAGAAAGCTTTTTTGTCTTATTTGAGTTTATCAATCTTATAAAGAGTCATAATAGTTAAATACTTTTACCAAATCATCATTATTCTTAAAGTCAATTTTCTCATTCTTTATAAACACTTCAATCTGTGCTGACTTATCAGAGAAAATATCTAAAAAATCTTTTTTCGAATTTCTGATTCTCTCGATTTTGCTCCCTTTAACTAAATAATAATCATTATGATCGACAAAACTTTTCTCAATAGTTGCCGAATTATAGGGCCTAACTTCCAAAAGTGTCTTGTATTGCTTATTTAACAGTTTTACTTTTCCATCAAACAAAACGTCATAAAAGGTTTCAGAATTAAACTTATCAATCGCTGGAAAGCCTTTTGAAAAAACTCCTGCACCTTTTAATTCATTAAATTTAAAGGATTTTAAAGGTTGTACAAATTCTAAAAGCTCATCCTTCTTTGGGTTTTTGAAGTAAAGCTTCTCATCAAAAACATTATACTTTAAAGGAACATCACTAAAGGTATCTCCATTTCCTAAAATTACAACTCCACTAACCCAATCACTAAACAAAAAAGGTGTCCCTTTAATATCAGTATACGAAATTTCCATTATCGGCCTACCCTGAACATCTTGAAGGTATTGAGCATTTGCGAAACCGAAACTAACGAGTAAAATTAAAATGGTAGTGTGTAGCTTTTTCATAAAAATATTAACTTTAAAACATGAAGATAAATATTTTGGTGTTACTTTAGAAAGGAAACTAATAATCATGAAATATATTACAATTTTAGTTTTATTTCTTTTTGTGGGATTAAATTGCTTCTCACAAACAAGTGATGGAACTGTAAGGTCACTAGTTAATACCGAAGAATACTTTAACTATTTAGTAAAGAATGATGGAATAAATAAAGGCTTTCTAAAAGTATTGTCTAAAAACTCCATTGTTTTTAGACCCACCCCAATTGAGGCTAGAAAATTTTATGATAAAAAAGATGCTGCTGATGCAAGCCTAAATTGGAAACCTGAATATGCAATGATTGCTAAAAATGGAGATTTTGGCTTTACAACTGGCCCTTATACTTATAGCAAAAATGGTGAATTCTACTTTGGACATTACTTGTCTATTTGGCGATCTGATGATAAAAATAAATGGAAATTAGTTTTAGATGGTGGTATTTCGCATCCCAAGCCTACTGAAGATTTAAAATATGAATATTTAGATCCTAAAGACAGAAAATTCACTCACTTACTAGGACCTAAAAAAATTCAAATGCGTGAAGACATTGTCTTTAGTACTGATTTATTATTAGGGAAAGCGCTCTACAATTCAGGTATTACCAATTTTAATGAATTTTATGATTCACAGGTTCGGTTGTACTATCCAGGTTATCTACCCATTATAGGTAAAGAAAACGCTTTAACATTTTTAAAAAATCATCGTTTAGACATAGAAACCGAACCTACGTTTACGGATAGAGCATTTAGTGGTGATTTGGCTTATACTTACGGAAAGGCTTCCATATCGGGTAAATCTTACAACTATATACGTATCTGGAAAATTAGTGAAACCATGAAGTGGAATATAATTTTAGATGTTTACATTCCGGCATCTTAAAAAATCATACTTTTCAGGTATAAAATTTGCAGTAATTTATAAAACAAAAGTTATGGAAGTTCACAATCAAAATTACGAAACACTTTCTGAAGCCATGAATGGTTTAAAAGAAAAAGGATTTACTTACGAATTCGATTTTAAGAATGCGCATTTAGTAAATCAACAGAATAATGGAGAATTTAAGGCCCATCAGCTAAAAGTAGTCGAAATCCATAGATTTGAGGGAATGACTAGCCCTGATGATAGTTCGATTCTTTATGCGATTTCTTGTGATGACGGCTCAAAAGGGTTGATTGTTGATGCTTATGGCATGTATGCCGATTCAGAAAAAACAGCCTTTATGAGCGATGTTGAAATTGTCTCAGAATAAATCTTTGATGATTTGTTGGGTACTAATTCCTTCTGCTTCTGCTTTATAATTTCTAACCATCCTGTGCTGCAAAATAGCTTGTGCTACGGCTTGTACATCTTCTATGTCTGGTGAGTATTTACCTAAAATTGCTGCATGACACTTTGCACCAATGACCAAATATTGAGAAGCTCTTGGGCCTGCTCCCCAACTTAAATATTTATTTACCTCAGGAGTTGCTAACTCTGTTTGCGGGCGAGTTTTAGAGGCCAATTTAACCGCATACTCCAAAACATGTTCAGCAACTGGGATTTGCCTAATTAATTGTTGAAAATATACAATCTGTTCTGTATTCAAAATCCGCTTTAGCTGTGCCACCTTGTTCCCTGTTGTATTTTTAACAATATCCAACTCTTGTTCAAAAGTTGGATAGGTTAAAGACACATTAAACATGAAACGATCTAATTGAGCCTCAGGCAAAGGATAAGTTCCTTCCTGCTCAATTGGATTTTGGGTTGCCAACACGAAAAAAGGCTTTGGTAAAACATGAGTTACTCCGGCAGTCGTCACTGATTTTTCTTGCATAGCTTCTAAAAGTGCGGCTTGCGTTTTTGGTGGCGTACGGTTAATTTCATCTGCCAAGATGATGTTTGAAAAAACCGGTCCCTTTATAAATTTGAAATTCCTATCATCACCTAAAATCTCACTTCCAATAATATCAGAAGGCATTAAATCTGGCGTAAATTGAATCCTATTAAAGGAGAGGTCTAAAACACTGGCAACAGTTTGCACCAATAAAGTCTTTGCCAAACCTGGTACCCCAACCAAAAGACAATGCCCATTACTGAAAATTGAAATTAAAACAGATTTTACGACATCATCTTGTCCAACTATTACCTGAGCAATTTCCTTTTTAATTTCTTGATAAGCGGCACTTAAAGCATCAACAGCCTCAACTTCTGATTGGTATTTCATATTTACTTATTCGATGCTACCTCTGGCTTTGTGATCCAATCTTTTAAAATATTACAGTTGTAGTAATCCTTATCAATTTTAATGTACGTGGCTTTTCTTTTTTTCTCGAACCACTTACTCACCGTTTTATTTATTTTATCTTCATAAGCAGCATCTTTAATCTTAGGTAAATCCTGCGCTAAATTTGCGCTATGTGGAGGAACTTTTGATTTAAGATACAAGAATCTATACCCTGTTTTTCCCCTGGCATCCGTAAACAATTTTGGATTAGAATAAGATCCCACTTTCATAGTATCAACCGTTAAGAAAATTTTAGGATCCAATTTATCAGTTGGGATATGAGTTGTTCTTTGCGAAACATTTTCCGCATCTAACATCATACCACCATTATATTTAGTGTCATTATTATCAGAATGTAATGATGCTGCTGTAGAGAAATCCATTTTACCATCCTTCACTTTTTTATAAACAGAATCAATCTTTACTTGTGCTCTGTCTAAAGAAGCTTGTGTATTCTCTGGAATAATCAAAATATGTCTTACTCGTACCTGTTCTCCTCTTCTATCTAAAACTTCAAGAAAATGGAATCCGAATTCAGTCTCAAAAACTGGGGAGATTTCTCCTTGTTTTAGTTTGAAAGCCCATGAAGTAAATTCCTTTGCCATAGTTTGTCTATCAAAAGACGGTAATTCTCCGCCTTCCTTCGCTGATCCTGGATCTTGAGAGTACAATCTGGCTAATGTAGAGAAGCTTTCTCCAGCTTTTACTCTTAATCTTAAAGATTCGGCTTTATCCTTATAGTATTCTTTCTCCTTTTTTGTAAGCTCTGGATAAACTACGATTTCACCTACTTCAACTTCTGTATTATATTCAGGTAAAGAATCCTTTGGGAAAGTCTTAAAAAAACGCTCAACCTCTAATGGAGTGACTTCAACTTTTTCTGTAATTTTTGCTTGCATTTTTTGGGCAACCAATATCTCTTTAATATCAGAACGGATCTCATCTTTGTATTGAATTAATGATTTACCTAAAAATCCTTCTAACTTATCTTGGCCTCCAGCTCTCGACACCATCATACGCATTCTTCTATTTACCTCACCATCAATATCTTCATCATTAACCGTAATTGAATCTAAAACCGCTTGCTGCGTTAATAGTTTTTGACTTAACATACTTTGCAGAACACTACACTTGATATTTTCATCTGGTTTATTACCTTGAATCAAATATTGAGCATATTGTTGATCAATTTCTGATTTTAATATGATATTGTCTCCCACAACTGCAACTACTTTCTCTACCACTTTCTCTTGAGCAAAAATGCTGCTAGCAGCAGAAAATATAAGCCCCACTAAAACTAAAATTCTTTTCATTTATCGTATATTTCTAATTCATTATTTTTTTGTGCCTCGTTAAAAACAGACATTTCCATGCTGTTGATAAGAGCCAATTTCCTCTGATTTAAAATCAGATTTTTTATATTTTCTTTTTCAAATCCCAAAGGAGATAAACTGTCTCTAAACTTTGAATCTCGCAAAATTATGAGATATAATGTATTATTCTCAGAAATTTGAAAAATTCGATTCAAATTATCATAATTATTTTCACCTATTTTAGAAATAGGAAATATTTTTTCCAACTCGTCTGTATAATGCCAAATCGTGTCCATTAATGAAAAAGTTGGCGAATACTTAAAACAATATTTTTCTAACAAATCCTGATCTCTCATATTCCTAGAAGTAAAAAGTTTTTTAACCATGTTTACTTTAGGCGCATCTTTAGGTAATTTGATGTACGAAACTTTTAATATAGGCTTTTTAAGCTGAAAATTATCTTGATTAGCGGCATAAAAAGCCTTGATTTCTCGACCACTAACCACCGTATCTAGTTTTTGCTTGATCAGCTCTTGCTCATATTGAAACCTAATTAATGACTTCTTATAATTTTCTAATTGAGTTTGTATGTATTTGTCATCAATATTCACATTCTCCTCTGCCTGATGTTGCATCACTTGCTCATGCAACCATTGGTCTATAAAAGCTTTAACAACGGAAAGGCTATCATTACCATGTGTGTTTTTAGAAACCACACCCTCTAAATCTTTGGGATAAAGATACTTATCATACGCCTTTGCAATAGGTTCTTCTGTTTGATTAAAACTATTACAAGAGACCAATCCTAATCCGAGAAAAAAAATGGAAAATAAAAGTCTGTACTTTTGCATCATGAATTCAACGAAAGTAAAGCCTTTTTCGCGTAATATTGATATCCTTTAACTTTTTTTAACAAAAAATGGGTTATTTTGCAGATATGAATCCTCTTCAATCTAACGATTTTATTGCCCTGAGTTTATTAATAAATGAGGAAATATATAGCGTTAGAGAAGATAAAGATATACCAAAAGTTATAGAAACTTCTAATGATGAGCCAAAAGAACTAGATAAGGAGGTTGAATCTGTTAATGAAGAAGTTGAAAAAGGTTTTAACTATTTAGGTGAAAATAATAAGTACATTCTGATTATCGTAAAAGAAGCATCTGCTAATTTTCTCCAACCTAACGACCTTAGCTTTTTATTAAAAATTCTTGTAGCTAAGAAGTTAGAATTAAATGATGTAGCTATTTTAAACTTAGAAAAAATCGCAAACCCTGATTATGATAGTTTAAAAGAATTTTTCGCATGTAATAAAATTATCACTTTTGGTATTAATCCTCAAATATTAGGAATTAGCGGAGTTGTAGCCAATAAGAAATCAATGTTTAAAGGCACTCCTATTTTAGGCACTTGGGACCTACATAAATTACAAGCCGATAAAACTAAAAAAGCTGTCTTTTGGGAGGAACTTAAAAACTTTTAATGAACCATCAACTCATTTTTGCCACTAACAATCTTCATAAATTAGAAGAAGTACAATCTAAGGTCGGCGATTCATTTAAAATCATCAGCCTCTCCGAAATTGGCTGCAATGAAGATATTGCTGAAACCGGATTGACTTTAGAGGAAAATGCATCTATCAAGAGTCAATATATATTTCAGCATTATCAAACGGATTGCTTTGCCGATGATACAGGTTTAGAGATTGAATATTTAAATAATGAGCCAGGAGTTTTTTCTGCTCGATACTCTGGAAGTAGAGATTTCGAGAAAAATATAGACTTAGTTTTAGAAAAATTAAATGGTCTTGAAAATCGGAACGCTAGATTTAGAACTGTTGTTTCGTTGATTTTAGATGGAAAGGAGCATCATTTCGAAGGTATTGTAAACGGCAAAATAAGAAACGAAAGAAGTGGTAACGAAGGTTTTGGTTACGATCCTATTTTTGAGCCAGTTGGTTACCACATCACCTTTGCAGAGATGGACTTAAGCGAAAAAAATAAAATTAGCCACCGAGGTTTAGCTGTTGCTAAACTTATTAAGTTTCTTAAATCAATATAAATTACTACTCTTTTTTTGGTGAAAATGTTGCTTTCAACTTTTTAGTTTTATCGTCTGACGAGGGTTTCATTTCATTCTTTTTCTTTGGTAATTCTTTAGCAGGGATTGCTATTTTTCTTAAAGACGGAATAATATCTTCTTTTGATTTTGGTCTTTCCTTAGGCTTCCAATTAAAGTTAGGTAAGGTCTTTAACTCTTCCGTAATTTTATCAAAAGGATAGTAATTATGCTCAGGCTTTCTGATGAACGTAATTTGCGTCAAACTATCATTGCTGAAATTAATCCTCATTCTTGACGCAATGGATCTCATCATTCCGTTTTCTGATGAGCTATCTGTTGGGAAATAAATACTTTCTGCATTTCCATTCACAAAAATCACATCCAGCTTATCATTTCTGAAATAACCCTTCATCATCTTTCCAGCTATTTGATTATACTTTAAAGAGTCTTTTCCTGTATTTACCACTATTGCATTTTTAATCAAATCCATATTATCCACTTTCTTATTCTTCATTTGGATATACATCGTATCGGCTGAAAGTTGACTTCCTTCTGCCCAAACCATAGGCTTTTGATAAATTCTTAGGGTAGAATCGCCATAACTAAAAAATGCAGAATCAGCTTTTGCTTGAAGATCGGATTTAAAAATCTTAACATTTCTGTAAGCACTAATCACCCGTATTTTCGCAGTATCTATTGCATCTGGAGGTAAATCTTGCGCAAAATATGAGGTAGATTTTTTCTTGATAGGTATAACTAGTCCTATTCCAAGGGAATTGGGTTTTAAGATTTTCAATTTATCGAAAATCAAAGCAGGGTAAGGATCCTTATCAATCAATCTAATTGGGGCGACTTTCGGTTTACTTTTTAGATCTTTTTTAACCGCTTTCTTGACTTCGCTTAGTTTAGGTTTTTCACTTTTTTTGACCCCATTTAATTTCAAACTATCAGTAAGCAAAGTATCTCGATTAAGAGCATCTTTAAAATTATTTAATACCAAACCTGAAGTATCTGTTTTAGCAAACACAGCATTTAAACTGTCTTTTATCATTTCAGCTTTATGCCTTATCTTATAAAGTTCCATTTTCATCAAGACTCTACTTTTTAAAGTATCAGCTGTCATCCAAATACTATCCTTTTTAGTAGAATCCTTTTCAGTAACGAAAACTAAATAGGCATTTTTTGTGACTTCAATACTTTCGTCCTTTTTCCTATAAAGTCCTAAATCTCCTCTTAGTTCAACTTTTTGAGCAGTATCAATAAAGACAATATTTTTCTTTGCTCTTCCATAACCTAACTTTCCATCGTAAAAAAGGCTATCTCCTTTTAAACTTTTAGAGTTTTGGGTGTATAAATTTTTCTTCCCAAAAGCAGCTTGGTCGTTAGACGTATTGTACTGGCCATTTTCGGTATAAAGGGTATCCGTCTTTCCGTAAATATGAGTAGGACCAAAGAAATAGGCAATTTTACTCAGTGTATTATATTTTAAAGTGTCAGATTTTATCAACACCTCTGGAGATTTTACATTTACCTTATACCTGAAATAGGCATCTTTAGACCCAGTAAAATAATAACCATTTTGGCTTGTTAACGTATTTTGATCATTTATGATTTTTCCGCCATTATAGTACCTACCAATCTTGGTTCCTAAATCATAATCCAAATCGTTTGTTGTTAAAATAGCCTGATTATCCGTAAGTCTGACGTTATTTTTAAGAATGGCCAACTTGGTATTTCCATCATAGTTTAAATGATCCGAATAAATATTAACCGTATCTGCCTGATTAATGTGCACATGTCCAAAAGCTTCGAAATTGTTTTTTTCTAAATAAAAATAAGCACTATCACAGGTTAAAGTCGCGTTATCTTGTCTAAAAATTGGATTAATTACCTTGTTGGTATTCTCTCCATTACGTTTCAATCCTATAAAAGAATCAGATTTTAATAGCTCAATCCTAGTAATTCCTTGCGCAATTGCCGAGTAAGCTGCTATATTTATAAGAAGAAACAGAATATATTTTCTCACGCAGTAAAATTACTTTTTTGGTAACGATTTTAAACGGTTAATTTTGATTGATGTTATTACCTGTACAACAGTTTAAAGATTTTATCAAATCCCAATCCTTGTTTGTCCCGCAAGATAAAATTTTGCTGGCAGTAAGTGGGGGTAAAGATTCGGTGGTTATGACGCAACTTTTTGCAGCTGCAGGATTTTCATTTGGAATTGCCCACTGTAATTTCAATTTACGTGGTCAAGAATCAAATAGAGACGAACAATTCGTAAAAAGTTTAGCCGCTACCCTAAATGTTGACTTTTATGCTAAATCTTTTGATACCGAAGTTTATGCCAGGGCGCATAAAATTAGTATTCAAATGGCAGCCAGAGATTTACGCTATCAATTTTTTGAGGAGATAAAATCTAACTTTAACTATCAAAGAATAGCTGTTGCTCACCACCAAAGCGATGCGATGGAAACAACAATTCTAAATCTAATAAGGGGAACAGGTGTTGCTGGTTTACATGGAATTAAAGCTTATCGTGATGGCATTATAAGGCCTCTAATGTGTTTTAATAGTGCTATGATAGAAGAAATGGCTATTGAAAATGATTTGCAATACGTTGAGGATAGTTCTAATGAATCCAATAAATATATGCGAAACAAAATCAGATTGGATATCATCCCGGAAATGAAGAAGCTGAATCCTTCGCTAGAAGAAACGTTCAGAAAAAATATAGAATACTTTTCAGATCTTGATTACTTTTTAAATACAGAAATTGAATCTTTAAGAAATCGCTTACTTCATCATCAGGATAATTATATCGAAATTAAAATAGAAGACCTAGAAAGTTTAAATCCAAAGAAATTTTTACTTTTCGAAATTTTAAAGCCCTTCAATTTTAACATTACGACCATACAAAATATCATTGCTAGTTTGAATGGAACCTCAGGTAAAAATTTCTTGTCTAATACTCACCAGATACTATTGGATAGAGAAACCCTAATCTTAACAACTAAACAGCATGAATTTATTAGAGAACAAAAAATTCAGGAAAACCAAAACACAATTATTTTAAATCATGGGGAAATTACTATCGCTGAGTTAAACCAATTACCTACTGATTTAAGATTGAATGACTCCTCAATTTATGTGGCTGCTGCTGATTTAGTTTATCCTTTAAAATTAAGAGGATGGCAAGAAGGAGATCGATTTTTTCCTTTCGGGATGAAAGGAGAAAAGAAGATTAGTGATTATTTAATCGCCAAAAAAATTCCGATATCACAAAAAAGGAAAATTCCCATTTTATTTAATGGAGATGGAAAAGTTATTTGGGTTTGCGGCTTTAGAGCCGATGACCGATTTAAAGTGAAATCAAACACCAAAAAAATAATTATCTTCGAATTGAAGAAAAAATGATATGACAGAACTATACCCGTTTCACGAGAAGCAATACCTTGGGCGTGATTATAACTTCATCAGCATTAGAATGGTCATGGCTATTTTTTGTTTTATAGCTTATTACTGGACAGAAAACCGCGAACGAAACGGTGATTTACTCTTATTAGTGGGCTGTGGTATTTTATTTATAAGTGTTTTGATGCTTTTCCTTTTACACTATAGAACGATAGTCAATAATAAAGCGGTGATTTTAGATGGACTCTGGACTACACGCCTAGTAAAAATTGATTTGAACAGTATCGTTAAAATCGAAAAAGGGAACTATAGCACCTACTTTCTAAATAACCCAGTTTATAACCTCCACAGAAATGGAACGATTAGGTTTTATGCCGGTGGAAAAGATGCCATTAAGCTAACAGATAGAGATGGTTTGACTTACATTATTGGAACTCAGAAAATGACTGAGCTTTATAATGCCATTCAGCAAGAAATAAAAAATTAAAAGAATTAACGTAAAACAAAAAAGGATGGCAAAGCGCCATCCTTTTTTGTTTTAATCTATTTTGAGATTATGGTTAAGAAGCTTTTAAGGCCGCTAATGCATCTTTCACTTGTTGATTAGCAGGATCAATAAAAAGTGCTTTATCAAAATATTCCTTGGCTTTTGGCTTGTCGGACTTAATGTAAAAAGCACCTAATGAAGAATAAGCTTCTATTAAATATTTATTTTCCGCTGCAGAAGGTACAGGCTTTTCAGTTACTATCTCTACCACCTTTTCATATGCATCCTTTACCTTTACATTTTGATTTACTGGATCTAAATAATATTCAACTCTAGCTTTGTATAAATAAGCTGCTAAATTTTTAGTCTTCTCAGCAACATAAGTTAAAGCACTATCTGATTTTAAAAGTGTACTTTTCATTAAAGCAGTATCAGTAGAGTTTGCAGACACCATATTTGCGTAGGCAAAATAACGCATGTAGCCCGCATAAAACCAATCTTGATAAGATTCTTTTGACAAGCCAGCAACCTTATCATAAAAATCGGCAGCCTTACCATATTTTTTATTACTCTTATAATTATTTGCAATTGTTCTAAGAACTTCTATGTTAGTTGTGTCTAAACTATAGCCCTTAACGTAACTTAATATTGCTAAAGAGTCTTGCTTTTGATTTTCATAAGCTTTACCTAAATAAAGATAATCATCTGCAATAATAGGATGCTCAACAGAAGAATTGGTAATGAAATTGTTTAAAGCATCAATACCTACCTCACTATTTCCATTTTCAATTGATGAATATCCGCGGAATCTTCTAGCTACTATATAATCCTTCTTAAAACCAGGAGAGCTAATAAAATCAGATGCAGCTTTTTCTAAAGTAGTATAATCTTTTGCGTTAAACAGGAAGATCAAATATCTATAACGAGACTCCGTTGATCTATCAGTTAAATCTAAATATTTTGAGTAGTTGATTTTAGCTTGTCCTAAAAGTTCTGCTTGTCTATTTGGTAAAGTCGGTGCCCAACGATAATAGTTTTCTGCTAATGCTCTGTAAGCAGGACCAAAATTAGGATCTTTAGTAATCACGCTTTTTAAAGTTGATTCTGCCAATTCAAAATTAAATGCTTGTGTCCAAATTTCACCGATATTAACTTCAACAGCTAATAAATTGTCTTTTAAACTCAAAGCTCTTTGATATTCTCTAACAGCCTCACTATTTTTCTTTTGGAACTTGTAAGCATTACCTTCAGCAACATGAAGCCTTGGATCTTTCTCTCCATATTCATCTGCCTTTGCAAACCATTCGAATGCTTTACTTAAATTTCTTGAACCTTCATAGGTATAAGCTTTACCAATATAAAGGTATTGCTCATAATCCTTTTTTCTCATGTCTTCTGTTGCCTTTTCAAAATTTGCTTTGGCAGCATCATCTTTATGGTTAAAAAGATTTACAGTTCCTAATCCAATATAGTTCATCATATACTTGGATTTTTCATCTGCTTTTATTCCCTTTTCAAAAACTATTTTAGCTGAATCTGGATTATTTAATGTTAAGTAAAGTTCGCCAAAACCAAAATAATTTTCAGGCGTAGGTTGAACTTTCACCAATTCGCTAAACATTGTTTTTGCCTTTTGGTACTGCTCCGCAGTCACCGCTTTTTGTGCATCATCTAAACTTTGCGCTTTCCCTACAGAAGCTACAAATAAGACGCTCATTGTTGCTATCGCTATTTTTCTACTTAAGTTCATATTTCAATTATAAAATAAAATTTTAATTTCTAATATTAATTTGTCTACCTGGAAGAGAATCTGGGGCTAATCCTGACTTTAATATGATTCTTTGCCCTAATTCTCCTGCTAAGAACGAGGCAAAACCTGTGCCTAATCCTGCTCTTCCTTGACAATTTATTAAATATAACTCTCTAATTAAAGCATAATTTCCAATTTTCAAATTACTTTGTGTTGGTTTTTGATAACTTCCATCAGGTTGCTGAACAGCAATAATTTTAACTTTTTCTACTTCATTGCTAATATCGGGTGTAGGTCTTTTTAACCAAGCTACACTAACAATACCAATAGCATTTGGGTGTTCAACAATATATTTAATTACCTCTTTGTTAGTTTCTAATGCATAGATGTTATCATGAAATTTACTAACGCCAGCAAGATTCATTAAGTATTCAACAGTACTAGATTTTGGATTATCAAAAACAAATGTTTTGTTTTTTTGAGATTTTCCTGACAAAGCAGATTTAAGCGCTTCTAAAGTTATTGTTGTATCCTTCCCAGTTTGACCTGTAATTAAGGCAACCCCATCAATGGCAAATTTAGTGGACCTTATCACTACTTTACGATCTTCATAAAATTTGGCCTCATCCTTAGTTAAAGTCCTAGGCATTATGGCTACTTGTATACTATCTTCCAAAAAAAGTTTTAAAAGCTCTTGTTGGGGTTTATAAATGAGCTCAATTTTTGCCCTTTTATAATTCTTAGAAAATATTTCATATTCATCATCAACGATAGGGTATAAAGATTCATCTACCAACATTTTAGCATGACCATAAGTAACATGATCAACTTCGTTTCCGCTTTTTGTAACTTGGTTACAAGCAGCAAAACCAAAAATTGATACAAGTATCATTAGATAAATGGTTAATCTTACCTTTTCAATCATTCTGATGATTAATTAATCTAATAAATCTGAAAAAAGAGTAAACAATTAATAATAATCCAAAAGCTATTTTCCAAAGGTTACTCACTCCGTAAAACCAAGGGAATTTATCCCAAAAAATTACTGTTAAACCCAAGAATAAATAAAGAGCAAGCATCACTACCCCTAAAATAAGCAGAAATCGCTTTGTGGGCGATTTCTGTCTGTCTTTAAATTTTTGATATGCCATTAACTGACTTATTGTTGAAGTTGGAAGAAGATTGGAATAGTATAAGATACACGAACATTCCTACCGTTTTGTACCCCAGGATTCCATTTTGGAGAACTTTTTAAAACCCTTACGGCTTCCTCATCTGCTCCGCCGCCAATTCCTCTAACTACTTTAATATCTGTTAGGGAACCGTCTTTCTCTACAACGAAATTACAGAACACTCTTCCTTGAATTCCATTGTCACGAGCAATTGGTGGATATCTTAAGTTTTTACCCAAGAATTTACCAAAAGCATCCAAACCTCCAGGAAAAGTAGGCAATACTTCTACGTTAGTAAAAATCTGGTTGGTATCCTCAGTTTTTTCCTGATTAACGGGACCATCACCCTTTGGTGCATTGATAACAATATCAGCATTAGGATCACCTTTAATGGTCTTTTCTCCGGGATCAGCTTTTTTAAGCTCCTCAACCGTTGGTGGCTCTTCAACCACTTGATTATCTGGCTTTACAACCGGAGGTGGAAACTTCACCTGATCCACTTTTGGTGGGGGTGGTTCTACAGGAGGAGGAGGGATAGGTTTAGTCTTATCTACTGGTGGTGGTGATGCAAGCACTACCTCAGTTTGCTTAAGTTTATCCTTAGTATCCGGAACAAATCCTGACAAAAATTTAATGATTAAAGGACACGCTATTGCTATTGAAAACAGTAAGCATCCGATTATTACAGCTTTATTGGTAGTGTTGTTATTTTCTTTACGGAGCTGATAAGCACCATAATCTTTATTTCTACCATTAAAAACTATATCAATCCAGTCCTGATTTAAGATGTCCAGTTTAGACATGAGTTTTTGTTTTAATTAGTTAGTTTCTTATTAAACCTGTTTGTTTGGTGTTGTTATTCCTTATTGATACGCACCCTGATCTTTTAATAAATTAATCTCAGCAGGTTCAATTTTAGGTACGATACCATAAGATGGAACTTCTGCTATTTTTAATTCATCAAGTATGTCAACAAAATTCTTATAATTAGACTTGTCTGTGGGCTTTATAATCACCATCAATCCTTTTTTAGGATCACCAGTTGTAGCAACAACTTTCTGATTAGCCTCGATAAACGATTTTCTAATTCCATCTTTACCAAAGTTATCTACATTTGGTGGATTATCCCCTGCCACACCCATATACCACACAATTTTGTTATTTGATCCTAAAAGCAAAGTCATTGTTCGTGATGCTTTAACATCTAACTGCTGATCAGGATTTTTCTCATTTTTATCAGGCATGAACATATCCATCGCCTGAGGTTTAGCTAGGGTAGTAGTCAGCATGAAGAAGGTAATCAAAAGAAAGGCCAAATCTACCATTGCAGTTAAATCTACTCTGGTCGACATTTTCTTACTTCTTACTTTCTTCCCGCCTTTCTTATTACCCCCGCCGGAGGTATCTAATTCTGCCATATCCTTGTTTTATTAATTCTTAGCTTCTAACGAAGTGATTAAACTAAATTTGTTAATATTTTGATCCTGCAAAATGTTTATGACTTTTCTGATCTCTGGATATTTCTCTTTTGAATCTCCCTTTATAGAAAATCTTAAATCTACATTATGTAGTTCTTTGGTAGCATATCTAGCTTGTAATATCCATTGCTTAAGCTCGTTATTCGCACCAGAATCAGCAGGAATCCCTGGCTGATTGATTTTCATTCTTTCTGTATTATCCAAAGCAATGAATTGCTTTAAATTAGCGATCGGAACTCCAAAATTTTCAATAACAGCGAATCGTTTCTTTTCTTCAGGGGTGAAAGTAATACTATACTGTTCTCCA